>JAAYIT010000021.1 GCA_012523295.1 Porphyromonadaceae bacterium | reverse complement strand
TTCACTGTGGCGATTCGGGCTTTCTTCCCGAACGCTTTCTGAATGTTCAGGGACCTGTCAATTTGCTGGTTCTAAGATGGGGGGCGCCAAGAGAAAATGAGATACTTGGCACCGGAGAAGGGCAGGTGCAACCGGATTATGCTGTTTTGTCCCATCTGATAGAGCTGAGGCACAAGCCCTATCCTCACGGACAGGCATCCATAACCAAAACTCTTGAGCATCTTCCCGGGGTGGAGTGTGAAAATACGATCATCCCTTTCTGGGGTGAAAAACTAATTTGGAAAAAGAATAAATTACAATAATTTTGGAAACTCTCAGACTTTAAGTTATTGGTTATTAAAAAATATAAGAATTATGAAATATTTTCTTCAATGTTTTGCGGTGATTTTTTTACTTGCATGTTCTGTAAAAGAGCAGCAAAATTTACAACCTGCTAAATTTCCTGAGTTTTCTGCTGAAAGCCACCGCGGAGGTAGGGGAGCGATGCCTGAAAATACCATTCCTGCCATGCTCTACAGTCTTTCTTTAGATGAGGTTACCACTTTGGAAATGGACATTCATGTTACGGCAGACAAGCAACTGGTTTTGTCTCATGATGCATATCTGAATCCACTGTTTGCCCTAAAACCTGACGGAACAGAGATTGATAAATCTGAAAACAAGAATTTTCCAATTTTTCAAATGACCTATGATGAAGTAAGAAAATTTGATGTTGGTTCCAAAAAACATGAGAACTTTCCCGAACAAAAAAAGATGAAAGTCTCCATTCCCTTGCTTGAGGATGTGATTGATTCCGTACAACATTATATTGAACACTACAGCAGGAAGCAGGTCTTTTATAATATTGAAACAAAATCTACCGAAGCCAAAGATAACGTTCTGAATGCTCCTCCGGCGGAATTTGTAAAACTGCTGATGGGTATTGTAGAAAAAAAGGGAATCACTCCCTATGTAATTATTCAGTCGTTTGATGCACGCACCTTGCGAATTCTGAATGATGAATATCCGCATGTTCGAACCTCCTATCTGGTAGGTCCTGCCCGAAAGAAAAATTTCAAAATTGAAATTGATGAGGACATTGAAACGTTGGGGTTTATACCGGATATTTACAGTCCGCATTACAAATATGTTACAAAAGAAAATGTTGAAGAATGTCACCGGAAAGGAATGAAAATGGTTGTATATACTCCCAACACAAAAGAAGAAATTGATCAGTTAAAGGCTATTGGGGTAGATGGAGTAATCACCGATTTCCCGGAATTGTTTAGAGAATAACCGAGTTAGCCTTATTTTCTTTTATCAACATCAGTGTTCTGGTAAAATATTTCCTAGAATTCCACCCAAAAAAACATAGTCAGATAAGTTTGTTCACTGCCTGAGAGGATACTTTAGAGCAAAGGATATTCTTGATACATTCTAATCAATAAAATTGATTGGAGGGTTTTAATTTTAATCCAAATAATTTTCACATTTTCACTATTTACTAAAATAGTTGTGATCATGCAAAAGAGCACGTTTTTCTTAATGGGATTAGGTAGGATTTCTGTATTAGTTTTGATTTTCTTATTGCCGTTTGTCATAAAATTATCTGCGCAGGAAAAAATTCCTATTTTGGCATGGTACAGCATACCTGCCAGCGATGCAACAGTAGAACGTTATCAGGAACTGAAGGATGCCGGCTTTACGATCACATTTTCCCATACTTCCAATTTTGAAGATGCCAAAAATGTACTTGATCTGGCTGCTACTGTGGGAATTAAATCTATGTTTACCTGCTCAGAATTAGAATCCGATCCGGAGGGTACTGTAAGAAAAGTAAAAGATCATCCCGGATTAGCTGGTTATTTTCTGAGAGACGAGCCTACAAGCAAAGACTTTCCCACGCTGGCTGAATGGGCGAAAAGAATCAGGGCAGTTGACAATATTCATCACTGTTATTTAAATCTGTTTCCTAATTATGTACCCGAAGATGTGCTCGGTGAAACGTACGAAGAACATGTACAACGTTTTATTGAAGAGGTGAATCTGGAAATGGTGTCGTTTGATTTTTATCCAATCGTCAGGGATCAACTGCGTGAACGATGGTATGACAATCTGGAAGTTATTGCTGAAAAATCGCGGGCAGCCGGTAAACCGTTCTGGGCTTTCGCGCTTACCACGGCACATGACGACTATCCTATTCCCAATGCGGCACAATTGAAACTGCAAATGTACAGCAACTTAGCCTATGGTGCCCAATGTCTGCAATATTTCACATACTGGAATCCGGGTACAACTCACTGGAATTTCCATGAAGCACCCATTACATCCGAAAAGAAACGTAGTCCTGTGTATGATCTGGTTCGGGAAGTGAATAAAGAACTACAAAACAGGGCATTCGTATTTATGGGAGCAAACGTTATATCCCTGCATCATATCGGTAATGAAATTCCTGTAGGCACAAAAAAGCTGACAATTCTGCCTGAACAGGTAACGTCTCTTGATACGGATGGTGGCGGTGCTGTCATTTCGCTTTTGGAGAAAGATGGTTTCCAATACTTAGTCATAGTCAACCGCAGCTTTTTGAAACCGTTGGATTTGCGTATCCAATTCAACGGACAGGTTGAGGCTGTTCGTAAAGATGGTACTCTTGATGATGCCTCTAAATATGGTTCATGGTATAAACTGGAAGCCGGGGAGGCAGAAATATTCAGATGGAAAGAGACTAATTAGTCATCTCTTTGTGCCTTGTCGCTGTTTTTGCTTTTGCAAAACAAGGCACAGTTTACAAAACCGAACCGGCGAGAGATACATTTTTTATAAATCAATTTGATATAACAAATTTCTCAAAACCATGAAAAAATCAATTTTATTTTTTCTGATGCTTTTTACAGTTTTTGCTGTTAATGCACAAAAAAATTCATTTCAGAAAGAACAGAAAAAATACACCAATGAAGCGGTGGAAACCATGCGTAATTTCAGGAAAACTTCCCCTTTGGTGTTAGATGATAAAAGACTACCTCTCCTGAAACAGTTTGAGGTTTATTCCGATAATTTGCCCAACACCACCTTCCGAGAATATCTCACAAGCGCAGATTCTACAGCTTCACGATTGGAGCACTCAACTCCCATTCTTTATTGCTACCGCGAGTCTTTTGAAAAAATATTGGGTGAGGTGAAAAGCACGAAAGTGAAAAAAGGCACTGCCATAGTTTGGATGGTTTACAACATGGGATTTGTGGTGAAAACCCCGACAGGCTGTTTCGGAATTGATATTGACCACCGCTATGCCGAAAAACTGGAGCCTTACCTTGATTTTCTTTGCATAACCCACAACCATGGCGACCATTATAATACCGGGCTAATGGAAGCTATGCACAATCACGGGAAGCCTGTTTTATCCAATTTCTATGAAAAGGGAGGGCAATATTTCTCCAAAACAGCAACAAGTTACAAGATTGGAAATTTTACCATCTCCACCGATATTTCAGACCATCTCAGAAGCCCCGATCTGCAGGATTTTGTTACGATGTTCCGTATTGATTGCGGCGAAGATTCCGGTAATTTCACAATGCTTCACTGTGGCGATTCGGGCTTTCTTCCCGAACGCTTTCTGAATGTTCAGGGACCTGTCAATTTGCTGGTTCTAAGATGGGGGGCGCCAAGAGAAAATGAGATACTTGGCACCGGAGAAGGGCAGGT
>JAAYIT010000226.1 GCA_012523295.1 Porphyromonadaceae bacterium | reverse complement strand
TATCCTTTACAGTTACATTGCTTACAATCACTTTTGAGCCATTCCTATTGTTACCACTTGTCTTAGCCATAATATATTTTATTTATTTTGCCCCATTCCATTCCCTATAATTCCTCCCCGCATAGCTGTTTTCTCTATATTTTTCATTGTTTTCAAAAAACTTACGTGCTGCGGGTGGAATATCTTTCACATACTTATCAGCCGGTACTTTTTCGTCAATTAAAAAGTCAGCAAAATCATCATGATTAAGCTGTAACGGTGTAGCATAACAAATGCAGAATGGGTGCCATCCCACAAATTTAAATTCTTTTGGATATTTCCCCACTAAAGCATCACACACCACACACGGTTTATGATTCTGCGACCGATGCACTTCAAATCCAAGGATAAAATCTATTTGCGACCAACGCTCAAAATCAGCTGCACGATAAGCCATATTCGTTTCAGTTGCGGCAAGCCGTACCGCGTTCATTCGCGAGCTTCGGTACACGCCCCGTCCCGGGTTATAATTTTTCATTGGTTTACTTGGTACTAACTTACCGGTTTCATCACGCACTCGCCTGAACACTTTATCCGGTTTATCAAGTAGTTGTCGCAGATCTCTTGCAATCTTTTCAGCGCTTCGTCCGGTTGCAATACCACTCTCAAGAAATAGTTCAACGCTCGTTTTCATCTGTTCCGCTAATTTCCATACGTTACCGCTAAGGTTCATCCCTTCAATTTTTCGAACCCTGAACGCTTCGTAGGCATTCATATTCTGCTGCATCATACCGTTACGCATAATTTGCGTTACCGATAAATTTTCAAGAAACCGCTCAACTAATCTGTCATTCTTCAAATTTGACAAGTTCCAGGCTTTAAGAGTTTCCTCATCAATATGCTTTTCAAATTCAACTGCAAACCGCTTCAACCGTAAATCAATCAACCGCTCAATCTCCCTGTTCCGGTACCAAGTCCCCCCTTGGGGGGATTTAGGGGGGCTATATTTCGCCATCAACTCGCTCAAATCCCGAATTAACTTATAATAAATACCATTAACCCGCTGTTCTTGCATAAACATGCGGGCTATATGTTGCTGATCATGTGAAGTAAGTAAACTCATGTGTTAGGATGACAGGCATTCCTGCCTGTCACATTGGCACAAGCCAATCATTATTATTCGTATTAATTCGTCTAAATTCGCGTAATTAGCATTCCCCCTTTAGGGGGTTAGGGGGCAGCTACCATTCCCACCATCCCCATCCTCGCAATATCTTCATTTGCTTCATCCTGCATTCGCTTCATCTCCTCTTTTACATTCTGCGTAAATGGCGACCGAGCCGTTATGGTTTCCCGGCTGTTCAGCGGTTTATCTCCGTTTGCTTTTATAAGCGTATCCACCAGTTCCGTCAGGTTGTCCGGAAGTATCGTTCCAAACGTAATTTTTGGCTTCGCCGCCTTCAACTGTTCTTTCATATCAACGTTCGTAATGTTCGCCATCATAGCTGTAATAACGGAAAAACACCGTATTACAACCGGACCAAAAATCTCCATTTTTTCAGCTGATTTGATGAATGCGTCCATAAACATTAATTCAAGAGCAGCGCCCGACAGTGCACCGATTCCCCGCATATTCTCGAAACTTAAATCAGGCGTCGAAGTGCCGGAAAATACCTCTTCTCTAAGCGTTCCTAATTCAAGCTTAACACTTTCAACCGATTGTTGCCAAACCAAATAATCCGCGTCCCCATGCATCATTTTGCCGGTGTCTGGATCTACACTTACTTCAAATTCAATCTGCTTTCCTACGGTTGATTTTGAAGGTAAAGCGGTAGCGCCGTATGTTTTCAAAATCGGTTCACTAAAATAGTCATTGGTATCTACAAGCCGTGAAAGCCGGTTTTCAAGTGCATCCATAGCCGTAACCACATCTTCCCACTCGGGCTCATCCTGCTCGGCATAAACTACCGTTATTTTTTTTGCAAGGTTCGGCTTTGGCGTTTGTTCTTCCCATGATCCCCCCACATTCACGTATGTGTATTCATGGTTTGCGGTTTGCACCCACACGATTTCATGTTCTTTTCCTTCATCTCCCCAAGGTGCTTTATACTTGCGTGTAAAAGCGTCTAAATTATCATACTCATCAAAATGTGGGTAAAATTCACCGTTTTTATGGTCCAATATTTTCAGCCTTATCTCTGTAGCGGGCTTTTCATCTACAATCGTAGGCGCAGGATAAAACAGGATTGCTGATTTTGTTTCCTTCATCACCGTTCGAGCAAACTTATTCAAAACCGATTTCAGTTTCAACCGGTCAGTCACAAAATCTTTGAAATATTGTGCCACTTCATTTTCTTCTGCGAACGAAACTTGCATATCCCCTCCAAACAAGAAAGCAGCAGCTGTCCTTACAATCCGTTTCGGATTATTAGTGCTGATCTTTGCCGGAATTACCGTCTTTGAACCGGTTTTCTTCGGATTGCCTTCTTCATCTACATCCGTGTCTGAATAAATATCAATCGTTTTGCTTTCCCGATTACCTACCGAATTGGGACGTCTCTCTCTTTTACCCTTATACTCATTCACATATTCCTCTACATCCCGATCATCAATCGTATCTTTACAAAGCAAATCAATTATTTTACTTTTATCTTCTTCCGCAAGTATTTCTTCAATAGTCATTTCAGTATATTTTCTTTTAAAATATAAAAATTCATTATTTTTTCCTTTGTGGGGAATTACCGTTGGCAAAGGGAGCTAAATATAAAAGCGACTGCATATTTTTACAGCCGCT
>JAAYIT010000225.1 GCA_012523295.1 Porphyromonadaceae bacterium | reverse complement strand
TAGTATAGTAGAATCGGGTAAACTTTTTTAAAAATCAATTTATTTAATCGAATTTTGGAAAAAGAGAAAAACTGCATAGATAAAAAAAATCCTGCAGGTGTGCAGGATTAAGTTTGTGTACAATCTTCTTTTTAATTAAAACATTTCGACACTTGGATTAGGTAAGGTTTTTAAACTATTAGCCTTGCTAATAAATTCATTAAAGCTAAATTCAAAGTCCGAAATAAATTCTTCAGCTTGTTTACGCTGTTTGCCCGTGTAATTTTCATCATCTTTAACAATGGATTTTGCTCGTTCGTATTCAAAATAACGCTTGTTAAATAGATGGGCTTTCTCCACATACTTTTTAGCTTCAAATAAAGCATCAATCGGATTTTCATTTTCTGACACTTCAATTTCAATTCCGATTTTTTCATTTTCGTAATTTCCTAAAGAAAATACTTTTTGATAGATTACATTTTTTACATTCATAATAAAAAAATTAAAAGTTAATACATTGTTTTTTATTGTTTATAAATCCGCTTTGTCACTAAAACGGAGCTTTTTCTAATTCTCTGTTTGTTTGATAACCGGTGTAATTTGCTTCGGTATAATTATCTTTGGCTTGCATTTCATCGCGCACTTGCTCCTGTGATTTCTTTATTACGCTGTAAACTGAAATTTGCACACCTCGGATTGTTTTACGCCATTTTTCATAGCCGTGTTTTTGCATCGCTTCACCCAGTGTTTTCATTCGTAAGGTTGTGCGACTATATTCCTGAAGGTAAGATAGAATTTCTGCCGGCTGCATATCGTGGGTAGCATCCTGTCGGTTAACCGGTTTCTCGAAGTATTGTAATAAGAATTGTTCTTCCATACTGACAACCTGGAATAACTGATTTGAACGGTTGAGTTCGTCCACCTCATCGGAAGTAAACCAGTAGCGCATGTCAGATTTAAACAACGAGTATGCCTGGTTCCAAACGTTGTACATATCTACGGCTTTCATTTTATCTAAGTCAATGTTTTTAACTTCAAAAGGAAGGAAGCGCCGTGAACCGGTAGGATCGGTAAGAAACTCATTCCCGTTTACCGAACCGCAGAAACTGGCAAGGTGCGGATATTCCTGTATAAAAATATCGTACGGACGGCGGTACTTCACATTATTAACCGTAATCATGTTTTTTATTTCGTTTTCATCCTTCTTATTCATCTGCTTTAACTGGTCGTCAATGTTTATCAAAAAGCATTCGGCTATAAGCGTTTGCGTGTCTTTATTTTCCACGTTGATTTTTCCGCTGAAATGATATTGCTGTAATCCCGGCGGACAAAGATTATCTAACCAAGTTGTTTTGAATTTTCCCTGATCTCCTGTGAGTACTAACATCGTATGATTGGCGCATCGGTGTTCAATCAGTGCGTTAGCTACGCATGCTACCAGCCATTTTTTCAGGTACTCGTACCACTTTTCTTTGTTTACCACTTCTACGGAATCAGCGAGCTGTGAGATAGCATCGCCGTGTTCGGCTATGCTGTATTCTTCCATATCATTGAAAAAGTCGGTAACCGGATTCACCTCCGGACTGAAATCCGAAAACAGAATTTCATTTAATTTGTTGACGCTGGATTTAATCCCCATTGCTGAAATCTGCCTATTGAGCGAATTGACAAAATATTTATTGACCGGCTGAAAATCGTCCGCATCAAAATACCGGTATTCCGGTTTTTGTTTGATGACGTTAAATCGTGTTTCAAGTACGGTAGTGAGATACATCTCTATTTCTTCATAATCGGAAGTGTCTTTTTTGCGCTCAAAATTTTTCTTTTCGAGTGCTGCCCGAAGTTCCGCATCGGTTATCCGTGTGCCGTTGGCTTTGAGTTCTTTTTTGAATTCTTTCATCATTTCCGAATCCACGTCTAACCATTCATCAGTACCGTGTATTTTGTACTGACTTTTACCCGTTGTGGTATTGAAACGAATTTCGTACTTAGCCGAAAGCGCGGTTTTTATAGCGTCAATCTTACTTATTTTCATTTGAAGTGTTTTTTTAGTCCTGAAGGAATGACAATTTGATTTTCTTGTCTAAGAAACTCAACTTGCTGTAATGTATATTCCAGTCCACACTGGTAGTAATCGCGGATTACTTCCGGACTTAATCCGTGAATGATACTTACCATTTCGGCTATAGCTTTAGCCTCTTCGAGCGTACGGCACTTATCTGCGAGAATTTTGTTTTGTTCTTCCAAGCCGATTATATCCCCGGAAATATATTCAAGCATTTGCAGTTCAAATTGAATTGCTTTGATAGCTATCGGATTTGATGTTCGTTGTATTGCGCGCTGCTTGTAATCGAAAAGTTTTTTTAGATGTGGGTTCATGGGGAAGTCAGAAGTTAGAAATTAGAAAATAAATCTTTCTCTTTTTCGAAATTATAAACAAGGATTTCATTCCTATACCTGGACGTTTCTCCTTTGTGAAACGAATTGACTGAAAGCCGCATTTTGTGAGTTTCGTAATTCCATCCGTATTTGAAAATATGAAACTTCAGGGTTTGACTCCAGTAGTTGGAAAGAATGAATTTACCTTTAATGGTTGTTAGTAGTTGTAGCAGTTCATAAAGATCTCGATGCGTAAACCCGGAATAATGTTGCTGATAGGCTGACGGATAGGGCGGGTCGATGTAGAAAAATGTATTTTCGGAATCCCGTACTTGGATAACATCTAAGGCATCGGAGCAACTTATCTGCACATATTGTAATCTGCGTTTCAGATTTGGTCCGAATAACTTTCTTTTCTCTGAAAAATAACGTCCTACATGTGTTTCGTTAGTTCCGTTACATTTTTTCCAACTACCATACACGGATCCGGAAAATGAAAGATTAAGCACGTACCAAAGCGCCCACGCTTGCTCGAGCGGATCGCTTTCGGTACGGCCGTAATAAATATCCTTGGCTCGTAAAAATTCGCTTTCACTGCAAAGGCTTGCATCAACTAAAATTTTCAGCTGCTCGAAATTTGTTTGTGTTTCTTTGTAGAAGTTAATCAGCAAATCGTTGTTATCGTTAATTGCTTCGAGCCATGACGGTGGTTTGCGGAAAAACACCGCACCGCCTCCGAAATACGGCTCACAATAAATTTTGTGCGCCGGTATCATGGATACGATTGTATCGGCAAGGCGTTGTTTGCCGCCGTAGTAGGTTATTGGGGTTTTCATGTGTTATTTTTATCAAAAATTTTAATTAACTCAAATGCAAGCTGAGCCACATCGGGGCAAATAGCATCACCGTAACCGGCTATTTCATTTTTAACCAATTCTTGGGGAAGCCCTGTATCTGCCTGCAAAGTTCCGGTGATAAACTTTTGCCAAATTTTTTCGCTATCCAAGTGTTTAGGTCGGGATTTTTCCAATTCGAGCCTTTCTGTAATTTGTTGTCGTATGATTTGATAATATGTTTTACAGAAAATTTGACTGTAGTCAGACCGTCCGATTTCTTTGGAGTAGGCAATGAGAATAAGTCTTTCTCTCTCATCCGGGTATGCAAACGCTCGCTTGGATATAACCTGCCATTCCGCATTATACCCGCACTTGGTAAATTCCCTGAGAATATGCAGTAACTCTTTTCTGTAAATAAGCATCGGGGAATTTTCCAGTATGACATATCGGGGCTTATTTCGGCAAACAATGTCCATAAAGGGGTAGAATAATCCCGATCGTTCGCCTTGCAGTCCTTTTCCGCGTGGATTTGCCCGGCTGGTATCCTGGCATGGGAAACCCGCTGTGTAGATGTCTGCCCGAATGCCTTGGGCTTTGTTGATATCTCTTTCATGTATTGCATGTGGTAAGTAGTATTTCAGCCAGTTATGACGGTATTCATCAATTTCACAGGTGTATATGGTTTCTATCCCGGCACGTTGAGCGCCCAGGGTAAAACCGCCTATCCCTTCAAAAAATCCGGCGTGTGTCATTTCAGTTCACAATTTTTAAAATAAATCTTTCCGTCCGTGTGCCGGTTGAGCCAACACTCGATTACGAAAAAGTTTTCAGTTATACGCTCTACTTCTACGGTCTGCGTATGCCTGCCGTTGGTGATGCGGACTTCACCGCCGTAGAGATGCTCGGTGTAAGTCCAGTCGTAACCGGGAATGTTTTTAACTACGAATGGAGAGCTGGATAAGAATTGGAGTTTAGTCATTGTTTTACTCTCCTTCTAAATTAAATACTTCGTATCCCGCTATTTCATTGATGATAGGCTTAGCGAGTTCTGGGACTGCGGAAAGTCCGTTTTTCCAATTCCGGAATATTTGATCCGTTATTTTGCATTCGTTTATAATCCTACGGCGTGTCATGTTGTAATCACGGACCGGAAGTAATTCAACGAACTCTTTGAATTCGTTGATTTGAACTGTAGTTTCTTTTGTTTTTTCCATAAAATTAAATTTGGATTGATTATTGTTTTAAGTAATATTGTTATATTTGTTCAGAATTGAACACTACAAAGAAACTACATTTTCTTTAAATAGAAACTATGATTTCTGTTAAATAATATTAATTTGTTCAATTTAAATTTTAATGCTATGAATTACAATGAATTCAGAGAACTCTGTAAATCAAAAAATATCATGATAAATGATGTTTGTGAATACGTAAGCATGACACGGCCCGGACTTACAAAAGCCTTGGATAATCAGACCATTGAGTTAAGGAAACTAAAGTTGCTGTGTGATTATGTCCGAATAAGCCCGGCACAGTTTTTTGAAACCGGAGCATTCGGTAGTTTACAATCAAACTCGGAGAAAGGAAGTAAAAAACCGGAAGATTATGAAAAGGAAATTGAGTATCTCAAAAACACACTACGTGATAAAGAAGAGATAATCAATTTGCTGCGAGAAAAAGATAGCGGTTATAGAATTGCATCGGAAAATATTGCTAAGTATGAATTAGGGAAAAAGAAGTAGGAAAGTATGAGAGATAGTCAAAAAATAGCTTTAACTGTAGTTATTACTTTAGTTCTGTCTGTAATATTGATTATAATGATTGACAATCAATCTAAGAAATCAAAAGAAAAAGCAGAACAAAAAAGATTAATAGAATTGCAGTATAAAAAAGAATCACTCGAATTAGTAGATCAAATTAAAAAACACACAAAAAGAAATACTATACTTGAAAATATTAATGGTTTATTATCCTCTGATATAAAAACTGAGCCATATGGTATTTTAGGACAAAAAGTGTTTTTAGTGCTTGAAAACAAAAGTGATTATAATTTTCAAAAGGTTGAATATCTTCTGGAACATTTAGATAAAGATAATGTGATTATTTTCCGAGAAAATATTCAATTTGATTTAGTAAAACGAAATGATATTTTAAGAAAGGAAATAACATTATATAAGAAGGTAACTTCTTATAAATGGAATTATGCAATCATTGAATGTAATGAGTTGGAAATTAATTATATAAATAATGATCTAATTTTAAATTAAGCTATGAAAAAATCGATTTTAATTAGCTTCCTGGCTGTAGTAATGCTACTTGGGTGTAAGAAGGAAGAGCCGGTTGCACCTTTAACCGAGTGTCAAAAAGAGAATGTCGGATATATGGCATTTCAAAATAAATCCAATGATGCTTATGATGTATGGATTAATAATGAATACTATAGACAAATTCCTGCTAATTCTCATGAAACTGTTTTCAAAAAGTATCCGGCAGGTAAAGTATATAGAATAAAAGTCCAGCAAGTTGCAGGATATGTTGTTAATCCAACAGTAAAAAACTTTGAAATCACATTGAACCAATGTGATGAGAAACAAATTCACTTTCCGTAGTTCAAAAAGATGTTACTAAATAGACCTAAATAGACTCTACTTTTCACAGCAGACGGAAAAGACTGAAATTTACTAACTGATTTCCAGATTAATATGAGAGTGTGTAGGTTCCCTTCGACCGCACAAAAAACTCCTTTTAGAGTAATCTGAAAGGAGTTTTTTTGCTTTTTTAAATAAAAGCGAAATTCTTAAACAAGTTGCTGTCTAATGGTGTTGTTGTTAGAAAGATTAACTCTTAAAATAATAACGAAAAGGAGATGTAGCAAAACTTGCTATTGGACAATTTTAAAACATGAAGAAAAGAGCGAAGTCAACTTATCAGGGATTTATTAAAGTTATAGAAAAAGGCGGGAATGCACTACCGGATCCCGCAATATTATTTGCTGTTTTTGCAGCAATCACGTTGTTAGTTTCTGGAATTGGTTATTGGTCAGGCTGGTACGGTCTGCATCCGGCAACCGGTGAGCGGATTGAAGTCGTTAACTTAATGTCTAAGGAAGGGCTGCACCGGATTTTACTGGATATGATCAGCGCTTACATCGGATTTGCACCGCTTGGAATCGTGATGGTGGCCATGCTTGGTATCGGGATAGCGGAGAGCAGCGGACTGATATCGACGGCCATACGGGCGTTACTTGTCAAAGCTCCTCCGAAGATTATTACGATGGCAGTCGTTTTTACCGGTATTCTTTCCAATTTGGCCTCCGATGTGGGCTATATCCTCATAATTCCGTTGGCAGGAATCATATTTCACTCTTTGGGGCGTCATCCTTTTGCCGGTATGGCCGCGGCATTTGCGGGAGTAAGTGGTGGATTTAGCGCTAATATCCTTATTGGAACAATTGATCCGCTCCTTGCAGGATTGACTACAGAATCTGCCAATATTATTGACCCCGATTACTATGTGATGCCAACAGCCAACTATTATTTTATGGCTGTTTCAACTTTTATTATCACTCTTTTGGGAACCTGGGTGACTAATATGTGGGTCGAACCTCGTCTGGGAGAGTATAGAGGCGATGTGGAAAAAGAAGAGATATTGCCGCTAAACAAACTTGAACGGAAAGGTTTAATACGCACGGCAATAGTGATGCTAATCTGGATTGCAATTTTTCTTTTGGGACTGTTGCCTGATAACGGATTTTTAAGAGGAGCCGATAACTCCATCCTCCATTCACCCCTTTTGAAAGGGTTTATTGCCGTTTTGTTCCTTACAGCTTCTTCGCTGGGAATAGTCTATGGTTATACGGTTGGGAAATACAAGAAATCAGCCGATGTGATTGAGGGGATGAATGAAAGCTTCAAGTCGCTTGTTTCTTTCCTGGTTTTGGTCTTTTTTGCAGCACAGTTTGTCGCGTGGTTTCAGTGGAGCAACCTGGGGGTGCTGTTGGCAATAAACGGTGCACGCGTACTTCAAAGTATCAATATCGGACTTGTTCCGCTGATAATTATCTTTGTCATTTTCTCCGGATTTATCAATCTGTTTATGGGAAGTGCCTCGGCAAAATGGACGATAATGGGCCCCATATTTGTACCGATTTTTATGATTTTAGGTTATTCTCCCGAACTTTCGCAAGCTGTTTATCGTGTCGGTGACAGTGTTACAAATGTGATTACACCGATGATGAGTTATTTTGCACTGATAATTGTTTACTTAAAAAAATACGACAAAGAAGCCAGTTTCGGTACAATAATGGTCAATATGCTGCCATACTCATTCGTTTTTTTCGTGGGATGGATTTTGCTGCTGATTGTTTGGGTAATGTTGGGAATCCCGCTGGGTCCGGAAGCTCCGTTGTATTATGATCCTCAAGCGGCAATGTGATATTAAAAAAATAAATACATCACGACATTTAGCTGTTGAGTAATTCAAGAATAAACCCAACAGATATGTGTAAAAAAAACAGCTCGTCTTTACGCAAATGCTGAATAAATAAGCAAAGTCTGTTGAAAACGAACGAATTTTTACGTTGTGTTTTTCATTACTATTTTAATCCAATTGCAATGCTTTTAGATAATTTTGTTCAAAATCCTTGCACCTATTCTGATTAAAGTATATCTGTCATACTTAAAGTCAGTACGATGAGAGCGTTTTTTGCAGACCCTATTTTATTGATTGCCAAATGAGTATATTGTATATTGAACCAAAATGAAATCACAAAAACCCATCATATCTACTCCGAGTTTTGATATTTTTAAAGCAGCATCGGCCACCGAGTTGTTGTTGCCGTACATCGGTACGTTGCGAGCAGGTTTTCCGTCACCGGCTGATGATTTTTCCGGAGAGCGTATTGACTTGAATAGATTATGCATCCGCCATCCCGAAGCCACTTACTTTGCAAAAGCCAAAGGCACCTCGATGAACAAAGACTTTGAGGAGGATGATCTGTTGGTGATTGATGCGAGTTTAGATTACAGCAATAATTACATTGCCATGATTTTTTTGGATGGCGATTTCACTATAAAGAGAATTCGCAAAACACGGAACAAATGCTATTTGGAGTCATCAAACAAAGATTATCCGGATATAGAAATTACGGAAGATTCAAAGAATTTGATTTTTGGAATAGTTACCTGGAGCTTTAGAAAACACACATAATGCCACCTTTCGCACATATTGACTGCAATAATTTTTACGCCTCCTGTGAGCGGGTTTTCAATCCATCGCTCAGGGATAAGCCTGTTATTGTTTTGAGCAATAACGATGGATGTGCCATTGCGCGAAGCAATGAAGCGAAAAAGCTCGGCATCAAAATGGGCGAACCGGCTTTCAAGATAAAGGACATCATTGAAAAGCATGATGTAGCTGTATTTTCAGCCAATTTTGAGTTGTATGGCGATATGAGTAATCGGGTATTCAGTATCTTAGGCGGATTCTCTGCCAAAATAGAAATATACAGCATTGATGAGTGTTTTTTGGATTTGGAAGGGATTACAACCGACCTGCGGACTTACGGACTCGAAATGAAACAGCGGGTAGAAAAATGGACGCATATCCCCATAAGTATCGGCATCGGAGCTACTAAAGCACTGGCAAAAACAGCCACGCGTGTAGCGAAAAAATTCGCTGCTCAGACCGGCGGCGTACACTACATTGATTCCGAAGAAAAACGGATAAAAGCACTGAAATGGCTTGATATAGCTGATGTGTGGGGCATAGGACGACAATATAGCAAGCGGCTTCTGGCCTACAATATAAAAAATGCCTATCAGCTAACCATGATGTCCGATGACTGGGTAAAAAGACACTTGACGGTGGTAGGATTGCGTTTGAAATACGATTTACAAGGAATTCCGACCATCCGGTTGGATGAGATAAAAGATAAGAAGAATATTGCCACGACACGCACGTTTGACAATATGCTGGGTGATATCAGAGATATTCGTGAGCGGGTGTCAACTTTTGCCGTGAAATGTTCTGAGAAGCTTCGAAAGCAAAAATCGTGTTGCAATGCGATTCAAGTTTTCATAACGACCAACTATTTCCGTGAAGATATGCCGCAGTACAGCAATTCGATTGTTGTAAAACTGCCTTTTGCCACTAATTCGGCTATCGAACTTGCCAATTTCGCGACACTCGCTTTGGAGAAGATATTTCGCCCGGGGTACAAATACAAAAAAGCAGGCGTAATTGTGCTCGATTTTTCGCCGGAAGAAAACCAGCAACTCAATATCTTTGAGAATAGGAATACCAAGCATATCCCGCTCATGAAGGCGATTGACAAGCTGAATCGGCGATACAGCAAAGATCTGATTCGACTCGCGACACAGGCTCCGGGAAGAACGTGGAGAATGCGGCAGGAGAAACTCTCCAATCATTATACGACGGATATAAATGAAGTTGTTAAGGTGAGAGTAAGTTAAAAAAAACGATCCGGAAGATTAAAGGGGGGGCTTAAAGTTACAATCATAAATCAAACATATGTGTTTTTTCTTCAAACCGGCCAAAGATATCCAATTGCTTGAAAAGCGCTTTGAATTAGAGGTTGCAGACCATTTGGTTGGTGATTTTTTTGACTCTCCAACAGAAATTTATAACGGTTTCGCACACCCGTTTTTGCCGATAATAACAAATATAAACAGGGGAAGAATCCGGTTCTTTCAATGGGGATTGCTCCCGCAATGGGCGAAAGAGAAGAGTTTTCAGAAAAATACGCTAAATGCAAGATTAGAAACTCTGAATGAAAAACCATCATTCAAAGAGAATCTGCAAAATCGTTGTTTGGTTCCTGCCAAAGGATTTGTAGAGTGGCAATGGCAAGATCCGAAAGGAAAGGAGAAAATTAAATATTTCATTGAAATAGAAGGAAGTCCGATTATTGCTTTCGCAGGGCTATGGAGCGAATGGGTAGATAAATCGACCGGAGAAATTATTCCCACATTTACCATTATTACCACAGAAGCGAATGAGTTTATGGCTGAAATTCATAATACTAAAAAGAGGATGCCTGTGATATTAACACCTGAAAGTGAAAATGAATGGCTCGAAAAAGGGATAATAACAATGTGGAATGAGAAACTAACCGCGCACGCAATTTGACAGTAAGAAACAGCCATTTAAGATAAGTCTTAAACCTAAGGATATGATTAATGGCGTGTTCCATACGACCTTAATTTAAAAATAAATTTTAATCGTAAGAAAATAAAACTTAAATTAAAACTGATGAAAACACTAATTATACTTCGTCATGGCAAAGCAGAATTGCATCAATTTGGCATGTCAGACTATGATCGCGGACTGATGAGTCGCGGTGTGAAAAACTCCGTAGCAATGGGAAAATTCATTGCCAAGAAATGGGGAATTCCACAACTCGTATTATCTTCATCTGCAAAAAGAGCTTATGAAACTGCTGTTTTGGCTGCGGAGGGGTTGGGTATCAATCGGAATGAAATCCAGGTTGATGATAATTTATACTTAGTTTCAGAGCGTCGAATATTGAGAATTCTCTCCGAACTGCCGGACGAAATAGAAAGCTGTTTATTGGTCGGACATAATCCCGGGTTGACTGATTTAATTAATTATTTTGAAGTATGGTTAGATAATTTGCCCACAGCATCAGCCGCATGCTTTACTTTTAAGGAGAAATCGTGGAAAAAAATCACCGACGCTAAAGCAAAGTTAGAGTGGATAAAATTGGCAAGAGAGCTATGAGGAAGATGCAATTAATATCAATCGTTTTTTTGATTGTACATAATGCGAATTAAGGGTTGAAGTTTTATTGGGCATAATTACTCAGCCCATCAGTTTTAGTCTTAATTGCCCTCTAAATCTCCCAAGAGGGGGAGTGTAAAGTTTTTCTTTATTTCAACTATTTGAAGGGTTCCCGTCAAAAGCCGGGCACAGTCCAACCACTTTAAATGTTAAAAAATCAACTTTCCAAATGGTCGAAGACCTTTGGAGTAGTTGTAAAGGCAAATAAAAAAATAAATTTTAACCGTATGAAACAGCCATTTAAGAAAAGTCTTAAACCCAAGGGAATGGTTAATGGCGTGTTCCATACGACCTTAGTGTTAAAAAATAAAATACAATCGTATGAATACTAAAATCAATATTCCTGAAAAGCACTAAAGAATGCCCCCAAACAAAGAAAGCGCTTATCGGAAACCTTAATATTTTTTCACACTATAAATAACGTCTGTTTCGTAAAAAAATCGTATATTTGCACGCAATATTTTTCATAGGTACTAACTTTCCTAAATACACATTCTATGTCTTTTATTGCAGATAAAATCCAACTTGATGGCTTTACTTTCGACGATGTTTTGTTAATTCCCGCATATTCTGAAGTTTTGCCGCGTAATGTTGATCTCACAACACGTATTTCCAGAAACATTGAACTAAAAATCCCTATCGTTTCAGCCGCGATGGATACCGTTACCGAATCAAAAATGGCAATAGCCATCGCGAGAGAAGGAGGTATCGGTGTTCTTCACAAAAACATGTCCATTGCTGAGCAGGCGAAACAGGTAAGCATGGTGAAACGCGCTGAAAACGGTATGATTTCTGATCCCGTAACCATTCATAAAGGCGCTACAGTAGGTAATGCGCTGGCCTTGATGGCAGAATATAAAATCGGAGGAATTCCGGTAGTCGATTTGGAAGGATATTTGGTGGGAATTGTGACTAATCGTGATCTCCGGTTCCAACGAGATATGGACATGCTCATTGATGAGGTAATGACTAAAGAAAATTTAGTAACTACCTCACATACAACAAACTTAGAAGAAGCTGCGGAAATCCTGCAGCAGCATAAAATTGAAAAACTACCCGTAGTAGATGAAAATAATAAGCTGATCGGTCTTTTGACATACAAGGATATAACGAAAGCAAAAGACAAGCCGATGGCCAGTAAAGATGAAAGAGGCCGATTGCGAGTAGCAGCTGCCGTCGGTATCACGTTCGACACATTTGAACGGATAACTGCTCTGGTTGAAGCGGGAGTTGACGCTATTGTCATTGATACAGCTCACGGACATTCAAAAGGTGTAATAGATACCCTTAAAAAGGTGAAAGAGCAATTTAAATCAATCGATGTAATCGTTGGCAATATCGCGACAGCAGAAGCTGCTTTGGCGCTGGTAGAAGCAGGTGCTGATGCTGTGAAAGTGGGAATTGGACCCGGTTCTATCTGTACTACTCGTGTGATTGCCGGAGTAGGAGTTCCCCAACTTTCTGCTATTTATGAAGTTGCAAGCGCGCTGAAAGATACCGGTGTACCGATTATTGCCGATGGCGGAATACGCTACTCGGGTGATATTGTAAAAGCGCTTGCAGCGGGAGCCGATACGATTATGGCAGGATCACTTCTGGCAGGAGTAGAAGAAAGTCCCGGAGAAACGATTATTTTTGCGGGGCGTAAATTCAAATCCTATCGTGGAATGGGTTCGTTGGAGGCAATGGAAAAAGGTTCGAAAGATCGCTATTTTCAGGATATGGAAGATGATATTAAAAAATTAGTTCCCGAAGGAATATCTGCCCGAGTGCCGTTCAAAGGCGGACTTTATGAGGTTGTATATCAGATGATTGGCGGACTTCGAGCAGGGATGGGTTACTGTGGGGCGCATACAATTTCGGAGCTTCACAATGCAAAATTCACCCGTATCACGAGCGCAGGAGTTATTGAAAATCATCCTCACAATGTTACAATTACGAGCGAAGCGCCGAATTACAGCCGAGGCGAGTAGTGATGCGTTGTTTTAGTTCGCTCTTTTTAGTGTTTAGTCATAGTTTTAATGTCGCTTTACGATAATTAAGGGCTATTTAACATATGCGAATCAGGGTTTGAATTAATAAATCAGATTAATGTAAGCTGCCGCAATTCTGCCAAATACGAATGTAAGTAATCCTTTTGTAGAACGCACTTTGCTTGCTTTTTGAATATTTGTTTTTTCT
>JAAYIT010000020.1 GCA_012523295.1 Porphyromonadaceae bacterium | reverse complement strand
CACTTACGGGATGCCTTTGCTTTCATTTGAAGTGGGTGAGAAAAAAAACTACGCTCCTATCAATGTCGGAGTAATTCTTTCAGGAGGCCAAGCGCCGGGCGGTCACAACGTGATTTGCGGGCTGTTTGACGGAATTAAAAAATTAAATCCGGAAAGTAAATTGTATGGATTTTTAGGTGGTCCGAGCGGATTAGTTGATCATGAATACAGCGAACTTACCGCAGAAGTAGTTTTTGAATACAGAAACACAGGAGGTTTTGATATTATCGGTTCAGGCCGGACAAAACTTGAAGAAGAATGGCAATTTGACAAAGGCGCTGAAATTTGTAAAAAATTAGGCATTCAGGCTATCGTAATTATCGGTGGTGATGATTCGAACACAAACGCTTGTGTATTAGCGGAATACTACAAACAAAAAGAAGCAGGAATCCAGGTAATCGGTTGTCCGAAAACAATTGATGGCGACCTTAAAAACGAAATGATTGAAACTTCATTTGGTTTTGACACAGCTTGTAAAGTTTATTCAGAGTTGATCGGAAACATCCAGCGTGATGCTAGTTCCGCGAAAAAATATTGGCACTTTATCCGACTAATGGGACGTTCAGCATCGCACATTACCCTTGAGTGCGCGCTTCAAAGCCAGCCAGACATAGCCCTGATTTCTGAAGAAATTGAAGCTAAAAACATGACTTTGAATGATATCGTAGAAGATATTGTACAGATTATTGTAAGCAGAGCCAATCACGACCTGAATTACGGAACTGTTTTAATTCCTGAAGGATTGATTGAGTTTATTCCTGCAATGAAAAAGCTGATTGCTGAACTGAATGATATTCTTGCTGAAAATGAAGATTTCTCGGCATTAGTTTCCGCGGATGAACAACGCGAATACTTAAAAAGTATCCTGAGCACGGAAAGTTTGGCAATCTTCAGAAGTTTACCGAAAAACATTGCCCGTCAATTAACTCTTGACAGAGACCCGCATGGAAACGTTCAAGTATCATTGATTGAGACTGAAAAATTGCTTATCGAGATGGTGGCAAAACGTCTGGCTCAACTAAAAGCCGCCGGAAAATATAAAGGTAAATTTGCAACGATCAACCATTTCTTTGGATACGAAGGACGTTGCGCGATACCTTCCAATTTTGATGCGGACTACACCTATTCGTTAGGAATTACAGCCTCTATACTCATTGCCGAAGGTAAAACCGGGTATATGGCTTCAGTACGTAATCTGACAGGGAAAGCCGATGATTGGCAAGCCGCGGGTGTACCCATTACCATGATGATGAATATGGAAAAACGTCACGGACAAATGAAACCCGTCATTCAGAAAGCATTAGTGAAACTGGATGGCGAACCGTTCAAATTCTTCGCTAAATACCGTGGAAAATGGGCCGATGATATCCCTGACTTTATCTACCCGGGCCCGATTCAGTATTTTGGACCGACAGAAGTTTGTGACCAACCCACAAGAACTTTATTATTAGAAAGCGGATTTTAGTCTGTCTCCGGGAGGAATCAGCGTCTGCTGAAAAACTATCAATGTGCTGACATAAAGCCAGATAGATATGTTTTAATCAGAATAAGTGCAAGAGTTTTGAAAAAAATTATCGAAAAGCATTGTAATCGGATTAAAACAGGAGTAATAAAAAGCAAAACTCGTTGGTTTTAAGCAAGATCGAATTAAATTGAATTAAAAAAGCCCCAAATCGGGGCTTTTTTTGTATAAAACTTTTTGACGTATGTTCTTAAAAAAAAGTAATTTCACTGCAGAAGAATTACTTTCTCTTCTCGATCACTTTATCTTGTATTTACAATCTACTTTTTTCTTAGTTATGTTGGTCAACTTGCTTTTAATCAATTGTCTGCGAAGCGGATTAATTTTATCCGTAAATAATATCCCTTCCAAATGATCGTATTCGTGTTGCACTACGCGAGCACGAAAACCATCTAATTCAACAACTCTTTCCTCGAAATTTTCATCCAAATATTTTACTTTAATTTTTTCCGGTCTTGATACAGATTCACTTATTCCCGGAATGCTTAGACAGCCTTCGTCCATCGCGACCATCTCTTCGCTCTCCTCAATAATTTCCGGATTAATCATCGTAACTTTAAATTCCGATAGCTCCGAATCATCTTCTTTGAATGGAGCTAAATCAATAACAAACAGACGAATGGACAATCCGATCTGAGGAGCTGCCAACCCTACACCTTCTGCATGAACCATCGTATCGTTCATGTTTTGTATCAGTTCGGAGAGATTAGGATAATCCCTTCCGATGGGTTCCGCTACTTTTCTTAAAACCGGATTTCCGTATGTATAAATAGGTAAAATCATTGTATTTGCGAGATATTTTATGTTAGTAAAATTATATTATCTCAATTCATTTATATGCTAAATTTTGCTTTCTAAATAGCTTTGAAGAATTATCGTCGCACTCACTTTGTCAACAAGGGCTTTATTTTGACGGTCTTTCTTTTTCAGACCACCTTGCAACATCGCTTTATGAGCCAATACACTTGTAAAACGTTCATCAACAAAAACAAATTCAATCTCCGGGAAATTTTTCTTCAATCTATTGAACACAGGACGGATATAATTCATACTTTCCGATTCACTGCCGTCCATTTGAGCCGGTTTTCCTAATACGATTAAATCCACCTCTTCGGACTCAAGATATTTCTCAAGATAAGTGATAATATCGGCTGTAGAAATCGTATCCAGCCCATTCGCTATCATCTTTAACGGATCGGTTACAGCTATTCCTGTTCGTTTTTTACCAATATCAAGAGAGAGTATTCTTCCCATAAATAAATTTCAGAGTGCAAAGTTAAGAAAAATTTGACAATATTCAGTTTGCTTATAAGTGTGGTGGCTAATTTTTATCTTATCCGGCTTTCATTCTACAACACTCCAACTGACTGATACATTCATTCTTTCTTAATCTTATCATTTTTATACACTCTGATTTAAGATCCGTATCTTTGTACTGCTAAAAAAAACAAAAAAAATCATACTAACCCACTCAATTACAATATATTATAATATTTATGTACAATTGGTTTCAATGCAAAGTAAAATATGAGAGAAATGGCGAAGATGGCGCCATAACAAAAGTAAATGAAGCGTACTTAATTGATGCTCTATCATTTACAGAAGCGGAAGAGAGAATAAATGAAGAGATGAAGCCCTATATAAGCGGTGAATTCATGGTGGCAGATATCAAGCGTGCTCGCATTAGTGAGCTTTTCGTAAATGAAAGCGGAGACAAATGGTATAGATGTAAAGTGAATTTTATCACATTAGATGAAGAAAAAGGCATAGAAAAACGCGTAGCATCTACAATGTATGCACAAGCAAGCACCTTAAAAGAAGCTGTAGATGTGATTGAGAAAGGGATGAAAGATTCGCTTTCGGATTATGAAATTGCTTCTGTGATGGAAACAAATGTGATGGACGTTTTCAGGTATAAATCGGAGTAAATTCAGACTCCGATTTCATTAGAGATTGTCATTACTGACCGAGAAAAACATCAATACGCAACAGATGTTGCTGATATACTGTTACTCCCCCCAGATAAATCTGGGGGTTATTTAAGAAATTGTCCTACAGACATTTTTTGTCATTCAGTAGTGATAGATTATATAAGTTAGAATGCTATAGCGCTAATTATCAGCGATAATAACAAAATCAACAATTCGCTAAATTTGAGAGTAATAATATGCTAAGTCATATAAACTCTATTTTGAAATTCAACCTTATCGACCTTATTTTCAAACAAATAACTCTACAAATAAGAATCGAACTCAGGTTTTTAGCAAGTGAGTAAGAGAATGAAACGCTGCTTTCAGCTTGAAGGACTGAAATTGCAGCAAATCAAGCTTACTTTTTATCTGAAAAAATTATTAAAAAATGAGTGTATTACAAAACATACAAGAAATAAGAAAACACATTCCAACTGAAATAAAATTAGTTTGTGTTTCGAAGTTTCACCCTGAAGCAACCATAATGGAGGCGTATAATGCCGGTGAGAGAAACTTTGGGGAAAGTCGCGTACAAGAATTAATTTCAAAACAACCCAATCTGCCGGATGATATTCAGTGGCATTTTATCGGTCATTTACAAAGAAATAAAATTAAAAATATTATCTCATTCGTGTCGCTGATTCATGGAGTGGATAGTCTGAGAGTATTAAAAGAAATTAACAGGCAAGCAGAAATGGCGGGGAGAACAGTAAGTTGCCTACTGCAAGTTCATATTGCCGAAGAAGAGA
Organism: Porphyromonadaceae bacterium; assembly: GCA_012523295.1. GTDB lineage: Bacteria > Bacteroidota > Bacteroidia > Bacteroidales > Paludibacteraceae > UPXZ01. The sequence continues at coordinate 22,478 of JAAYIT010000020.1, read as the reverse complement.
GTAAGTTCGGTTTCACTGAAAGTGAATTGATTGATCTTCTATCAAGCGACGAAATAGCTGAATTAAAAAACACTTCGATAAGCGGACTGATGGGAATGGCAACTTACACCAACGACACAGAGCAAGTTAGAAATGAATTTCGTACTTTAAAAAAATTCTTTGACAGGGTTAAAACTGATTTTTTTGCTGAGAATGATTCCTTTCGTGAATTATCCATGGGCATGTCACAAGACTACCATATCGCTGTAGAAGAAGGCAGTACAATGATTCGAATCGGAACCTCTATATTTGGAGAAAGAGAATATTAAGCAGTGTCTGATTGAAAAAAATTATCCATTCTCAATATTCTCTTTGAATCGATTGATATGTGTTCCTACAAAGTAGTCGCGTTAAACGTATCACCCTGCTTAAAATCTCCTGTTCTATAACCTTTCATAAACCATCGCATACGTTGCTCTGCCGTACCGTGAGTGAACGAATCGGGAACTACATAACCTTGTGTTTGTTTCTGAATTGTATCATCCCCTACGGCATTTGCAGCTCCTAATGCCGATTCAATATCACCTTCTTCGAGTTGGATTGTTCCCATTTTCACGGCATGATGCACCCAAAGTCCGGCATAAAAATCGGCTTGAAGCTCTAATCTGACGGACAAATCATTGTATTGCCTTTCGGAAACCCGTCCACGATAGCGCTGCATTTGATCGGTAAAACCTAAAAGCTTCTGTACGTGATGCCCAACCTCATGAGCCGTAACGTAAGCAATCGCCAATTCTCCGGGTGCTCGGAACTGATTTGCCAGTTTATGAAAAAAATCCAAATCCATATACACTTTCTCATCTCCCGGACAGTAAAACGGCCCAACTTGTTCGGAAGCTCCACCACAAGCAGAAGTAGTGTAATCGGTAAAAGTAACGAATGTAGGTTTACGGTACTGACGACCGTTTTGTCTGAAAATCTCAGTCCAAACATCATTCGCGCTATTGAAAACTCCAAGTGAAAGAACTTTTAAATCCTCGTTTTCATTGGCACGAGCAGGATCTACTTGCATGGTTTGAGTTCCGCCGCCACCGCTAAACATATCTACAACAGGCGAAAAGTCTTGTCCGGTAAACAAATAAAGAGCAAGAACGATTAATGTTCCAAGTCCACCGCCGACAGCTGCTTTTCTCCCTCTTGACATGCCTCGTCGGTCTTCATAATTTGACGTATCGTCGTTTCTGTTAAGCCACTTCATAATAATGTAATATTTGAAATAAAAAGATTCCGTTAAAAAACATTCTCAAACCGCCGGAAGGGACTCGAAATAAACTATGCGCGAGACTCTACAGTGTTAAAACATCATATTACGACATACTATTATCTTCCCTTTGCTTAGTTCTTCCGGTCTCTCATTTCGTCACCAATCAATCTCTTGTTTTTGCTTCATACGCAAATATTCATTTGCCAACACAAAATGATTACAGCCAAAAAAACCTCTGTACGCTGACAATGGCGAAGGATGTACTGATCTGAGAATCAAGTGTTTGCCTGTATCTATCAATGCACTTTTGTTTTGCGCATAATTTCCCCACAAAATAAATACCAAATTTTCTTTTTTTTGTGATAAAACCCGAATAACCGAATCGGTAAATACCTCCCAACCTTTTCCCTGATGTGACCCGGCTTGATATGCGCGAACTGTCAGCGTAGCGTTAAGCAGCAAAACCCCTTGTTCTGCCCAGCGGGTTAAATTTCCACTTGAAGGAATCGGCTTACCGAGACTTTGGTGAATTTCTTGAAATATGTTTTTCAGCGAAGGAGGTTTTTCAATGCCATCATTCACAGAAAAACACAATCCGTGCGCTTGTCCCGGGCCGTGATACGGATCTTGTCCGAGAATCACAACTTTCACCTGCTCAAACGGACACAATTCAAAAGCATTAAAAATTAATTTTGCAGGTGGGAAAATCTTTCTACGCTGATATTCAGAACGAACAAAATCAGTTAATGTTTTAAAATACGGCTTTTCAAATTCTGACTGTAAGTGATTTTTCCAGGATTGTTCTATTTTTACATCCATCCTTGCGCTGTGTATAGATGAAACAAAGTTTTATCAGAGACTATTCAATTAATTTATCGATGGCTTTTTTCAATTGCCCCATCGCTTTTACTAAAACACTTCTCGGACAAGCGATATTCAACCTTAAATGTTTTTCGCCTCCCGGTCCGAACATAGTTCCTTTATTCATTCCCAGACCGGCTTTATTCACCATAAAATCTTGCAATTCATTAGAAGGCAACCCCATATCCGTACAATCTAACCAAATTAAAAACGATGCTTCAGGTACCATAGGTTTGATTTGGGGCACATGATTTTTCAAAAAATCAACTACATAATCAATATTTCCCTGAATGTATTCTATCATTTCACTCCGCCATTCGGCGCCATTTTCATAAGCGGCCTGTCCGGCAACAAAAGCAAAGATATTCCCATTGGATAGCTCGCAGCCACTCAAAAAGTCTGCAAATTTATTTCGTATTTCAGGATTTGGAATGATGTAGGATGAACTAATCAGACTTGCCATATTGAATGTTTTGCTCGGCGCCATAAAAGTCAAGCTATTTTGCTCTGCAACCTCTGAAACAGTAGCGAATGGTGTGTGAGAATAACCCGGCAACGCAATATCGGAGTGAATTTCATCAGAAACAACAAGAATATTATGCTTATGACAAATTTCAGCTACTCGCGTCAAAGTTTTTTTATCCCAGGCTCTACCTCCCGGATTTTGAGGGTTGCAAAGGATGAAAAGCTTGGTCTTATCTGTTATTTTACGCTCAAAATCTTCAATGTCCATCTCGAATTTTCCATTTATTTCTTTGAGCGGATTATAAATCAACTGCCGGTTATTTTTTCTGGGAATAGTAATAAACGGTGGATACACAGGCGGCTGGATAATGACCTCATCGCCTTCTTCAGAAAACGCGTTTATCGCAAAAGCTATTCCGGGAACAATTCCGGGGAGAAAACCGAGCCAATCACGTTTGATTTTCCAGCCATGCAAATAATCAATCCAACTCATCACACTTTCAAAATATTTATCACTTGGTGAGGTATAGCCCAGAATCGGATGCTCTAAGCGTTTTGTAATCGAATTTAGGATGAAATCCGGTGTCCGGAAGTCCATATCTGCCACCCACAGAGGAATCACATCTTCCGTTCCAAAGAGCGCTTTACACCGTTCTATTTTAATGGCATCTGTGCCGTGCCTGTCGATAATTTCGTCAAAATTGTATTTCATTTTATTTGACATTCGTATGTTATTTCAGCTATTTCTAATATTGTTTTTTGAAATTTATCTACTGATAATCAATGGATTTGAGCTATGGATTTAACTCTATCACGCTCCCAACACTTCCATTCGGCGCCGGAATTCCTACTAATTTTGAAATTGTAGGCGCTATATCTGTAATGTTGTAACTTCCACTTAGCGACTTCGCTTTCAATCTGCTTCCCAACATATAAAAAGGAATAAAGAGTTGCGGATTATTTCCTTGACCCACTACCCGCCCCTTATTATCCACTTCTATCCAGCCGGGCATCAATGAAATGACAATGTCACCCGATGTTTTCTTATGAAAAGAATTACGAAATTTCGCTCGCGGATCGGAAAAATCTCCTGTAAAGTTAATTACATTTTGCGAAGTATATGCAGCCTGAATGCCCTCAAATTCAAGTAAAAAATCGGTAATTTTGTTTTGAATTTCTGCTAAATTAATTTTTTTCTCATCAATTTTACTTTTATTCAAGTAAATATTTTTCCCATAATAACCCGAAATCCATTTTTCCTGCCCGTAAATGGCCATTAAATATGTATTCAGTAATGCTATTGCTCTATCCGCGTTAAAAAGTCCCGCGGGAATTTGATTTTTCCCAAGTTCTACCGGAGAATGGTAGTCGCTACCATTTCCAACTAAAAACACCAGCATTTTTTCATCTCCTATCCTCGAGGAGAATAAACTCAACAATGTCTGGATTTCCCTGTCCAATCGAATATATATATCTTCCTGCTCAGCGAACACGAGCGAAGAGGCTATCTGATTTGGAATTTTAACGGTAAACTGCAACATTAAAACGTCTGTAAACTTATCCGTTCCCAATTGCTCTTTTTCAAAAATTGTACGGGTTAGTTCTGCTACCAATGTATTTGCCGAAGGTGTGTTTTTCAAAATCGACTTTGACGCGTTTCCTTTTTGCCTATCATTCGGGTTATAAGAAAAACCTATTGATTTTGATCCACCTGCTGTAGGATTAATATACGTATTTATAGCTGCAGCAGGGGTCCATTTCGTGTCAACTATCTTTTTGAAACTGCCATCCACATTCATCATATCTGCCCATCTTGAAAGTCCTCTTGAGTAGTATGTCGTCGTAGCCCAACGGTTCGAGGCATCATCTATCCAGGAAACAGAATTAGCTGTATGTCCACCCATCATTATTGCGTCTTCAGAATCAATCGAGACACTATGAACCATTGACTGTGGGCTATTTAACTTCAACTCATCGGTAAATGTAGAAGTCAGCAGCCGGTGAGCGGAAAACTTATCTTTCGTCCCGATTCCGTTTTGATTCTTATCAAATAATATAGAATACTCTTGATTCTCTGCTCGATTATAAAAATAATCCCCGATTATTCCGTGAAAAAACGGATATGTGCCCGTCATGAGCGTAGCAACATCCGATGCATTACCTGCGGATACAATATTGTATCGCATCTTCTCAATGGCAACACTTTCAGAGATAATCTTTCGGAAGCCACCGGGCGTAAAATAATTCCACATGCTACGCAAATGCTCTGACTGCAACCCGTCCACCTTAATCCCTACAACTAAACGTGGCGGCTCAACTTGTTTTACCTGAGAAAAACAAAAAGGACCGAATAATGTGAGAATAAATATAATAAAATGATAACGCATGATTTGTGGTACTCGGTTTCTTGGGATTTACAGCATCCCCTTAGTGCTCGGCAATTCGTAATTGTAGATATCTCTTCGTTTCGCCATTTTAATCGACTTGGCAAGCGCCTTGAAAATTCCCTCTATCTTGTGATGCTCATTCTCGCCTACTGCTTTGATATTTAAGTTCATACGAGCCGCATCGCTGAGTGATTTGAAAAAATGCATCAGCATATCTGTAGGCATATCACCCACATATTCACGTTTGAACTCAGCATCATATACTAACCACGCTCTTCCACCAAAATCTAAAACAACGGAACACAAACAATCATCCATGGGCAATGAAAATCCGTATCTTTCAATTCCTCTTTTATTTCCTAACGCAATAGAAAGCGCCTCTCCAAGAGCAATCGCTGTATCTTCAATTGTGTGGTGCTCATCAACTTCCAAGTCACCTTTCACATGTATAGTCAAATCGCTTCCGGAATGACGTCCGATTTGATCAAGCATATGGTCAAAAAATTTCAGGCCGGTGCTGATATCTGTTTTCCCGGTTCCATCTAAATTTAATTCTATGAGGATTTCAGTTTCGTTTGTCTTTCTTTCCACACGCGCAGTACGCTCCCCGGCGAATAGAAATTCAGTAATCTTATCCCAGTCCGTTGTTTGTAAAGCACAATATTCGCTCAAATCACCGTTTTCCAGTTCACTTGTGTCATCATTTAAAAATATTGCTTTACAGCCCAGATTTTTGGCGAGTTCAACGTCAGTCAATCGATCACCTATCACAAATGAGTTGGGCAAATCGTATTCATCAGAGAAATAGCCTTTAAGCATAGCAATACCGGGCTTACGGGTCGGAAGATTATCTTCCGGAAATGATTTGTCAATAAATATTTTATCAAAATAAACACCTTCATTTGACAAAGTCTGCATAAATTTTCGTTGCACTTTATCAAAGTTTTCTTGCGGATACACCGGTGTTCCCAATCCATCTTGGTTGGTCACCAACGCCCATTCAAAATCCAATTTATGACGAATAAAATTTAAATTGCGTAAAACGTTTGGGAGAAATTCTAATTGCTCGAGATTATCAACTTGGTATGTCACAGGTGGCTCTACAATGATAGTCCCATCCCTGTCAATAAATAAAACTCTTTTCTTTTTTGGAGACATAATATTATTCAAAATTGTTCTTTGGTTAAATCAAGCAAGCGTTTGATTTATTACTTTGGCAAAGATACAAAAAACCTTTTCAGAATTTAAATTAATTTTTATTAATCCGAGATACGGGTCAAGAAAAATGTCAGTTCTAAGCACAAATAAAGCGAGATTGCGATAACATTTTTTTTGAATTATATTAACTTGATTAAACAAATTAAATATCGTAACTTTGCAGACGTTTTCGTAAAACACACTCACTTGTTATATTTATCTAATTATCAGTTAATTATATTTCCATGGATTGGTTATCTGCCTTATTGTTTGAAGATGGAATTGCTCACACGATTCTAATTTTTTCTTTTGTGATTTTCTCCGGGTTGATTTTCGGAAAAGTGAAGATTTTTGGAATTTCATTAGGTGCTACCTTTGTTCTTTTTATGGGAATATTAGTAGGTCATTTTGGATTTTCAGTCAACCACGAAATTTCGGACTTTATTAAAGATTTTGGACTGATTTTATTTATCTATTCTATTGGTTTGCAAGTAGGTCCGGGATTTTTCTCTTCATTTAAAAAAGGTGGAATTACTCTCAATTTGTTTGCCGGTGGCATTGTGCTTTTAGGCGTAATAGTCACAGTTGCTTTTTATTATATTCTGAATGGTCGAGTTTCTATGCCTATGCTCGTAGGGATCATGTCAGGCGCAGTTACTAATACTCCCGGTCTGGGGGCGGCGCAAGAGGCGCTTCGGCAAGCTCATGAAGCAGGTCAAATTACGGAAATTCCACAAATCGCGCTCGGTTATGCCGTTGCTTACCCGCTCGCAGTGGTAGGGATTATTTTATCCATAATATTGATGCGGGTATTCTTCAAAATAAACTTGAAAAGTGAAGCGGATGAACTTGAAACCGAAGATGAGTCGCTACAGGAGCAGCCGGAAAGACTTACAATTAAATTCACCAACAAAGCGATTGCCGGGAAAACCCTGCATGAAATCAAACAAATGGTAGGTCGTAAATTTATCATTTCAAGAATGATGCGAGATGATGAGTTTTCCATTCCACAATCTGACACATTGCTCCAAATCGGTGATATTCTGTTAGTAGTATCTTCCGCGGCAGATGCTGAGCCAATTATGGCTTTTCTTGGCGAAATGGCCGAAATGAACTGGAAAGCATCCGAGCAACATTTGGTCTCTCGCCGAATAGTAATCACTCGTAGTGAAATCAACGGAAAAACTCTTGGATCACTACGCCTCAGAACCATTTACGGTGTAAATATCACACGTGTCAACCGTTCGGGAATCGACCTGCTCGGAGCAACCAATCTTACACTTCAAGTTGGTGACCGCGTGATGGTTGTAGGTGAAATAGATGCAATAAACAAGGTTGAAAAGCTGCTCGGAAACGCGTTGAAAAAGCTTAATGAACCACCAATTATTACCATTTTCGTTGGAATTTTCTTAGGAATTTTGTTTGGCAGCATTCCGTTTTATTTCCCTGGAATGCCTATGCCCGTAAAACTCGGATTAGCCGGCGGGCCACTTATTGTGGCAATTTTAATTGGCAGGTTTGGGTATAAATTTAAATTAATTACCTACACAACATTGAGCGCCAACTTAATGATTCGCGAAATTGGAATCACCCTCTTTTTGGCAAGTGTCGGATTAGCATCGGGCGGAAAGTTCGTAGAGACTGTATTTAACGGAAACGGCCTGCTTTGGATTGGAATCGGGATTGCCATCACGATGATTCCATTGCTTATTATGGGTTTCATTGCGCGAAAATTCTCTAAGGTGAACTACTACACGTTAATGGGATTAATGGCCGGCAGCACGACCGATCCGCCTGCTTTGGCATACTCAAACTCAGTAGCTGTAAATGATCAGCCCGCTGTTGCTTACTCTACTGTTTATCCGCTGACAATGTTTTTAAGAGTCCTGGCGGCGCAGATATTGATTCTTTTGTTTGTGTAAGAATGTTACATGTCAGGCTGATGAATATTTCATAGCTAAGAATACAAAAAAAACACCTGTTTCAAATTTGATTCAGGTGTTTTTTTGTTCCGGAGTCGTCTTGACTTCTATTATTTTGTTAGTTAATAGGGCGCTGACACTTTCAGCGGCACTGACCGTTGCGACTTAAAAATGCAAAATGCCGCGACAAGCGCCAGCTCCGATAAATCGGAATTTGCAATTGCAAGAAAAAGTCAAGATTACCTCTCCATTAAATTTTTTACTCTTAAAATATTCAGGATGTTGGCTTTATTTTGAAATCATCCCAAGAATATCATCAATTACGTTTCCGTCTTTATTTTTATCGAGCAATCCGGTCACCATTCCCATAAGTCCTCCCTTACGTTTTGGCTGTGGAGTGCTACCACCGATCAAACCTCCCAGCAAATCACCCAAACCACCTGCTTTAACATTGTTTGTAGCTTTTTCTTTTCCTAAATAAGCCATCACAATTGGTGCCAGCATTTTAATAATCGGGCCTATTTTATCAACACTGATACCGGTTTTCTGAGCAACTCCATTTTCGATAGTAGATACATTATTCCCAAAAACGTGTCCAAGAATTCCGCCACCATCTTGCAAAAGCGGCTCTAAATTTCCACCTCCGAGCAAATTACCCAAGTTGTCAAGCAAACTTCCATCATGCTTAGATTCCAATGCGTTATTCAAGCTTTCCGCTCCTGCCTGAGTTTGAACATTTCTGTTTAGCCCGCCCAAAATCACAGGAATTCCTACATTTACAACCGTAGCCGCTTGACTTTCATTCAAACCAAATTGTCCTGCAACATTTTTTACAACCGATTTTCCAATCGAACTGTTTAATAAATCAGATAAATTCATAGTTTTATTGTTATAAAATTATTAAATAAGCAAATTTTTTTCCAAATATACGGGATTTTTTTCTATTTTAATTGCTTTAAAAACACTTATGTCCGATAAAAAAATAATATTAAGCCACTTCCGACACATCGAAAAGTTTCATCTGTGGCTGTTTTTAGTCCCGTGAGCTTTCGGGACAACGCTTCCTATTTTGTAGCGCTATAATCTCATTTTATCGCAAGCCCGTCAGTTGAAGGAGCTAAACCCAATTATTATTTTAAATAACAGCCTCATGCTCTAAAAGTTATCATTTCTTATTTTTTCAACCGTTTTCGCGTGAGATTGTAATAAATATAAAACAAAAACTGTTAATTCACACCAAATTGAACTTTTTTTGTGTTGATTTGTTTGATATTATAAAAAATGAACGTATCTTTGCAACGTTTTAGAAAATCGAAATATGAACAACTTTTATACAAATATTATTCTCCTCGGTATTATTATTCTCTTACACAATAAGACGAAGTGAGTTTGGTATATGTATAATTAAACGCAAATAAGATATATAAAGCCTTTCTCACAAGCTGAGAAAGGTTTTTTTATTAAAAACCCTACCACCCGATTCGTTGTTACGGACGGAAAACATAAAGGGGGTATGATTCAAAACAGGTTGTTCATTAAAGAGATAAATTAAAAAATCATTTATTAATAATCAAAAACACCGTTCACCTCACGGTTCTTCCCCCCCAAGGGATTTAGAGGAGCTTTATGGATAAACTTTTTATTTTTGACACAACGCTACGGGACGGCGAGCAAGTACCCGGTTGCCAATTGAACACAGTAGAAAAAATTCAGGTTGCAAAGGCACTCGAAGGACTCGGTGTAGATGTGATTGAAGCAGGATTCCCTATCTCAAGTCCGGGTGATTTTAAATCTGTGACTGAAATTTCAAAGGCCGTTACGTGGCCCACGATTTGCGCGTTGACTCGCGGCGTGAAAAAAGACATAGAAGTAGCTGCCGATGCGCTCAAATATGCTAAAAGGAAAAGGATTCATACCGGAATCGGGACTTCTGACTTCCATATTCAATATAAATTTAATTCAAATCGAGAAGAAATTTTAGAAAGAGCTGTAGAAGCTACAAAATACGCCAAAAAATTTGTGGAAGATGTAGAATTTTACTGTGAAGATGCGGGCAGAACAGACAATGAATATTTAGCCAGAGTTGTAGAAGCGGTAATTAAAGCAGGAGCAACTGTCGTGAATATACCGGACACAACGGGCTATTGTCTTCCTTGGCAATACGGTGAAAAAATCGAATACCTCTTTAATAATGTCAAAAACATTCATAAAGCGATAATTTCCACACACTGCCACAACGATCTTGGAATGGCGACTGCCAACACAATGGCCGGTGTTTTAAACGGAGCGCGACAAGTAGAAGTAACGATAAACGGCATTGGCGAACGTGCCGGAAATACTTCGTTGGAAGAAATCGCCATGATCTTAAAATGTCACACCGGATTAGGCATTGAAACGAACATCAATACTCAAAAAATTTATCCGATCAGCCGCTTGGTCTCCAGTCTAATGAATATGCCGGTACAGCCAAATAAAGCAGTAGTTGGACGCAATGCTTTCGCGCACTCATCAGGAATTCATCAAGATGGCGTGTTGAAAAATCGTGAAAGCTATGAAATCATGGATCCAACAGATATCGGAATCGACACAAACTCTATTGTTCTTACCGCAAGAAGCGGAAGAGCTGCTTTGAAACACCGCTTAAGCGTACTGGGTGTAAATGTGGAAGGAGAGAAATTGGATGAAATTTACGAAAAATTCCTTAAACTTGCTGATAGAAAAAAAGACATCAACGATGACGATGTACTTTTACTCGCCGGAATGGAGCGAACTGAGAACAAAAGAATCAAAATTGATTATCTTCAAGTTACTTCAGGTGTCGGTGTCCGTTCGGTTGCAAGTGTAGGACTACTGATTGCCGGAGAAAAATTTGAAGCTGCTGCATCCGGAAATGGTCCCGTAGATGCGGCAATCAATGCTCTCAAACAAATTATCAAACGCAACATGAACCTTCAGGAATTTACAATCCAAGCTATTAGCCGCGGTAGTGATGATGTAGGAAAAGTACACATGCAAGTGGAATACGAAGGAAATGTATATTACGGATTTGGTGCGAATACCGATATTGTGGCCGCATCGCTCGAAGCATACGTGGATGCAATAAATAAGTTTGTGAAGTAAAGCGATGCCTAACACTCATGCTCAAAGGGCTTCGCTCTTAATCCACATAAATATAACTATCAATTAAGTAACACATAAAAGTCCTGAAAGGGCTTAATCATTAACATATTAACAAAGGGCTACGCCCTTTGAGAAAAGAAAAAGATAAAGATAACGACATGACAACTAACACAAAACAAATCTCCCCATCAGGCTTCAACGAAAGCTCAGCCGAACGGGGGCGAGGGGCTTCAACCCTTTTCGACAAAATCTGGGATGCACACGTTGTTTCGACCATTGAAGATGGACCGACCCAGCTTTATATAGACAGACATTTTTGTCACGAAGTTACAAGCCCTCAGGCTTTTAACGGACTTCGTGAGCGCGGATTGAAGGTTTTTCGTCCTGAAAAAACCACGATGACCGCTGATCATAATACACCGACAAAAGATCAGCATCTACCGGTAAAAGATCCGGTTTCGCGCAGACAATTAGAAGCCTTTGCAAAAAATGCCGAGGAATTTAACATGCCGCTTTTCTACCCCCTTGGACACGAAAAAAACGGCGTGGTCCATATTATCGGCCCTGAAAATGGCTTTACACAACCCGGAATGACCATAGTTTGTGGTGACAGCCACACATCGACTCACGGTGCGTTTGGAACGATCGCCTTCGGAATCGGGACAAGCGAAGTGGAAATGGTACTCGCAACGCAATGCATTCTTCAATCTCGTCCGAAAACGATGCGTATAACGTTCAACGGCAGAATTAAACCCGGAGTTACTTCCAAGGACTTGGCACTTTACATGATTTCAAAATTGACAACAGGAGGTGCAACCGGTTATTTTGTAGAATATGCAGGCGAAGCTATTCGCAATTTGACTATGGAAGAACGAATGACCGTGTGTAATCTCTCCATTGAAATGGGTGCTCGCGGCGGATTAATTGCTCCGGATGAGACCACCTTTAATTATATGAAAGGACGTGAGTTCATGCCGAAAGGAGAAGATTGGGAGAGAAGTTTGGCGTATTGGAAAACGCTGAAATCAGATGAAGATGCGGTTTTCGACAAGGAACTTGTATTTAATGCCGATGACATTCAGCCCAGAATCACGTACGGCACCAATCCCGGAATGGGAATGGGAATCAACGAAAGTATCCCTACGTTGGATCAGATCGATGAAGCGGGACGTATCTCTTTCAAAAAATCACTTGATTACATGGGATTCAAACCGGGTGAAAGACTACTTGGAAAAAAAATAGACTACGTATTCTTAGGCAGCTGCACAAACGGTCGAATCGAAGATTTCCGACTTTTCACAAACTATATTAAAGGAAAGAAAAAAGCCGATAATATCATAGCCTGGCTTGTTCCCGGTAGTTGGAAAGTTCGCAAACAAATTGAAGAAGAAGGCTTGGATAAAATCCTCGAAGAAGCCGGTTTTGAAATTCGTGAACCGGGCTGTTCTGCCTGTCTGGCAATGAACGATGATAAAATTCCCGCAGGTAAATATGCCGTAAGTACAACAAACCGTAACTTCGAAGGACGTCAAGGTCAGGGTGCACGTACTATTCTTGCAGGCCCGCTTGTAGCTGCTGCTGCGGCAGTGAATGGTAAAATAACAATGCCAACCCCCTAACCCTCTAAAGGGGAAATATTGGTGTAAGTCATCAAATTATGTAAAACTCAAAAATTCATATATATCAATAATAATGCAAACTTCAAATAATACAAATAACTCCTATCTAAGCTCTCAAACTCCCCCTTCAGGGGGCTGGGGGGCTGGCTCTTTAATTAGTAGTGTAGTTCCACTGCCAATAGAAAATGTGGATACGGATCAGATAATTCCGGCCAGATTCTTAAAAGCAACCGATAAAAAAGGGTTTGGCGATAACCTCTTTGCCGACTGGCGATTCAATAAAGATGGAAGTCCAAAAACAGAGTTTGTTCTCAACGATCCGAACTATACCGGTGAAATTTTAGTAGCCGGAAAAAACTTCGGATCCGGTTCGAGCCGCGAACATGCTGCCTGGGCAATAGCAGGTTACGGATTTAAGGTAGTGGTTTCGAGTTTCTTTGCAGATATTTTTAGAAATAATGCACTAAATAACGGTGTTCTTCCTGTGGTAGTTTCTCCCGAATTTTTAGCGGAAATTTTTGAATCTGTAAACAAAGATTCAAAAACGACTCTGAAAGTTGATTTAAAAAGTCAAACTATCATTAACAATGCAACCGGAAAATCAGAATCAATCGAAATCAATTCTTACAAGAAAGATTGCCTGCTAAATGGATTTGACGATATTGACTATCTGTTGAGTAAAAAAGAGCTGATTGAAGAGTGGGAAAAGAAAGCGAGCACTGCCCACTAACCGCCTAAAGGATTTTGAGCGAGTGCGACGAGTTTACTTTTCGAAAAGGAAACTCAAAATTCCGATCTATCGGAGCTATCGTTCCAAAACCCACAATTTGGAAACAATAGAAACCTTGGTTTTAGCACAAATAACACGCAGCTTGGTTTGGCTTTGAAACATTACTGAAACGTAACAACCCACCATGTGGCTTAAAGCCACGCGGTGGGTACAAACAATTCGCATTAATTCGTATAAATGAAAATGGATAACAAAATTAAATCTGAACTACCGTACCAAAATTCCCCCAATCTTCCCCTTGAGAGGGAAGTCCCGAAGGCGAAGGCTTGGGATTTAGGAGGCTTGGGCTTCGTCGAAATAATGGACACCACCTTGCGCGATGGTGAGCAGACTTCGAACGTATCATTTTCTACGCAGGAAAAGCTGAGTATTTCACGACTTTTGCTTGAAGATCTTGGGGTAGATAGAATCGAAGTTGCATCAGCCAGGGTTTCTGAAGGGGAATTTAAGTCTGTTCAGAAAATTGCGCAATGGGCTACAAATCACGGATATATTGACAAAATCGAAGTGCTGGGTTTTGTGGATGGTAAGTCTTCACTTGAATGGATTCGCGACACGGGCTGCAAAGTTATCAATTTACTATGTAAAGGATCTGAAAATCACTGTACACATCAACTAAGAAAGACAGTTCATGAGCATTTGGCAGATATAAAAGTGGTTCTTGCCAATGCAGAGGAAATGGGCATTAAGGTAAATATTTACTTAGAAGACTGGTCAAATGGAATGCGTAATTCTGAAGAATATGTGTACCAGTTAGTTGATGAACTCCGACATGAGAAAATCATGCGTTTTATGCTTCCCGATACACTCGGCATTTTGAATCCGGATGAAGCAGGCGGTTTTTGCAGAAAAATGATTTCGCGTTATCCTGATTTGCATTTCGATTTCCATGCGCACAATGACTATGATATGGCTGCCGCCAACGTTTATGAGGCGATAAAAGCAGGAGTGAAAGGAGTCCATGTTACTGTAAACGGACTTGGCGAACGTGCCGGGAATGCTCCGATAACTTCGATAATTGCGATAATTTCTGATCTTTTGAAGCTAAAGACAAATATCAAAGAGAAAAACATATACCATGTAAGTAAAGTGGTAGAAAGTTATTCAGGTATTCGTATTCCGAACAACAAGCCGATTATCGGAGATAATGTTTTTACGCAAGTGGCAGGCGTTCATGCCGATGGTGACAATAAGAAAAATCTCTATTTCAACGATTTGCTGCCGGAGCGATTTGGAAGAGCTAGGTCTTATGCGCTCGGGAAAACTTCGGGGAAAGCCAACATTCTCAAGAACTTACAACAGCTCGGGATAAAATTGGAAGATGATATTATGCAGCAAGTTACGAAGCGTGTTATCGAACTGGGCGACCAAAAAGAAGTTGTAACATTGGAGGATTTGCCTTACATCATTGCCGATGTAAGTCAAAACGGAATGGAAGAGAAACCGATTAAATTTATTAATTATTCTTTAGCACTCACACAAGGATTACGTCCGATGGCATCTGTAAAAGTAGAAATAAACGGTGAAATTTTTGAGGAATCGGCAACCGGAGCAGGACAGTACAACGCCATTTCGAAAGCACTGTACAGAATGTATAAAAAACTTCAAAAACCAACCCCGGAATTAATTGACTATGAAGTAGATATTCCACCCGGAGGAAAAACAAATGCAATTGTTCAGACCATTATTACTTGGCGATTTGATGGAAAAACATTCAAAACCCGAGGGCTTGATGGTGACCAAACTGTCGCAGCGATAAATGCTACGGAAAAAATGCTCAATATGATTGAAACAGGAAATATTCCGGATATAAAATATTTTAATTTGCCGTGATGCCCTGCCCCCAAACCCTTAATCCTCTGAAGGGGAAGTTCTAAGGGGGAATTTGGTGCAAATTACGAGTAACTATGCTTTTATCAAAATTTGTATTTAAGAACATGATTGACCAACAAAAAATTGTCCGTAGGATAAACCAAACCCGTGAATAACCCCCAATTTCAATTGGGGGTTATTCACGGACAACTTCTATGAAGTTAAAAAACTTACAGTCAAATAAGCATAGACATTTCTAAAACACCCTATCAGAAAGGGTTTTATGAAAATAAAAAATATTTTTTTATCAAACAATATTAGTTGATAAATAAGAAATTAATATATCTTGCAAAAAATAAATGCAAAAAACGGATGCCGAAAATTGGTGGAAACAAAAGCGAAAAACGTATAATATCGGATTAATAATTGCCGGATTTTTAGCTTTTACCCTCTATTCAATCGTCGGCTCACACTTTATTCCGTACGAAGAAGGATTTGAAATAACTATCTTCACCCTGTTTTTTCAAGGCATTGGTTATTTGATAATGATGGCAATTGCTAATTTATGCTATAATTTAGGCTACTTTGCAGATGAAAATTTCAACACATCCAACAGCCCAAAATTTAGAAAGAATTTATTTAACTTTGGATTTTGGTTTTCGGTGATTCTGCCGTTTTCTGTGCCGACATGGATAGTCATTAGATATTTAATAACAAACTAAAATAAACAAACAAAACTCACTCTATGCTCTTAAAAGTCCTCCGTCAGCTGACGGAGATTTAGGGGGCAAGTTTCTCTTTATGAAAACTCTAAAAATAGCCGTCCTTCCGGGCGACGGAATAGGACCGGAAATTACCCAACAAGCGTTGGAAGTTACAAAAGCCGTTTGTGAAAAATTCGGGCACAAACTCGAATACCAAGAAGCCATTGTAGGCGCTTGCGCCATTGACAAAACGGGCGACCCCTACCCTGCCGAAACGCACCAACTGTGCATGCAGTCGGACGCGGTGCTGTTTGGCGCAATCGGTGACCCTAAGTACGACAACGACCCCAATGCGAAAGTTCGTCCGGAGCAAGGATTGCTGCGAATGCGTAAAACACTCGGACTTTTTGCCAATATTCGCCCGGTTACCACTTTCCCACAACTAATCCACAAATCTCCGCTAAGAGCCGAATTGGTTGATGGAGCTGATTTCATGTGTATTCGTGAATTAACGGGAGGGATGTATTTCGGACGTCCGCAAGGAAGAAGCGAAGATGGAAATACCGCGTACGACACTTGTGTTTATACCCGTGAAGAAATCGAACGTATTCTTCATCTGGCTTATAAGTACGCCATGCAACGCCGGAAAAAACTAACCATGGTGGATAAAGCGAATGTGATTGCCACCTCCAGACTTTGGCGGCAAATCGCGCAAGAAATCGCGCCACAATATCCGGAAGTGGAAACCGAATACATGTTTGTGGACAACGCTGCCATGCGTATTATTCAGTGGCCAAAAAGTTTTGATGTGATGGTAACCGAAAACCTCTTTGGTGATATTCTTACAGATGAAGCTTCCGTGATTACCGGTTCACTCGGAATGCTCCCATCCGCATCTATTGGACTGCACACGTCTGTTTTTGAGCCGATTCATGGTTCTTATCCGCAAGCAGCCGGAAAAAACATAGCCAATCCGCTCGCTACCATTCTTTCTGCGGCATTGATGTTTGAATACGCATTTGAAATGCCGGAAGAAAGCAAACTAATTCGCGATGCAGTAACGGCAAGCATGGAAGCCGGAATTGTAACGGAAGATATTGCTGATGGCGCAAAAGCCTATTCTACAAGTGAAGTTGGTGAGTGGATTGTGGATTGGATTAAGAAATAACTGACGGAATTATCTTTACAATTAATCGAAAAAGCTGTTAATTTGAAATTAACGGCTGTTTTTTTATTTCTTCAGAATCGGAGATCGTATATTTACGAATCAATTTTAGATTTTTCTCTAAAATACACGTATGAAAATTCTCAAATAATTTTTTTAATACAATGAGTAGTATAGAAAATGCTTTATTGCTGACTGTGTATGTCAAACCGTTATCTTAGTGTCTGTCAAAAACTCTCATTAAGCTGATTTTGAGTTAGATAGGAACATTTTACTCAGTATAAGTGCAATGAATTCAGATAGGGTTGAAAACATTCGTATAGATTTTTAGATAAAGAAATAGGTGAGAGGGGTTTTCGGATTTTTAGGATATTATTTTACAAATCCTTACCTGAACTTCCTTTCAATTTCTTCATTCCGGATAACTGTCATGATAATTTTCCCATCGGGTGAGTAAAGATGGTTTTCACATTGAAATAAATCTTCGAAAAGCTGATTCATTTCATTCTGTGACATAAACTGTCCGGATTGTATCGCTGTTTGTCTAGCTAAGTGCAAAGCGATTTGAGTCTGAACTTTCTTTTTTACATCAATTTCAGATTGAATCACACTTGCCAGAAGGTCTTTAATCAAAGGGATAGAAGAACCCACTCCTACTTCCGAGGGCACACCATTGATAGAAAAAGTATTTTTCCCAAAGGGTTCGATATCAAATCCGACCAAATTCAAATCATCAATTATTGTATTCATTGCTTCAGATTCATTGGGATCTAACTCCAGAATTTCGGGGAAAAGGACTTGCTGCGAGAAACTTTTTTTATTCTCAATTTTCTTAATAAATCGATCAAAAAGAATCCTGAAATGTGCCCGATGCTGATCTATTAGCATCATTCCCGATTTTACACTTGTGCAAATATAAGATGATTTAAATTGAAAAAGTTCAGTTTTAGTTGGCTCTAAGCTTATTTCAGTCTGGGTAGAATCGGTTTCGATTATGACATTTTCATCATTTGTGAATGCGGGCTTTAAGCGGTTTTTGTCTTTGTCAAAATCGGTATATAGTTTTTCCCAATCCAGATCAGGACGTTTATGTTGTGAAGAAGACGAGCCAAAAGGATTGTACTGGGGATTAAATGATGTTTTAGGAGGTAGAATTACAGATTTTGAGTCCAATACCGGGATATCTACATTCCCCTCCTGATCAAAATCAAGCGATGGCGCAATTTGAAATTTCCCTAAAGTTTCTCTTACGGCAGCATGTATAATGCTCCAGATCGCTTGTTCATTCTCAAACTTGATTTCAGTTTTTGAAGGGTGCACATTCACATCTATGGAGTGAGGGTCAACATCAAAATAGATAAAATAGTTTGGATTTTCACCGGGTTTAATCAACTTTTCATAGGCTACCATCACGGCTTTATGAAAATAAGGATGACGCATATACCGGTTGTTTACAAAAAAATATTGATTGGCTGATTTTTGCGCAAATTCCGGTCTTCCGACAAACCCCTTAATATCAATCAATTGAGAATTAGCTGAAACAGGTAAAAGTTGCTGTTCCATTTTTTTTCTTGCCAAATCAAAAACATGCTCAATTCTCCCTTTTAAAGTTGTTTCCGGCAATTGGAGCAACTCATTTTTCCCGTCAAAAAGTGAAAATTCAATTTCCGGATGCACCAATACAATCCGATAAAATTCATTCCGGATATGCATCATTTCTGTTGACTGAGATTTAAGGAAACGCCTACGGGCAGGTACATTAAAGAAGAGACTTTTCACGGCTATATTAGTCCCTTTTTCGCACATCACTGTTTCTTGTTTGAAAACACGGGTTCCGGCAATTTCTATAAAAACACCCAGACTGTCTTCCTCTCTTCGGGTTTTTATTTCCACTTGCGCCACAGCGGCAATTGAAGGGAGCGCTTCCCCTCGGAATCCCATTGTCCGCAGTGAAAACAGGTCGTCGGCATCTTTGATTTTCGAAGTTGCATGTCGTTCGAAAGACATTCTCGCATCTGTTTCACTCATCCCTTTCCCATTGTCAATCACCTGAATCAGCGTATTCCCACCATCCTTTAAAATGACTTGAATCTTCGTAGCAAGCGCATCAATTGAGTTTTCCATTAACTCTTTCACCACAGATGCAGGACGCTGAATAACCTCACCTGCAGCAATTTGATTAGCCACAGAATCGGGTAGTAAATTGATAATATCTGTCATTTTAAATATTGGGAGTTGGAAGGAGGATATTGTTTTGAAAGTTATACTATAGAGTATGGAAATTGAATAGCTATATTGCCTTTACGCTTACAAACTATTCAAAACCGATAATGCTAAATGTCGGATTCAATCAACTGACGCCTTACGAAAATCTTCCATCAAAATTAAAGTTTGCATCATTTACAAATTGTCTGATTCGCTCTTCATCAGAGCGCTTGCAGATTAGAAGCACATTGTCTGATTCAGCTACTATATAGCCATTTAAATCTTGAATTACAGCTAATTTTTCTTTAGGAAGAGCAATAATATTATCTTCACTTTCGTAAAACAATGTTTCAGCTTTCAGGCTTACATTTCTATTGTTATCTTTTTCAGAAAGTTCATAAAGTGATCCCCAAGTACCTAAGTCAGACCATCCAAATTCAGCACACAACACATACACACTTTCTGCTTTTTCCATAATTCCATAATCGATGGAAATGTTGGGACAAGACGGATAAATCTCATTAATAAAATCTTGTTCCTTATCAGTATTGTACAAACCTACACCGGCATTGAATTTTGTTGAAACTTCGGGAAGATAAACATTGAATGCATTCTCGATGGCTTGTAAATTCCAAAGGAAAATACCTGAATTCCAGAAAAATTCGCCGGTTTCAAAGAAAACTTTCGCTAATTCTTCATTCGGTTTTTCAGTAAATGTTTTCACTTTTCGTGGATTTTCCTTACCCTCACCTATCTGAATATATCCGTATCCGGTTTCCGGTCTGCTCGGTTTAATACCTAAGGTCAATAAACTTTCATTATTTTCTACAAACTTCAATCCCAACTCGATTGTCTCAATAAATCGATCTTCTTTCAAGATTAAATGGTCTGAAGGAGCTACAATAATATTTGCTTTATCATTTGTCGCTTTTATCCGATTTAGCGCATAAGCAATACAAGGAGCGGTGTTTCTACGTGCCGGCTCCAACAGAATTTGTTCGGATTTCAGGTCAGGCAGTTGCTCTAAAATTAAGTCCCTGTAAATAATATTAGAAACAATTAAAATATTTTCAGTCGGCACAACCGATTTAAATCGGTCATAGGTCATTTGAAGCAACGATCTTCCAGTTCCAAAAAAATCAAGAAATTGCTTGGGCCTGTCATTTCTGCTAAATGGCCAAAAACGGGCACCAAGTCCGCCGGCCATTATTACGCAATAATTATCTTTTCGCATATATTGATTATCAGTGAGTTACGCTTTTGCATTTACTTTTACTAAAGTAAAACTTTTTTTTAAAGTAGACAAATTTATTATTACAAAATAAGTTTATTAAAACTAATGGTTTTAACATATTTTTCCAATTTGTACATTATTTTCTTTCATATAAAGCTCCATTATTCTTAGCAAGATCAGAATATCGTGTTAAATAAAACGAATTACTATGAGTCGCGTATATTCTGACGAAAGCAGTACTTCTCAACATAAGTTAATCCATTAAATTACTTCCTGATTTGTAGAATGTTTTCACATCAAGCTTGATTGTCGGTTTCAGGTTCAAATCTGTAAAATTCACATCTATCATCCACTGTTTTTTATCAAAGACCAGATTCCGAATAAAATATAATATTTCTTCGCGACAATCATCCATTGGATACATAGCCACTTCATGACCGCTATTATCCAGACTATAAAAAACATAAGGATAATTGTTCTTTCTGAATTGTTTCGCAATTACCTTCGAACCAAACATACCCAGATTAAATAATTGTATTTTGTTAGATGTCACCAACTTATCTACATTTCCATGAAAAAGTAGCGTAGGCGCCGGTTTTTTATTATACTTCGGAACTCCTTTATTGCTTAGTATGCCACCTGCATATGATATAATTCCCGCATAATTGAATTTATCAGAAAGTATAGTATCACCCTCAAAACCATTACAATGTACATAATCAGCATGCAGTACAGATATTGCTCCTGCACTTGAGCCACTCATTATAATCTTTGTCGTATCAATCTGAAGTCTTTCCGCGTTATTTATCAAATAGTTTGTCGCTGCAAAAACATCTTCTACCGCGATATCAATCGCATACCTTAAATCCCTCACAAACCTGAGACCTTTCGAATTAACATTTTTCATTAACAGTCTGTAATCAATGGAAACTACCGTAAAGCCGGTTTTGGCAAAATAACTCAGGTAATCAGAAAAATACTTTTGATCACGTGCGCCTTCTTTGAATCCACCACCAAACAAAAACATAAGACAGGGTTGTATTTCAGTAGAATCACTCCGGTAAATATCCATTTTTAATTCTTCCCCGTTTCTGACTGCAAATGTTTCTGTGACTTTGTTGATTTCTGCAGAAAACATTGTTTTTGAAAACAAGACTAACAATATGCTTGTAAGAAAATATTTCATAGTAAATTTCATTTTTATTGAAGTTAAACTTAGATACAAAGTTAAAAAATAAAAGTTGGTGTACCGGTCTAAAGTAATGCTTTTTTACCTTAAAATCGGCCAGTAATATTTCTAAAATCAAAAAGCCCCTTTCAAAATCACTATTGTCAGATAAAATATAATACTAAGCCACCTGTGGCTGTTTTTTAGCGATAGTTTCGCTTAAAATTTGTAGCACCATAATCAGCCCCAGCTAAACGCAAGTCCATCAGCTGACGGAGCTAAACCGAATCATTAGTCTAAATAACAGCAAGTTACATTAAATAGTGAATTTTCTATCGGACAACAATGTTTCAATATAATAATGCAAGGGATTTTTTGATATAAAACGGCGGTTATCGGATTTTATCCCGATATATCGGGACTCACACGTTGCCTTGTAGTACCTATCGACATGAGCGAACTTTTCCGCCGACTGACGGATCGTAATTGGGAAAATATAAAAAATACTGTACCAATATGAAATAAAAAAGTCCCTTACACTTTCATGTAAATGACTTTCAATACAAAACTGCGATTATCGGATTTT
>JAAYIT010000224.1 GCA_012523295.1 Porphyromonadaceae bacterium | reverse complement strand
TAAGTCAACACCACTACGGCAGACTACAAATCGGTTTCCTTCATTGAGATTGAACATAGCTTTTTTAAGGCAAAGTTCGCCCTTTGAAAGAATATTGAAAAGACGGCGAATGTGGGATGCTTACACTTGATTAACGATTTGGATTAAAAGCAAATAAACAATTTCGATTGTTCACAAAAACCTTAATTATGTGAAAAAAGGCGGAGAAATCCGCCTTTTGTTTTACGCTATCCTAATACTTTGAAACAGATGTTTTCTCATTTTAGCTCTCGTTTTTTCTAAGAAATTCCGATATTTTTATCGATTCCCGGCATTTTTTACGAAGTGTTATAAGAAAAATGATTAATTAATATTAAATAGTTGTATCTTTGCAGCATATTTATTATTTCCATTAAAAATCATTTGAGCTTAATCGGTTACATACTATTGTCGCTTTTGGGAGTAGTTTTCTTTACAGGAATGGAAACTGCCTATCTGGCTGCCAATAAATTTCGTTTTGAATTGGCAAAGAAAGATAAGAGTTTGAACTCCAGTATTATATCAGTTTTTTACAATAATTCTCAGCAGTTTATTGCCACTATGTTTGTGGGCAAATACCTGAGTATTGTTGTTTATGGGATGTTGGTTGTAATTGCCTTAAAAGAACCATTTGTTCCATTTGGAGGTGTTATAAGTATTATTTTTCAAATTGTAATCGCCACTATTGCGTTAATTCTTGTTGGTGAGTTTTTGCCAAAAACAATTTTCAAATTCAACCCAAACCTTTGGATACGTTTCTTTTCATGGTTACTATTGGCGTTTTATATTGTCTTTTATCCCATTTCGTGGTTCACCTCCTGGCTTTCACTTCGAGTTTTTAAAATTCTGAAAACTGATATTCCAAAATCGGTTGAAGAAAATATATTTTCACGTATTGATTTGAATTATTTGCTCCAGGAAAGCTTGGATTCAGGAGATGATATTAATGACCTGAACAACGAAGTGAAAATTTTTAAAAAGGCTCTTGATTTTTCTACTGTAAAGCTTCGTGACTGCTATGTGCCTCGAACCGAGATGGTTGCATTGGAGTACAATGTAGAAATTAACGTGTTGATGCAGACATTTATTGAAACCGGACTTTCGAAAATTTTGATTTACAAAGAAGATATTGACAATATTGTTGGATATATTCACTCCTCGGAGATGTTTAAGCATCACAATGATTGGAAAAAACATATAAAAACCATTCCCTTTGTTCCGGAGAATATGGCAGCTCAAAAACTGATGAAAATTTTCATGTCACAGAAAAAGAGCATTGCTGTTGTTGTGGATGAATTTGGTGGAACAGCAGGAATTGTAACGTTAGAGGATATTGTAGAGCAGATCTTCGGTGATATAGAAGATGAGCATGACTTCCGTGACTATACAGCTGAAAAATTGAACGATTCAGAATACATGCTTTCGGGTAAATTGGAAGTAGAGGAAGTCAATCGCCTGTTTGACTTGTCGCTGCCACTTTCTGAGGAATACACTACGATTGCCGGTTTTATTCTCCAGGCACATCAGCGCTTTCCGAAATTAAATGAAATTATTCGGATTGAGAAATATACATTCAAATGCGTAAAAGTAACAAACAACAGGATAGAACTGGTGAAGCTGCAGGTGAATGATTAGTGTGATGTGGAATGTTGGATGTGGGATACTGAGTGCTGGGTGCTGGATGTAGGATGTCTCGTCTTGAAAAAAATTGACACACTGAACTCGAAACTCAAAACTAAGCTTATTATTCATATAAACTCGCATTTAAATCCATATAAAATATTATTATTATCAAAAATGCAACTTAACTGCATTTTTTTTTGTAAATTCGTGCCCTCAAATTATTTTAATAGATAAACACAAAAAAACACTACTATAAACAAATTTTTTTTATATAGACAATGGCAACATTACAGAGTATTAGAAACAGAGGAATATTATTAGCATTAGTCGTTGGGATCGCTTTATTGGCGTTTATTGTCGGTGACTTTTTAAATTCCGGTTCCTCATTTTTCAACCAAGCCAAACAAAACGTAGCCGATATCAATGGCGAAAAAATAAGTATTCAAACTTATCAGGGATTGTTGGATCAAATGATTTCAGTATATAAAATTGAATCCGGAAGAAGTGATTTCAATGAAAATGAAAATGCTCAAATTCGTGCACAAGTTTGGGAAAATATAGTGAACGAACGAATTTTGAATGCTGAAGCAATGAAAATGGGTTTGACGGTAAGCAAAGAAGAGTTGAAGGAAAAACTAATAGGCAAAAACATCCATCCCCTAATAATGCAGCGTCAAGTATTTACTGACCCACAGACAGGTCAATTCAGTCAAAATGAATTGATTCAGTTTTACAACAGCCTTTTTGGCGATGATGTTCCCAGAGAATCTCAAGAACAGCTTCAGGAAGCAAAATCATATTGGTTGTTTTGGGAAAACACAGTCAGAAATGCCATTTTACAGGATAAATATTTGGCATTAATCAGCAAAGCTGTCGGATCAAACAGTATCGAAGCAAAATATAATTACGATGCTCGAAAAATGACCGGAGATGTGAACTATGTTGTTCAACCTTACACTTCCATTTCTGATTCATTGGTACAGGTTTCTGATGCTGAGCTTAAAGCAAAATATGAAAAGACAAAAGAACAGTATAAACAAGAGCCTAATCGCTCGATAAACTATGTTTCATTCAACGTAGAACCGCTTGAAGAAGATTTTGAGGATGCGCAAGAGTGGATGAATAAGGTGAGTGAAGAATTTAGAAATTCCAATGATGTAATCGGTTTGGTTAATTCTGAATCTGATATTTCGTATGACGACAGACAAAGTTATTCACAACAAACTGTACCGGCAAATTTGAAAGAATTTGCCTTTAGCAATGGCACCGGAGCCATTTACGGACCGGTTTTTGAGAATAATACCCATACAATGGCCAAAATCATGCAGTCAGGGATAATGGAATCTGATTCTGTAAATTTACGCCACATAGTAATCGAACCGGGCAATGAGACGAAAGCAGATAGTCTGATGAACGTGATAAGAGGCGGAGCAAGTTTCGCGGATATGGCTCGTCAGCATTCATTAGCTCAGCAAACTGCGGCAATGGGCGGTGAAGTAGGTTGGATTACAAGAAACATGGTAGGGAAAGAAATTTCAGATCCCGCGTTCTCAAAAGGAATAAATGAAATTTTCAAAGTCAGCAATCCTCAGGGAATTCAAATCTTTCAGGTGATAGAAAGATCGCCGGCGCGCCAAAAAGTGAAACTGGCGATTTTAGAACGCAGAGTTACTCCAAGCAACCAATCTTACAGTAAATTCTTTAATGAAGCTAAGCAATTTGCAGCTGCCAGCACAGATCAGAAAAAATTTGAAGATCTGGCCAAAGAAAAAGGGTATGTAGTGCGCCCTGTGATGAATCTAAACAAAAATAGTGAGAATATTGATATGATTCCACAGTCAAGACAAGTTGTTCGTTGGGCTTTTGAAAATACAAAAGGAAAAGTTTCTGATGTGATTGACTGTGATAGAAATACATATGTAGTCGCAACTGTCACTGAAATTAACGAAAAAAAGTATCGTACCTTCGAGCAAGTAAAACCTCAATTGCAAGCAGAAGCTTTGAAAGATAAAAAAGCTGAATTAATCACAAAAGAATTAACTGAGAAATTAGCTCAAAATCCGACACTTGATGGCTTGGCAGTCGCAATCGGTACGGAAGTTAAAACAGCACCGGCTGTTAATTTTGCCTCATTCCAATTTGGAGATGCCGGAATGGAGCCATATATTATCGGAAAAGCCAGTGTAGCTCCAGAAAATAATATTACTGTTCCTCTTAAAGGTTCTACAGGAGTTTATGTGATTGTGCCCCTTGCTAAAGAAGCAGATCCGATTCCTTTTGATGCAGAATTAGAAGCTACTCAGCTTGATTATCGTACCACTCAGACTTTACCGTACTTGTTATTGCAAAAGATGAGGGATAAATACAAAATTGTAGATAACAGATCAAATTTCTATTGATAGAAACATCTGAAAAAGAAACTAAAAGCATGGATTGGGAAAACTTCTATCCATGCTTTTTTTTTCTCCTTACGAAACAATTCCATTCAAAATAGTGTTATCTGATTTGTGAATACTATAATAAATCACAGTAAAAAATCAGAAGCAATTAATCGGATTCTAACCATACTGTTTGTCTGTTTTTCCGTTTTATCAATAAATGCTCAACTTGGCGTACAATCCTATTTGGATGCCGGAAAAAACAATGTTTCGGAAGGAGTGTATTTGAAATCAGCTTTAAGAGCGGATTATGGATTGGAGGATTATCATTTTGAAACGGGAATTCAATTTGATTTAATCCACAATAACCCGAAAGTTCTTTCAGCCTTTGACTTTGTTGGCGGAAGAAATCTTGCCATAAAAGAATTTCCGATTGATGTAAAAGCTTTCTTTTTACTTAACCGATTCTCAGATCTGCTGCACGAAATCAATTGGGGACTTCGGGCGGGAACGATAAAATTTGAGCATTGGAACTTAGAGCTTGGGACAAACAGTAAAACGTATGTAATCAATCGCGGAGTCAGAGAAAGATTCGGGCTTGAAAACTCCCGTAACCGTGTAACCGAAGCGCTTGATTTAACGTATTTGGTAACTTATCTTCTAATGCCTCATGAGAATGATTGGAATGTGGGACTTTCACTTACCAATGTTGATTATTTTCTTGTGAATCAATCTACTAACCCCTCGTTCAAATTGCTGTCCTATTATAAACCCATCCCAAAACTGACAGTAAACTTAAGTGCCCGGTACCACCAGGCTGCAATTTTTAATATCTACTCAAGTCATTTTGGTTTTATTATCAGAGGAGGTGCAAGATGGGAAATCTGAAAGCGATATTATTATCATTAAGTTTCTTTTTTACATTTGTTACTTGTGAAAATTTTGAGATGCGAGGATTTTTTACTTCGTATGAAAATGCTAATCAGCGTTTTACCCAATCTCAGAGCTGGAATGCAATTCACGGGTTTTCTGAGATTGCGGTGGCTCGGGATAACTATTCCATTTTCTCCATAGCCGATTCGCATATCGGATCATCCAAAAACTTCGGAAAGTTTATTCAAGAGGCAATGGATATGAACGCATTGGCAGTTATACTGAATGGAGATATCACAAACGGGAATGAAAAAGATTACGAAAAACTGACCGATATTCTTTCTCCGATAGAATCGCTGAACTACTTTATGATTGCCGGAAATCACGATTTGTATTTTAATGGTTGGGTACATTTCCGAGCAAGATTTGGTACCGCAGCGTATTATTTTACCGTAAAAACCCCGAGATTCTTCGACCTTTTTATATGTCTTGATACAGGAGGTGGAACTTTGGGAGATTTACAGCTGAGATGGTTCAAAAATCTTCTTGAATCCATGCGAAATGATTATAGGTATTGTGTCGTATTCACTCATAACAATATTCTCCGTCACCGCGCCACCATGAGTACGAATCTGATGTTGGAAGAAATACGCGTATTCGTAGACTTACTTGTACGTCACAAAATCAATTACGTCGTGACAGGTCATGACCATATCCGAAATGTCGATGTATTAGGCAATACAACATTTTTGGTCATGGATGCGGCATTCGATGATTTTAAACGAGCAAGCTATTTGAAAATGGATTTTGGAGGTGAAAAGTTGAAGTATGAATTTATCCCTTTTCCATAAAACTCTCAAACCATTATGTTAAATATTTAATAATCTGTAAAAAACGGAATGAACATGTATCATTCCGTTTTTGTTTACGTTGATATGTTGTAAATTTGCAGTATGTTAAATATAACCGCATTTTTGCAGAATATTTTCAGTAAGTAAAGCAATGTTGAGGTGTTGATCAATAAGGGATTAAAGGTGTTGAACGTAAATTCTGCAGCTATTGAATGTTCGTTTAATTGATAGTTCAGCCTACGTTTCTGAAAAAACGAGATACCTTTTTTCCTAAAAATTAATTGTGATTATGAAGATGTTTAATAATAAAATAAAAATATTTACCCTTTCAATTCTTTTATTCATTTCCGGTTTCTCATTCTCTCAAACTTCGCTGATAAAGACTTTAGAAGATTCGTTGACGGTTTTTGGTATGAATTACGCTCAGGTTGGGAATGTGAAAATCACGAAAATGACACCTTATCCGGCACAGAAAAGGCTTTCTATCACAACTAATTTGGCTTTAAGCTACTTGCCGTTGAGACCGAATAATGTTGACTCTATTTACAAATTAGTGAGCGAGTTGACTAAGTTTGACTACCCCGATTATAAAATTTCAATTTATTCGGACGACAGAGAAATCGGCGAATTAATTCCCGGTTATTTTCGTAAAAGCGGTCGGAGTCCCATGAACCGTTTTACAGTGAAAACGACTCCTTATCCCCTCAAAAGAAATATATCCGCTCCTTATGTGATTACTAATGGGCTTCAGAACAGGCATTTAGCCGTTTGGCAAAGTCATGGCAGGTATTATAATCAATCCCGTCAGGAGTGGCGTTGGCAGCGACCGATACTCTTTTCCACGGTCGAAGATTTGTACGCGCAAGCGTATGTTTTGCCTTTTCTCGTGCCAATGCTTGAGAACGCGGGTGCAAATGTGCTGATTCCGCGTGAACGCGACACACAACTGCATGAAGTGATTGTGGACAATGACAAAAGTACGCACGGATCGGAGCTGAAAATAATAAATAAGTCAGGCAAATGGTCGAAAGGTGGTTTTTATGGTTTTGCGCACTTGAAAGAGCAGTACAGGGATAAAGAAAATCCGTTCCGGATGGGTTCATACCTGCAGACTGCAACCACAAAAAACGAGACTAATCATTCTGAAATCCGGTACATTCCGCACATTCCTGAATCGGGGAAATACGCGGTTTATGTTTCTTACAAAACGGTTGTAAACGGTACGCGGGATGCTCGTTACACCATTCGGCACAGAGGCGGGAAAACCGATTTCACCGTGAATCAGACGATGGGCGGCGGAACCTGGATTTATTTGGGACATTTTCATTTTGAAGAAGGTGCTAATGAAAATCAAGGTGTTTTCTTATCCAATTTTAGTTCCGATGCGGGAAAGATGGTGACAGCAGATGCCGTGAAATTTGGCGGTGGAATGGGCAATATCTCTCGAAAACGTGCCGATGAAGTTATTCGGAGAACCATCGGAACAGGACGAAAACGCCGCGTACAAACTTCTACAAAAAAGTACACCAACTACTCCATCAGCCAATACCCTCGTTTTACCGAAGGTTCACGATATTGGCTTCAGTGGGCGGGTGCTCCCGACACAATTTATAGCCGAACAGACGGAACAAACGACTATTCCGATGATTTCCAATCACGTGGATTTTGGGTGAATTACATGGCGGGAGGCTCGTCTGTCTTGCCCGGAAAACAAGGGCTCAAAGTCCCAATTGATATGGCTTTTGCATTTCATACCGATGCGGGAATCCGAGGCAATGACACGATTTTAGGTACTTTAGCGATTTTCACAGTTCCCAATACGGAGAAAAAAACGGTTTATGAAAACCGGATTTCACGGTGGAATGCACGTGAAATGACCGACATAATTCAAACCCAGATAGTGAATGATATCCAACGCTCGTACTATCCGCAATGGGTTCGTCGAGGACTCTGGAACCGAAACTACAGTGAATCACGCGTACCCGAAGTCCCAACCATGCTGCTCGAGCTTCTTTCACACCAAAACTTTGGCGATATGCGTCTCGGACACGATCCACGCTTCAGGTTCATGGTCAGCAGGGCCATTTACAAAGGAATGCTTCGCTACTTAGCAACAGTAAATGATTTTGAATATGTAGTGCAGCCGCTTCCGGTTGAAAATTTTAGCACAAGATTCGTTTCAGATACTGAGGTGAAATTGAGTTGGACACCGGTAAAAGATTCGTTGGAACCGACAGCAAAGCCCGATTCTTACATTGTTTACACAAGAATTGATGACGGCGGATTGGACAACGGAGTCTTGGTAAAAGCTACTTCATTCACCAAAAAAATTGAAAAAGGGAAAATCTACAGTTTCAAAGTGGAGGCATTGAATAAGGGAGGAAAAAGTTTTCCATCGGAAATTCTTTCGGTTTGCAAAATGCCCAACAATAATCCTACAGTGTTGATTGTCAACGCGTTTAATCGTGTTTCTGCTCCCGAGAGTTTCTCAGTGGGAAAAGATGTAGCAGGATTTAATGAAAATTACGATGCGGGAGTTCCCTATATTTCTGATATAAGTTATACAGGAAAACAAACCGAATTTAGACGTTACAGGCCTTATGTGGATGATGATAATGTCGGTTTCGGAGCGAGCAACAAGGAGTTTGAGCACAAAGAAATAGCCGGAAATACATTCGATTATCCGTTTGTTCATGGAAAAGCTATCAAGGCGGCAGGTTTCTCATTCGTTTCTTCGAGCGAACAGTCGGTTTTGAATTCGACTGTAAAACTTCATAATTATAAGATAGTTGACTTGATTTTAGGAAAAGAAAGACAGAAATTCAATCCGATCGATTCTACCAAAATTGAATTTAAGACTTTCGAACCTGAAATGCGTAAAGCGATTACCCAACTGACCGATTCGGGTGGGAATCTCCTTATAAGCGGATCGAACATTGTCTCGGATTTGGTCTTTTCTAAAAGCAGTTTAATGTCTGAGCGTATTTTTATGGAAAAAGTGTTGAAAATTAAATGGACCGCGGATAAAGTGAATAATATCAATCAGGTTGATTTTAGAGTTTCCCCGATTAGAGAGTTTTCAGCTAATATGCACTTTGGTTTTCATTCTGTTCCGAATAGTAAATCGTATTTCGTAGAAGCGCCGGATATTGTGGTTCCAGCGGATGTACGCGCTTTTAAGATTTGTGAATACAAACAAAATGAATCGAGTGCCGGGATAGCCTACAAGGAAAAATACGGTGTTTGTGCTTTCGGATTTCCGATAGAAACGATACAACGAGAGGAAGACCGATTTCAACTGATGAAAAACGTGTTGAAATTTTTCACAGCGCATCGGGAGAGGTAGATTGTTATTTTTTATTGTTCGATTAAATCAATCAATCGGCTGGAAGCCGATTGTCCCAAAGGCTTTTCAAAATTGCAAAAACATTCATAAGTTATTGGGGCTGTCGGCATCCTGCCGACAGAAAAATCGAACAAATAAAGTGTTATATTTATTTTGTCACGTACACAGATAAAACTTTAAGATTGAATTATGATAATTGAAGTTGACTTGACTTTTCACAAATATTTCTATCATTCTCTAAAAACCGGTTTTTAATAATGTTTCTTAATTAAGATAAGGGGAGAATTGATACATTATTTTAAAATATTCGGATAAAAACTCCATACAAATAATTATTCAAGTTAAGTTCATTTTCAAAAATATTGCATTTTTTTTACTAATTTTGAAAAATAAAATGAAATTCAAAAAAGATCTTTTAGCAGTAACTCACTTAAAGTTTTCGCTTTTTTGAGTGATGAGTTTTGTAACAAGATAATCATATAATAATCAGAATTTCAAAATTATTCAAATTACAATGGAAAAAGAAAAACTAAAAATAGGAATTACACAGGGCGATATTAATGGTATTGGATATGAAGTAATTCTGAAAGCATTCAGTGACTCGCGTGTGTTGGAAATATTTACTCCGATTATTTACGGCTCCTCCAAAGTTGCCGGGTATTATAAAAAAGCACTCGAATTGCCGAATGTGAACTTTAATATAATTCTCAACGCTGATCAAGTCCACACCAAACGGATTAATCTGATTAATTGTACGGATGAAGATGTAAAAATCGAGGTGGGACGTTCTACACCTGAAGCCGGGAAAGCTGCATTTGCCGCATTGGACAGAGCGACTTATGATTTGGAAAATGGTAAAATCGATGCGCTTGTAACAGCTCCGATTAATAAAAACAACATTCAATCAGATAATTTTAGTTTTCCGGGGCATACAGAATACTTGGAGGAGAAATTTGGTGCGGAATCGTCTTCATTAATGATGTTGGTGAGCGATTATTTGCGGGTTGCGGTGGTGACCGGTCATATCCCGCTGAAAGACGTTTCGTCTGCAATTACTAAAGATCTGATTATTAAGAAGCTGTCTATTCTCAATGATTCCTTGAAAAAAGATTTCACATTAGTACGACCTCGTATTGCTGTGCTTGGCTTAAATCCACATGCCGGAGACAATGGTTTAATTGGTTCCGAAGAGGAAGAGGTAATTATACCCGCTATAAATGAGTCATTTGACAATGGAATACTTTGCTTTGGCCCTTATGCAGCGGATGGATTTTTCGGTTCGGATAAATTTATGAAGTTTGATGGAGTATTAGCCATGTACCATGATCAAGGATTGATCCCATTTAAAAGTATGGCGATGGATAACGGAGTGAATTTTACTGCAGGACTTCCGATTATACGCACATCACCTGATCATGGAACAGCATATGATATCGCGGGTAAAAATCAAGCTTCAGAATTGTCGCTGCTTCAAGCGATTTATTTAGCCTGTGACATCCATAAAAATCGGGCATTTCACGAAGAAATTAATGCTAATCCACTGCCTATAACGGAAGCAAAAAGAGATACCAGAAAAATAGAGTAGAGGGGAAGTAAATTAACTAATCAATTGTTTTTGATAATTTTGTGCGCATGTACCATCTTAACCGCCGCTGATTGAAGTTTTATCACTCGGCAATTATGATTATCAGAAACGCTGAAATAAAAAAACGCAAACATTTATTTGTTTGCGTTTTTTTTATGCATCAATTTTGTGGACAGCTACCTATACACCGGATTTTTTATGTATTTTGTACTCCTTATTCACTGTTGCGTAGATTGAATTTCGGTGAATTAGAGGAGGTTAAAACGGTAAATCATCAGCTCCTTCTCCCAGCGGAGGCTCTACATCAGGTGTGTTGGATGCGGCAGGAGCAGAAGTCTGAGTTGTGATATTTTCGGCAGGCAATTCAGGAGTTTGCTCCGGTTTTTTCCCGAGAAGCTGGATTGTGTCAGCATAAATCTCTGTTGTATAGCGTTTTATGCCTTCTTTTTCCCAAGAACGAGTTTGAATTTTTCCCTCAATATACAGCTGAGTTCCTTTTCGAATATACTTTTCTGCCAATTCAGCTAATCCACGCCATGCTACAATATTGTGCCACTCAGTACGTTCAGGTACTTGTGTCCCGTTTTGCATTGTAAATCCACGTTCCGTAGTTGCTAAAGTGAAATTTGCAACTGATACATTTTTGTCCAAATGACGAATTTCAGGGTCTCTCCCTACATTTCCAATTAAAATTGCTTTGTTGATAGACATAATTAAAAAAAAATTAAAGATTAGTATAATAAAAACAATTGCTCGCAAATATACAAGGTTTTTTTGATTTTCAAAGCATTTTTTTTATTCTAAGAACATTTTTTGGTTTTTAACCTATCGGGTTGCCTTAAATTTTTTTTAAAATACAATGTGTTTTTGAAAATTATTGCTCCAATTCATTATTAAAATCGAAAAGAAAATGTAATTTTGTAGTCTAAAATTTATAAAAAATAAACTTATGAGACTAATCATCCAACCGGATTACCAAAATGTTTCAGAATGGGCAGGTAATTACATTGCATCAAAAATTATTGCTGCAAATCCAACAGCAAAAAAACCATTTGTTTTAGGGCTTCCTACAGGCTCATCACCGCTTGGGACTTACAAGCAACTGATAAAACTTCATAAAGAAGGATTGATTTCATTTAAGCATGTAATCACCTTCAATATGGATGAATACGTGGGTTTGCCGAAAGAACATCCGCAGAGTTATTACTCTTTTATGTGGACCAATTTTTTCAATCATATTGATATAAAGCCTCAAAACGCGCATATGCTTGATGGAACAGCTGATGATTTGATTAAAGAATGTGAGGCTTATGAAGCTAAAATGAAAGAGGTGGGTGGAATCGACTTGTTTTTAGGCGGAATCGGGCCTGATGGACATATCGCGTTCAATGAGCCGACTTCGTCGCTGGCATCGCGTACGCGTGAAAAAACGCTGACCACCGACTCGCTGATTGCAAATTCGCGTTTCTTTGACAACGATGTGAACAAAGTCCCCAAAACTGCGATTACTGTTGGAGTAGGCACGGTGCTTGATGCCAAGGAAGTCGTAATTATTGTTAACGGACACGTGAAAGCCCGCGCGTTGCGTCATGCCGTGGAAGAGCCTATCAACCACATTTGGACCATCAGCGCGTTGCAAATGCACCCGAAAGGCATCATCGTATGTGATTACGAAGCCTGTGGCGAACTGAAAGTAGGGACTTATAAATATTTCTTAGATATTGAGAAAGACAGATTAGACCCGAATAGTTTATTGTAAATCAAGCGAATATGAAACTTTAATTAATCATTGGATATTCGCATAAACCATATAAATTCAGCCTCTTAAAAAAACTTTAAGGGGCTGAATTTTTTTAAGATGTTTTTTAATACTGACCGACAAAAATATTCACACATAACGCATTCGGTTGATATTCAGACGCATATAGCTTGCATTCAACTTATGGGTCGTTTTTTTTACTTCGTTAAAGTTGACTTAAGGATTTGTCCTGCAGACAATTTTTAGTCGGTCAGTAGTGATTGATTTTATTAGAATTTTTTAGCAAAGTTCCGCTCCGAGTCTTCGGGACCTCGGAAATGGACGTCAGTTACGATAAATCGGAAATTTCAATTTGCTATCTTAAAATAAGTAATGACGAGCTTTTAATGAAAACTAAATCCGCCATAACTTGTTAATGGTATTAAAACACAAAAACAATAAAGGAATTAAGCACAATAAGAAAACGCGTCAAAAACAACCGAATTTTTCTCTTTTTTCTGCAAATTGCTAAAAGAATTTTTTTTATTTTATGTTCTATATATTTTTTCTTACTTTTGTAACCTAATTTAGTAAAATAAACAACCCGAATAACTATGTCAGAAACAATCGGTCGTATTTCGCAAATTATCGGTCCAGTAGTGGATGTTTTTTTTAATATTAGTGCGAAAGATGATTCCACGCTTCCTGCCATTCACGATGCGCTATACATTGATAGAGGTGATGGCCGTATGTTGGTAGTAGAAGTACAGCAGCATATCGGCGAAAATACAGTTCGAACTGTCGCGATGGATTCCACAGACGGGCTAAAACGAGGTTTGCCTGTGAAAGCACTCGGAAGTCCGATAACAATGCCTGTAGGCGATCAGGTGAAAGGTCGATTGATGAACGTTATCGGAGAATCAATTGATGGTATGCGGGAGCTTGATCGGGAAGGCGCCTATCCCATCCATCGTGAACCACCAAAATTTGAAGACTTATCCACTTCAACCGAAGTTTTATTTACCGGTATAAAAGTGATTGATCTGATAGAGCCTTATGCAAAAGGGGGTAAAATCGGACTTTTCGGAGGAGCCGGAGTAGGAAAAACGGTTTTGATTCAGGAATTAATAAATAATATCGCCAAGGGACACAGCGGTTTTTCTGTGTTTGCAGGAGTGGGAGAGCGTACGCGCGAGGGAAATGACTTGCTTCGTGAGATGATTGAGTCGGGTGTGATCCGCTATGGTGATGAGTTCAAAAAGAGTATGGATGAGGGCAATTGGGACTTGTCAAAGGTGGATTATGATGAGGTCGCGAAGTCACAAGCCACATTGGTATTCGGCCAAATGAATGAACCTCCGGGAGCACGTTCTTCTGTTGCGCTATCCGGACTGACTGTTGCCGAAGCTTTCCGCGACGGTGTGGGAGAAGACAAAAAAGGAAATGACATCTTGTTTTTTATCGACAATATTTTCCGGTTTACGCAAGCCGGATCCGAAGTTTCCGCTTTGCTCGGACGCATGCCTTCCGCAGTAGGTTATCAGCCTACGCTTTCTACTGAAATGGGAACCATGCAAGAGCGGATTACATCAACAAAATACGGCTCTATAACGTCGGTTCAGGCAGTGTATGTTCCTGCCGATGACTTGACAGACCCTGCTCCGGCAACCACTTTCTCGCACTTGGATGCAACCACAGTATTGAGTCGGAAAATTGCCGAACTTGGTATTTTTCCTGCTGTAGATCCTTTAGACTCCACTTCAAGAATTCTTAATCCCGATATTATCGGAGAAGAGCACTACAATACCGCTCAACGTGTGAAACAGATCCTTCAACGCAACAAAGAACTTCAAGATATCATCTCTATTCTTGGTATGGAAGAACTCTCGGAAGAGGATAGAATCACGGTTAACCGCGCCCGTAAAGTACAGCGATTCCTATCTCAACCGTTTTACATGGCGGCGCAGTTTACCGGTGTTCCGGGCGTGATGGTGCCTATTGAAGAGACGATTCGCGGATTTAAGATGATTTTAGATGGCGAACTTGATGAGTATCCGGAAATGGCATTTTTGAATGTGGGTGTGATAGATGAGGCGATAGCAAAAGGGAAAAAATTGTTGGAGCAAGCGAAGAAATAGAATGCAAGCCCCCGTTACCCCCTGTGAAGGGGGAATATTGGTGGAGTAAGCTGACTTTTGCTATTCTATAAATTTGATGACACAAAAATTAATAAGTCTTGATTTAAATAATCTCACTAAACTTCCCCTTTAGAGTATTGAAGGGCTTTTCATGAAACTTGAAATCATAACACCGGAACAAATCATATTTTCGGGCGAGGTAACGATGGTTACTGTTCCCGGGACGAAGGGGCGATTTACCATTTTGGAAAATCACGCGCCTATTATTTCAAGTCTGGGGAAAGGAAATATTATCTATAAAGTAGGTGAAGATGAGCATAAAATATTCACGTTAAGTGGTTTTGTTGAAGTAAATAATAACGAGGTATCAATCGCGATTGAAGTGGCAGAATGAGAAAGTTTAACAGTTCAATATTAGGGTTGATAGTAACACTTTTAGTGTTGACGCTAATCGCATTTTTATACTTTCAATTTGTGAATATTGAGCAAATGCCCACGTACTTCTGGGTAATTCCTGTGTTTTTTTTAGTGATTTCAGGTGTTCTCGGATTAATAGAGAGCAATTATATGTCAAAAAATAAAGAGCTTTCTATCGCTTCGATATTTGGGATTCGAGTATTTTTTATTGCTTTGATTGCTGCTTTTGTGCTGATTATGATGTTGTTGGATAGAGTCCATATTTGGTCATTGACAATTCTCTCGGTGTTTTATGCATTAAAATTCCTATATTTCGAGACGAGGATATTGTTGAAGTTGAATAAAAGAAATGAAGAATGACCGGTGTTGAAATTTGAGTGTACGAGTTAATCCATAACTCACGCTATTCATTTGTTTCCAAAATTGTAAATAATATTCCCGATAGCAGTCGGGAGTAAATCGAATAAAAAAGTGCCATATAGATTAAAACCATATTTTATTCTTTTCCTGTTTTTCATTTTTTCAATGAACAACAGCAGTGCCTTTGCTTCGGATTCTGTGAAGACTGAAAAGTCATTTGATATCAAAGAGATGATTTTTTCTCACGTGCTGGATTCCTATGAATGGCACCTATTTACGGTTGGAGAAAAACACATTTCTATTCCGTTGCTTGTAATTGTAAAAGGAGAGGATGGCTGGCACGCTTTTTCGTCTAACAAGTTGGCTCATGGTCATGAATTTAAAGGATTTTACATAAAAGAAGGTGATCCGTACAACGGAAAAATTGTTACCAAGAATAAATCCGGAGAGCTTGTTCGACCTACAGATTTATCATTGACAAAGAATGCGGCATCAATAATTATTTCAAGTATCTTGTTGATTCTGATCTTGTTGAAAGTTGCTTCTCACTATAAAAAAGATCCGATTCGACCGATGAAAGGATTTACGGGAGCAATTGAACAGTTGACGTTATTCGTCTATGATGGTGTGATAAAACCAAGTATCCCAAATGATTATAAACGATTTGCTCCGTATTTGCTTACAGTATTCTATTTTATATTGTTTGTGAATTTGCTGGGATTGATACCGATTTTTCCCGGCGGTGCGAATGTTACCGGGAATATCGCGGTTACACTTGCATTGGCATTATTCACTTTCTTGATAACTAATATATTTGCAAGTCGAGCCTATTGGAAAGAGTTAGTTTGGCCGGATGTGCCTGTCTTTTTGAAAACTCCGCTTTTCCCGTTGATGCAGTTTATCGAATTTATCGGAATGCTGACCAAACCGTTTGCATTGATGATTCGTCTTTTTGCCAATATGCTGGCCGGACATATGATTGTGCTGGTGTTGATGGGTTTGATTTTCATTTTCTATTCGATGCTGGGTGTCGGAGCGGCGGTAGGAGTTTCGGTTGTTTCCATTGCTTTCTCGATATTTATGGTTTTGTTAGATGTGTTGGTTTCGTTGATACAGGCGTATGTGTTCACCATGCTCTCGGCAATTTTTATTGGAATGGCAAGAGCGCAGCATCATTAACGAATGTGAGTAAATGATGATGTAATAGGGCAAAGTGTCAATATAAACAAGAACAAAACATCTTCGTGTGATAACAGCCAGCATGCTACGAGAGAAGTTGGGTTGCATGTTTCATACGATTAAAGTTTATTTTTTACATTAAGGACGTATGGAACACGCCATTAACCATTCTCTTGGGTTTGAGATTTATCTCAAATGGCTGTTTCATAATAGAAAATTATTTGATTCTTAGATCTTAATCCACTAAAAAAACTATTTATGATTATTTACGGAAGCAAGGCAACTCAAATCGGAACTGCTGATATTGACGAAAAATGTCCTAACTGTGAAACACAAAACAGTGTTAACATGGTAATTATTCAACGCTATGCACACGTTTTTTGGATTCCATTTTTGCCTATAGGAAAAAAAGCGCTAACACAATGTTCACATTGTCAGCAAGTCCTTGAAAAAAAGGAATTTCCAAGCAATTTTAGAGGTTATTATGAAGCTTTAAAAATAAGAAGCAAAACACCGGTTTGGACATTTTCGGGAGCCGCGCTACTTGCTTTCTTCATTCTTTGGATAGTAATAGGTGGGATACAGAATGACAAGAGAGATGCGAAACTTATTCTATCCCCGGAAGCAGGAGATATTTACAAATTCAAGACAGAAGAAGGTCAGTACACCTTGTTTAAGGTCGAAAATGTAGTAGGTGATACCGTATTATTATTAATGCGAATCAGGGTTTGAATTAATAAATCAAATTAATGTAAGCAGCCGCAATTCTGCCAAATACGAATGTAAGTAATCCTTTTGTAGAACGCACTTTGCTTGCTTTTTGAATATTTGTTTTTTCTAT
>JAAYIT010000223.1 GCA_012523295.1 Porphyromonadaceae bacterium | reverse complement strand
TGTGATTGTCTTGCTGGCTTTGCTCTCTTTGGGCGTCAAGAAAATCCGGCTTGGACCGACGCTGCCGGCATTCCTTTCGCCGAATGTCGTCCAGGTTTTGGTCGATGCCTATGATTTGAAACCAATCGAAACAGCGGAAGTCGACGTCCCGGCTATGATGGCTGGTGGATAAGTTTTTTCTTGCGATAAATAGACAAATGAGGTTGGGCTTCCCAACCTCATTTTCGTTAATCAACCCCAACCCTTAAGTCCTTCAAAATATTGTCTGTAGTCAGGCAAGGTCAAGCTTGATTTTCCTTAAGTTGGGTTTTGGGGAAAGTATTTAGTCCAGATGTCAGCTGATTTATGGCAGACAGGCGGCTTTTTGGGGTGCCCTCAAAATTGGTCTTGAAAGCATCATCAAAAGCGATTGCAAGGGATTTATTTTCTCATTCTTATAATAAAAAAGGCGATTTTTTGAATCGCCTGTAACTATTATTCTTTAAATGTTAATGTGCCACTGTGCAATAACTGTCCACGATGTCCTCTTCCTTTTTCATCGTCCCAAGTCATAAATGCTGTGACTTTCATGTTTTTGAAATCAGCGATTTGAGATACTACCAAACCACCTTCTTCAATCCAATTAATGAAAAACACGTCGTCTGCAATTTCAACGAAACTAAATGTTTCCTCACCACTCATCGGTGAGTTATCAGTTCTTTCTTTAAGCGAAGTCCAACGCAATTTGTTATCGCCTAAATAATCTATTTGACACAGATAACCTGTTTCATAATCGGCTACTACGGATTTGTTATCATATTTGAACATTTTAAATCTCCTGTTTTATATTTTATAAATTTTTTTATAGTTTGACCGCGATGGTCTAATCTCTTTGAGTAATCACATCCCATTCATCAGCTGAAATGGAAGATTCCCTAAAATGAAATTGTTTTTGGTTCCTCAGTAAACGAGGATATCGTTGCTACACCATTTGGAAAATAAAAAACTGTCATTAAATTATCATCTGCCGAATACATACTTGACAATTCAGTATTTTCATTCAT
Source organism: Porphyromonadaceae bacterium (assembly GCA_012523295.1). Classification (GTDB taxonomy): domain Bacteria; phylum Bacteroidota; class Bacteroidia; order Bacteroidales; family Paludibacteraceae; genus UPXZ01. The sequence goes on along the minus strand of JAAYIT010000223.1, from coordinate 1,032 downwards.
CATTGCTACCCTTGCTTCTCTTCGAGTATCTTCTTCTACGGTGCCAGAAACTCGGATCCATTTCCCTTTACTCATACCACTGATTTCAACCTTTGGGTTTTTCTTCATCTGCTGGTATACGTCTTTCTGATTATTTGTAACAATATACAACTTCTCTTCAAACTCAGCCACCGCACCAAAAGGCCTTACTCGGGGCCGTCCATCATCATCAGTTGCTAAATAAAATGTTCCACAGTTTCTTAAAAATTCTAAAACTTCATTCAACATTAATTGATCCTTCTATTCTTGATATTTTTCACTTATGGGTTTATTATAAGGCGTAAGAGCAATTTAGCAAGTACGATATTTATTGAAACTGGTATCATAAACGATACTATTAAGAAATGGAGCCTGTTATGGAAAAGAAAGATTTATTCGGGAAATGCCCCTATGTAACCTCGCAAAAAGTGTTTACTGGAAAATGGTCTATGTACATTATCTATCTGCTGGAGCAGGCGGGAACCATCCGATTCAATGAACTGCAACGACGAATGCCAGAAGAAATGACACACACCACATTATCCAGGCAACTAAAAACACTTGAAAATGAAGGGCTAATCATTCGCAGGGAATATGCTCAAATACCACCAAAAGTGGAATACTCATTGAGTGAAATTGGAGCAAGATTTTCTCCTGTATTAAAGGCTATAGAGGCCTGGGGTGATGAATATATTGCATATTTGGAAAAAATATAAAAGCCTCATCGGGGTGATAACTTGATTTACAAGCCCACGACTCTATTCGAAGCCCAGAAAATGCAATATAAATTTTATATTTTCATACAGACATCTTTTAGCGAGTGGAGCACTTGTTCGTAAGTGATATCGCGGGCATAATCGTATTCTCTGCGATACTTATCCCACATCCGTTGCAATTCAACGCTGTCAGCTATCATTTTCAGCAAGACGGGGAGATCTGTTATCTGCTCAGTTGTCCCCCGATGCGCTGCTGTTGCGGATACCGCTTCTTTTAAATATGAAGCATTGTAGGATT
>JAAYIT010000222.1 GCA_012523295.1 Porphyromonadaceae bacterium | reverse complement strand
TTTCAGCGTGTCTCTTTTTGAGAAAACGCCTATAAATGAACTGTTTACAAAACAAGATTACAAAAATATTTATACTGAAGATTATAAACAGCTGACTATCTTTGATTTATAACCGGACAGTAGTGATATAAAATAAACGTTAAGACCGGAGTGATGACAAATCAAAATGTTTAGATTCTAAAGATTTTAATTCATTTTTTATGAGGTCATAATTCCTCCAATCTTAAAAATATTTCTAACATCTAACTTTTAATTTTAAACATGAAACGCGAAGCTTTTAAAATGTTCTTAAAACCCGGCTTTGAAGTCGAATACGAAAAAAGGCACAATGAAATATGGCCTGAACTTGAAAAACTGCTGAAAGAATCAGGAGTCTATGATTATTCCATTTTCTGGGATAAAGATACGAATGTTCTTTTTGCCGTTCAAAAAACCTCCGGTGAAGGTGGATCACAAGACCTTGGCAGTAATCCGATTGTTCAAAAATGGTGGGCTTACATGGCTGACATTATGGAGACAAATCCGGATAATTCACCTGTTTCAATCCCATTGAAAGAAGTCTTTAGAATGGAGTAACCTGTTAAGGTACAATTGATTGACGGTTGTCTGCGTAGTGTAGAAGCCTTTGATTGTTGAATTCAATAGAATCCATAAATTAATTTTCGCCTTGCTATTTCCAAAGGTTACATTATGAATCAGCTATTAAAAGCAAACTTTCACCCAAACAGTATGAAGATTTATGGCGTGTTTCATACGTCCTTAACTTAAAAATAGAATTTAACCGTATGAATAAAAGAATATCACTGATTTTCGCTTTGATACTTGTATTTTCATTGAATTTACAGGTATTTGCCGTAAGTTATAAATTCACATTTAATGATCAGAAACCCAAAAAAGGTTATTTGCATGTATCAAAAAATACGATTTACGGGCAAAATTCGGATTATGGATATGACCTGAATACAATTCAAAACGGCAAAGACGCGTTCTTTTTTTCGGTCGATTTGCCGGAGGGAAACTATAAGGTGAAGCTGAAATTAGGTAATAAAGATGCCGCGACAAACGTAACAGTGAAATCTGAATCCCGAAGATTAATGTTGCAAAACATCCCGACTTTAAAAGGAAAATTTGTAACAAAAGAAATAGCCGTGAACATCAGAAATACTAAGTTAGGTGAAAACGATTCTGTTCGAATCAAAACCCGTGAGATAGGTAAGCTCAACTGGGATAACAAATTGACTCTGGAATTCAATGGCGGAAATCCATCTTTGGCGGAGTTAGAGATAACTTCTGCTGACATTCTCACTGTATTTCTTGCCGGAAATTCCACCGTCGTAGATCAGGACAGCGAGCCGTGGAGCGGTTGGGGACAACTACTCCCGAGATTTCTAAACTCAAAAGTTGCGGTAGCGAATTATGCCGAGTCTGGCGAAGCCGGGAATACATTTATCCGTTCAAAACGATTTGCGAAAATTCTCACTCAAATGAAAAAGGGAGACTACCTTTTTATCGAATTCGGGCATAACGATATGAAGCAGACCGGTGTAAATTCAGGCGCATTCAAAAGCTATAAAATAAGCCTTGAAACCATGATTGAAGAAACCCGTAAAAAGGGAGGAATCCCAATTTTAGTTACCCCGATGCATCGTCGCAGATTCGATGATAAGGGTAAGGTGATCAATACGCTTGAAGATTTTCCCGATGCAGTCCGTCAGACTGGAAAAGAGCATAATGTGATGGTAGTGGACTTGAATGAACTAAGCAGAACACTTTACGAAGCCTGGGGACCCGATGAGTCGATAAAAGCTTTTGTACACTATCCTGCAGGGACATTCCCGGGACAAGAAAAAGCATTGGCTGACAATACCCATTTCAATAGTTTCGGTGGATATCAGATTTGTAAATGTGTGCTAAGAGGGTTGATGGATAATGGGTCTCCGCTTAAAAAATATTTTGTTAAAGACTTTAAAGGATTTGATCCCGCAAAGCCTGACAGATTCAGCGATTTCAAACTGCCACCGACTCCTTTCAGCTCAACAGAAAAACCCGATGGAAACTGATAGCCTGCGTAAATTTATTGTCAGAAGAAATTATTAATTGTATAAAAAACAACTATCAAACCGAAGAAATATGAAACAGCCATTTAATATAAATCTCAAACCCAAGAGAATGGTTAATGGCGTGTTCCATACGTCCTTAGTGTTAAAAAATAAAATATATCCGTATGAAACATCCATTTAAGATAAGTCTTAAACCCAAGCGAATGGTTAATGGCGTGTTCCATACGTCCCTAATATAAAAAATAAAATATAACCGTATGAAATTAAAATTAATTCTATTCAGCTTGAGCTTTTTGCTGACATTTCCGGCATTCGCGCAGCAAAAAAGAACCGATGAAGAAGCAGTCCGCGCTGTTGCTGATAACATTCTGAAGCAACCCGTAACACAATTTGTGGGTGTCAAGGACGGAAAAATTTACAACAGCACACGTGAAATCCCGAAAGGAACCGATGTGAAATTCAAAAGCCCGCTTACCGAGTGGCACTACTCGAACGGTGTGCTCGATATGGCAATGATTACCCTTGGGAAATACCTCAACGAGCCTAAATACATTGACTATGCAAAAAGACACGTGGAGTTTGGATTTGCCAATTATAAATACTTCAAAAACACTTTCCGTAACGATCGCCGCCATTGGCACTGGCCCTTCGGACAGCTTTGGAACTTCAAAGAATTAGACGACTGCGGAGCAATGGGAGCTGCCGTAATCAATGTTTATCAGCTTGATAAAAGAAAAGAATATGCCGATTATATTGACAGCGCCGCTTATCATATAATGTACAGGCAAGATCGCTTGCAAGATGGAACACTGAGCCGTACATTTCCGCGCAACATGACCGTGTGGGCGGATGACGCGTATATGGCAACTTCATTTTTGACTCAAATGGGGAAATTCACCGGGGATAATAAATATTTTGATGAAGCAGCCAAGCAACTGATATTAATTGATAAATACCTGTGGAATGCCGAAAAAGGACTTTACTATCACTGCTATTATTCTGATTTGAAACGGAACGGGGTTGCATTCTGGGGAAGAGCGAACGGCTGGATTGTGCTTTCGCTGGCCGATTTAATAGAAGCCATGCCCGAAAACCACACCCAGCGAGCTGAGCTTATTAAGCTGTTAGATAAGCAGATTGTCGGTGCTTCTCGCCACCAAAATGCGAACGGCATGTGGAATCAGCTCCTTGACCGTCCGGACTCTTACGATGAATCTTCCGTAACTGCCATGTACGTGTACAGCATAGCTAAAGCCGTGAACAACAAATGGGTGGATGACTCTTACGCGAGCATCGCCAGACGCGGTTGGGATGTGCTGAAAAATCAGGAAATCACCGAAGACGGTCGTTTTACCAACGTGTGTGTTGGAACCGGAATCAGCAATGATCTTCCATTTTACTTTAACAGACCGGTGGGTGACAATGAAAAGCACGGGTTAGGATTGATTATCGATACCGCCGTGGAAATCATGAAAATGAATAAAAAATAAGAAAAAGCAATCAGAAGGATTTTTGACAAGTGCTTTTTATCAAATTATTGCGTACCTAAAAAATTTAAGTACGCAATAAACATATCAATTAATCAGGTCAATCTGTGGATTTCGATATTCTAACACTCTACTGTGAAAGCTGAGAAAGTAAACGTCAAACCTCAATACTGTTAAAAGAATTTATTTAAAAATGCGTACCTTGAAAGCCAACTTATTGACTTTTATTTTTATACTTGTCTCTTTCATGCCGACTTTTTCTCAACAAAAAGAAAGCAAAACGGTGAAGAGTAAGGAGAATATTTTTACAAATACAATTAAAAAGCAGGGGGACAAACAAATTTCCGTTGCAAAACATCCCGAATTTGCTTTTCAACTGCCGGAAATGGCCGGAAATCTTAAGTTTGGAGTCATTGTCGGTGATCACAGCAAATGGTTCTCAGATACAAAACAAGTACGCTCCGAATTCAAAAACAATATTCTGACCTACCGGATTTCAGATCCGATCTTGGGAAAAGGGAGCCTGACCTTCAACGTTATTTCTTTAAGTAATACAGATGGAATTTTGATAGAAGTTTCTGGTGACAGGCTTCCTGAAAATACACAACTTTTGTGGGCATTTGGAGGCGCCTATGGAAAATTATTAAATGAAAACGACCAGCCCACTCTCAAACCCGAATTTTGTAAATACAATGTTTTTAGTGTGGAGTGGACAGCTTTTACGGTTTACTATGGAGAAAGCATGCGATTGAGAGTAATTCAGGGCGTTATGCCGATAAGCTCTGAAATCCGGCTGTCCGATGCACATCAGCAGGAATCACCTTTAGCTTTCTTTAATTCCGGTAAAAAGACAGATGCGCCGGCATTGGCGGCGACAGTACCGTTGGAAAATGGGGGGAAAGATTATTTCTGTATTTACAAACAGAATGCACAAGCTGATTACAACTACTATATGCTTCCTGAACTTTTTGAAAAAGAAATTTCTTCAAATAAATGAAACGTTCGGTAAATATCATTATGCTGAGTTTGTTGACGATGTGCTATACCGCAGCTCAGATGGATACCACGCGTGTATTTAAGATTTTTCAGTTTCCACAGCACCAGATCCCGCGCATTGATGGGGAATTCTCGGACTGGGATATCGTTCCTGAATCGTACGCTGTTGGTATTGATCAAATGAAAGAGGACGAAGGAAAGCACGATGCGCCCAACAAGGAAACATTAGATATAAAAGTAAAGGTGGGATGGGTAAAAGGGCTGAACAGGCTCTATTTTCTATATGAGGCTTATGATGACTTCTGGGATTTCTCTAATCCGGGTTTGGAAGCGGATATTTTCGAAGTAGTCGTTGATGGCGATGCTTCGGGAGGTCCGTTTATAGATCGTTTTCATCCCAACAAGGAATTAAGCAACTGGGAAAAATTTTACGGCTACCATGGAGTTCACGCGCAGAATTACCACATCTTTACTCCTGCCGAGGATAAATCTTGGTGCTTAGCTTGGGGCAGTCAACCATGGATCAAGGATTTTCCTTATGCCAATTCGGCCTACTCTTACGATTTTAATCATGGAGAATCCGGAAAGCTCCAACTCGAATTTTACATCACACTTTATGATTTTGCTTCACCTCAGGGTGCTCATCTGTCGGTAGAGTCGAAGCTATATGAAAATAAAGAAATCGGGCTTTGCTGGGCAGTGATTGATTACGATGGAAACAGTAAGAGCAAGGATGGATTTTGGAATTTATCGCCTCACCACACCATGTACGGCAATGCATCGTTGCTCAGAAGATTTAAATTGATGCTCGCAGAACAAGAATTTGTTTCTGACCCGAAAGCTGACTGGACTTTCAATATCATTGATCACCACAAAAGAATTGTTAGTTTTAAAGACAATTCAACCGGAAATATTCTAAAATGGAAATGGGATTTTGGTGACGGTAAGTCATCTGAACAGCAAAACCCGATTCACACATATGCCGAAGGCGGACAATACATCGTCACGCTACACATTGAAACACCAAATGGCACCGATAAAATGACCAAAGTTTGGGATATTACGCTGCCGTAACAATTTTACTATGAGAAATACTATTATCTTTGCTTTTTTACTTATTTTATCAAGTCTTTCTGCTTCATCATTCTATAATGTTAAAGATTTCGGTGCACGGGGAGATGGAAAATCGATCGATTCGCCGGCAATAAATGAAGCAATAGAAAAAGCTGCATCCAATGGAGGAGGAACCGTATTCTTTCCGGCAGGAACCTACCTGAGCTACTCCATTCGCCTGAAAGACAATATTACCCTTTACCTTGATAACGGAGCGGTAGTTTTGGCTGCTTATCCCGGTAAAGAGAGCGGTTATGATGAAGCGGAGCCGAACGAATTCAATAAATTTCAAGATTTCGGACACAGTCACTGGAAAAACAGTTTAATCTGGGGAATAGGTCTTGAGAATATCCATATCATAGGGCAGGGATTAATTGATGGTCGCGGATTGACGAGAGAAGAGAGCCGGTTGCCCGGTGTTGGAAATAAAGCAATCAGCCTGAAACTTTGTAAAAATGTTGTTATTCAGGATATTTCCATGTTAAATTGCGGGCACTTTGCGCTTTTGGCTACCGGAGTGGACAATCTCACCATTCGTAATGTGAAAGTAGATACAAACCGCGATGGATTTGATATTGACTGTTGCAGTAATGTCAGAATTTCAGACTGTTCCGTTAATTCTCCGTGGGATGATGCCATTGTGCTGAAAAGCAGTTATGCGCTCGGTTACTTCAAAGACACAGAAAATGTAACCATAACAAATTGTTTGGTAAGCGGCTACGACAGAGGTACACTACTCGATGCCACCTACGGACGTAACGAGCCGCAGGCGCCTGATCAAGGATACGTTACCGGGAGAATCAAATTCGGCACGGAATCAAGCGGGGGATTCAAAAATATTGCCATCACGAATTGTATATTCGAAAGATGTCGCGGATTAGCGCTTGAAACGGTCGATGGGGGTTACTTGGAAGACATAGTGATATCAAACGTAACGATGAAAGACATAGTAAACGCGCCAATATTCCTCCGTTTGGGTGCACGTATGAGAAGTCCGCAGGGAACACCGGTTGGGAAAATGCGCCGCGTTACCATCAGTAATCTGAATGTCTATAATGCTGATTCTCGTTATGCTTCGATTATCAGCGGAATTCCGGGACACTATATCGAAGATGTATCGTTGAATAATATCCGGATTGTGTACAAAGGTGGTGGAACAAAGGAAGACGCGTTGCTTATCCCGCCCGAAAATGAAAAAATCTATCCGGAACCCTGGATGTTTGGAACCATACCTGCAGCAGGTTTTTTCATTCGTCATGCCAAGAATGTGAAAATGAACAATATATCTGTATCTTTCTTGAATCCTGACTATAGGCCTTTCATATGGGCTAATGAAGTGCATGGATTGAAAGTAATGGATGTGAGCACGACAGTTGAAAACGGTGTAGAGCCGTTTAACTTGGAGAATGTAACCGGCTTTGAAACAGATTTTTTGAAATAAGTATTGCCCTTATATGCCTGTATCATGAAAAAAAATAAAAAATACATCCCCGCTGTTGTTGGCTTCTCAGCAATGAGTTTGGCTGTAGTTGCCGCTCAAAAAGCTGAAACCCCTCCTAATATCATTTTTATTCTGGCAGATGATATGGGGTACGGTGATTTGTCAAGTTACGGAAATAAGGTCATCCAAACGCCTAATATTGACAAGCTTGCAGAAGAAGGAATCCGTTTTACACAGGCTTATGCGGGCTCAGCGGTCAGTTCTCCATCGCGGGCGGCCTTATTGACCGGAAAACATACGGGAAACACCACGATTCGGGATAACTTTGCTAAGAAAGGCGGACTGCCGGGACTAAAAAACGGGAATCCGATCCGAAGGATGCACTTGCTCCCGCAAGATACAACCATTGCGACCATTCTTTCTGCCGTTGGATACAAAACGTGCATTGTCAACAAATGGCATCTGGACGGATTCAATCCCGGTGCCGGACCGCTCGACAGAGGATTTCACGAATTTTATGGCTGGTTAGTGAGTTACGAAACCTCCAATACACCATACTACTATCCTGAAACTCGTTTTTATAACCGAGAATTGAAAGTCATTTCTGAAAATGAAAACAATGCGCGCGGAATTCACGGAAATGACCTATCTGTCAATGAATCGATTGATTTTATAGAAAGAAATAAAACTCATCCATTTTTCCTTTACTTGGCTTTTGACTCTCCGCACGAACCATATTTTATCAATAGCGTAGAACCATACGCTTCCATGCCGCTTTCTGACACGGCAAAGCTCTACGCCGCGCTTATCACCCATACCGACAAAGCCATTGGAATGCTGATAGATTCTTTGTATAAAAATAATTTACGGGAAAATATGCTGATAAATTTCACTTCGTACAATGGGGGAGCAGCCCAAGCGCCGTTAGATGAACTGAACTGCAACGCAGGGCTTCGCGGACGGAAAGCATTGCTCTATGAAGGCGGAATAAAAGTGCCATTTATTGTCAATTTCCCCAAGAAAATCAAAGCAAATCAGACAAAGGAAAACTTAATTTATTTTCCCGATGTAATGCCCACTTTGGCAGAACTTACAGGTTCTAAAACGCCTATAAATATAGATGGAATTAGTATTTTACCCTTATTAAAAGGGGAAAAAATGAATACGGACAATCGGATTTTGTATTGGGAATTCCCCAATCAGCAAGTGGCGATCCGAAAAGGAAAATGGAAGGCAGTTTCGGTTAAAAAGAATGCCGATTTGGAACTGTATGATATGGAAAAAGATCCATTTGAGAAAAACAATCTGGCACAGCAATACCCGAAAATTGTGGATGAGCTAAAAAGTGAAATTGATAAATCAAGGACAGTTTCACTTTATTATGAGTGATGTTACTCGGTTTTTTATGAAATGAAAATATCTGAAGCTCTGATAAATCAGATTTTCGAACTATCTCAATGTTTTGAGAAACATTATTAAAATTGGTTCTACTGGATTTCGTGTGACAAAAATAAAACATTAAGATTTCATTTAGAAGTTAAGGGACTTTTAGAAATAAATATATTTACATTAAGTCAATATTAAATCTTTAATGAAACCTTAATT
>JAAYIT010000221.1 GCA_012523295.1 Porphyromonadaceae bacterium | reverse complement strand
TATTGTAAGTCGGCTGATTATTACACCGTATTTAAACATATAATTTTATCGTTGCTGATAGATGAAGAGATAATTTTGCTTGATTCAGACTTTACTGAATCTGAATTGATAAATCTTACTGGTCATTCCGATTTCGCAGAATTTATCAAACCTGTTGACAAGAGCACAGTTCCAATTTTGGGTAATCGAAAGGAACTAATTGAAAAGTTGAGCAATCCCTCTGAAAATTGGAAAATAACATTGTATACTTCAGGAACAACTGGTATTCCCAAAAAGGTTAGCCATGATTTCAAATCAATCACAAGGTTTGTAAAAGTTTCCGAACGCAATGAAAAAAATATTTGGGGGTTTGCCTATAACCCCACTCATATGGCTGGTATCCAGGTTTTCTTTCAGGCATTGCTTAATGGTAATTCTATTATTCGCCTCTTTGGTCTGGATACTAAAGAAATCTACACTGAGATTACGAATAATGGAATAACGAATATTTCAGCCACTCCAACATTTTACAGACTTTTATTGCCATGTAATGAAACGTTTCCATCTGTAAAGAGAATAACGTCTGGTGGTGAGAAATTTAATGAAAATACCTTTAAGCAAATGAATCAAGTTTTTCCTAATGCCAAAATAACTAATGTGTATGCATCAACAGAAGCAGGAACATTGTTTGCTTCGCAAAATGACATTTTTAGTGTACGACCAGAATATGAGAGTTTAATTCATTTTGAAAATAATGAACTCCTAATTCACAGCAGTTTAATGGGTAGAACAGAAACTAAAATTGATGACTGGTACAATACAGGTGACGTAATTGAGATTGTTTCAAAAAATCCAATGAAATTTCGTTTTGTGAATCGCAAAAGCGAAATGATAAATGTTGGTGGTTATAAGGTAAATCCTCTTGAAGTTGAAGAAGCAATATTAGCTCTAACTGGCATTAAAAATGTGCACGTGTATTCAAAATCAAACTCAGTACTTGGAAATATTATATGTTGTGAAGTTGTTGCAAACAGTAACCAATTAACAGAATCCTCTATACGAACATTTCTACAATCTAAACTTCAGGAATTTAAAATCCCAAGAATTATTCGATTTGTAGATGAACTTTCAACAACAAGAACAGGAAAATTAAAAAGAAATTGAATATGAATATATTACTAACAGGCGCCTCCAAAGGCTTAGGTTTTAAAACAACAGAGTCTTTATTAAAAAAGGGTTGGACAATCTATGACATAAGCCGAAGCAAAACAGAAAATTTAAACGAATTATTGCTTCAATATCCAGATAATCTAAAATGGTTACAGTATGATTTAGCCGATGGAGAAAATATAAGGCAGACTGTATTCAAAGATTGGATTGGTTTTGACACACCAATTCATGGTTTTGTCAATAATGCAGCATTGGCATACGATGATATTATTACAAATTTGAATCTGGTTTCACTTGAAAAAATGTATCATGTTAATGTATTTACTCCAATGATGTTGACAAAATTCGTTTTAAGGCAAATGTTACTTCACAATATCAAAGGTAGTATCGTGCATATTTCGTCAATAAGTGTTCATACTGGTTACAAGGGTTTATCAATGTATGCTTCGACAAAAGGGGCATTGGAAGCATTTTCAAAAAATACAGCTCGTGAATGGGGAGAAAAAGGGATTCGCTCAAATTGTTTAGTGGCAGGTTTTATGGAAACTGAAATGAGTTCAACACTTTCTGACAATCAGAAAAACCGTATTTATCAAAGAACTTCAATGAAACAACCAGTTGATGTAGATTCGGTTGCTGAAACGATAAGATTTTTGCTGTCTGATGAAGCAAAATCAATTACAGGGCAAAATATTCATGTTGATAATGGAACAATTTAATATTATGGTAAAAGATAATTTAAAAAGATACATTTCAGAGAATGGCAATGGTCACATATTAATCCATTCAGACATTCTATTTGGTTTTAAAATCAAGTTTGAAAATCACGAGATTTTTTTGGAAGAACACTATGAAGAGTTGAAAGCTGTCTGTCAACCGCTAAAGATTATTATGCCCTCTTTTAATTATAATTTTTGTAAAGGAAGCCCATATAATTTGAAAGACTCGGAGAGTCAGGTGGGTACACTTTCTGAATATTTTAGAAAAAACAAAGCAACTTGGCGTACATCCACACCTGTTTTTAATTTTTCAGGGATTGTAGAAAACCCACTCCCAATTAAATATGGTAAAATTGACCCATTTGATGAAAGTTCTTTATTCGGGTTTTTAAATAGGAATAATGGGTTATTAATGCACTATGGTTCCGGTTTGCATACATCAACTCTAATACATTATGTCGAAAGAATTTCTAATAGGTTAATTTACAGATATGATAAAATTTTTAAAAGTCAAGTAATAGATATTAATGATGTTACCCACGAATGTGAGCTAATATATCATGTAAGACCTATGGGATATGATTTAAATTATGACTGGAATAAACTTGAAGAAGATTTATTAGAAAATGGTCTTATTGAAAAGTATAAGGAAAAGAGAACACAAATTTTAATTGGAAGAATTGATAAAATTGTCGATTACTGGCTTACATGTCTTAATAATAATCCATTTTACTTTCTTGATAAAGATACTCGAAATTGGGTGGAAGCTAAATTTAATGAATTGAACAGACCTTTTAAATAAACTGATTTTGAATAATATGAAAAATAAAATTGAAGAATATTTTGACAGGCTATGGCCAATAACAAGAAGCCTTACAGGTAGCGGCAATAGAGAAACACTTAGAATCCTCTCTGAAATTATTGATTTAAAAATAACAGAAGTTCCATCTGGAACACAATGCTTTGACTGGAATGTCCCACCGGAATGGAATATCAAAGAAGCGTGGATTAAAGATAGTAAAGGGAATAAGATTGTAGATTTCTCAGTAAACAATTTGCACATACTTGGTTATTCGGAACCTTTTCAAGGGAAACTTTCATTTGAAGAATTAAAACCCCATTTATATACATTACCTGACCAGCCGGACTTGATTCCATACCTTACATCGTATTACAAAAGAAGATGGGGATTTTGCTTAACACATAATCAGTTCCAGAAACTTGACCAAAATGAAAACTATGAAGTTTTTATTGATTCTTCTTTAGATGAAAATGGTTCAATGACAATTGGTGAAGCAATCATAAAAGGCAAATCAAATAAAGAAATAATGTTTTCAACCTACATTTGCCATCCTTCATTAGCGAGCAATGAACTATCGGGTCCGTTGGTTTCAGCTTTCCTATACAAGAGCTTAAAAGAATTTCAAAATCTGAAATACACTTATAGATTCATCTTCGTCCCAGAAACGATAGGCTCTATTTATAGTCTATCGGTTAAGGGAGAGCATTGGAAAAATCATTTAAAAGCAGGTTTTGTAATAACTTGTATTGGTGACAATGGCAAGTTTACTTATAAAAAGAGTAGGATTGGGAATAGCTTGCCTGATAGAGCTGTGGAAACTATTTTAAATCAAACAGAAACTGACTTTAACATCGTAGATTTTTTCCCAAGTGGTAGTGATGAAAGGCAGTACTGTTCCCCTGGTTTTAACCTTCCCGTAGGTTCCTTAATGCGGACTATGTATGGTAAATATCCTGAATATCATACATCAGCAGACAATAAAGACTATGTTTCATTTGAAGCAATGGAAAAATCCGTACAAAAATATCTTGACGTAATTGAACTTATAGAGAAAAATGAAAAATACATCAATAAAATGCCATACTGTGAGCCTCAGTTAGGTAAAAGGGGCTTGTATCCAACACTCGGTTCTCAAAAAGGAACACAAGATTTTGTTAAAGCTATGATGTGGATATTAAATCTGTCTGACGGTACAAATGATTTAATAACAATCTCTGAAAAAAGTAAAATATCAGTTAAAGATTTAATGCCTGTGGTTGACAAACTAATAGAAAATGGAATCTTAGAAAATGAAGAGACAAGCAATCTAAACGACTAAAGCCCAGCCCATAATCGAGTAGGCCGCCCAGTCGGCAGTTAGCCGACCGGGAGAGCCTCTCACACCACCGTGCGTACGGGTCGCGTACACGGCGGTTCGTCAAGACGAGGAAAGATTTTCAGGTAATAGTCGAGAAAGGATAGATAACCACGTTTGTGCAGACGTTCCAGTGTTATAGTGGTCACTAAAACAGGACTTTGTGCAATCGCCCAACCACCTTTTCGGGTTCTGCTCCACGCATAAGCATCTCTATGGTTTACCCCGAGACGTATCAGGTTTTTCCGTTTACGTTCGGGTTTCTTCCAGTGATGCCAGATGCAATACCTGAGCCTGTTGCGAATCCAACTGTCAAGTTCTTTGAGTTTTACCTGCATACTTGCCATACGGAAGTATGTCGTCCAACCACGCATCACTGTGTTCAGCTTTTCGATTCGCTCATCAAAGGTCATTGGGGTGGTCTTGCGGGTTATCACCTTGACTTTCTGCTTCAAGGTCTTCCATGCTTTATCGCTGACAATCAGTTGATATTTCCCTTTATCACCCTTGCGGTAAGTAGGAACAAATCCATAACCCAACAACGTAAAGTTAACGGGTTTTCGCAGGCCGCTTTTCTCCCGGTTAACAGGCAGTCGGAGCTTGTTCTTCAGAAAAAGATAAATTTCGTTGCCTGCCTTGCGGGCTTCTGCTTTTGTTTTGCAGTAGATGCTGAAATCATCGGCATAGCGGACAAAACGCAGACTTCGTTTTACCAATTCCTTGTCCAACTCGTTCAAAAGGATATTCGACAATAACGGACTTAGCGGACTGCCCTGTGGAACGCCTTTACGCCGTTTGTGCAACTTGCCGTCTATCCATATCGGTGCCCGGAGCCACTTGCGGATTAACCGCAGGGTGTCGGGGCATTTGATTTTGCTGTAGAGCAGTTGCAGAAGCAGACTATGGTCAACTTCATCGAAAAAGTTTTTCAAATCCATGTCAACAATATGCTGATATCCGGAGTTGATGTACTCTTTCGCTTGTAATACGGCTTGTTGTGCGTTCTTATTTGGGCGGAATCCGTAGCTGTGAGCATCGAATTCCAGCTCAAAGCGAAGGACGATTGCCTGTGAGACCGCTTGTTGCAACAAGCGGTCCATCACCGTCGGAACACCCAGGAGGCGGATCTTTCCGTTGCTTTTGGGAATTTCTATTCCACGAATGGCTTGGGGCAGGTACGTCCCCTTACGCAATGATGCGGTTAAGGTGTCCCTGTGCTCCCGAAAATAACCCGGGAGCTGTTTCACACGCATACCGTCTACGCCTGCCGAACCGCCGTTGGATACGACTTGCCGGAGCGCTTTAATCAGGTTGTTCGGATGCAATACCTGTTCAATCATTCTTCTTGTTTACTTGTTTCTCTTCCTGTTCCGCTTAAGGAATGGCTGGCAAGCCTCCATTCCGAATTTGGAACGTCTTAACGTTCAGTCCTTCGCCTTTTTCGTGAGACCTCCGCCTTTCTCCTGTTCAGGTGACGGCTCGTTTCGTTGGCTACTATGACCTCTGCTGACTTCTCCATGCTTTTCAGCACAGAGATCTCCCCTGGTAAGAGCTTCTTCCTTCCTCCAATCTCTGCGACATCTACTACAAAACGATGGTTGTATGCTTTGGACGTTACAATGATGTGCTTGCTTATCCTCGTTCTATAGCCTCCTATGTCGTTCCTGTTTGTCAGTACCGGAGTTTGTAGTCCCGCTTCCTTCACTGCATCCCTCACGGAAAACCAGCTTGCGGCTTACTAATGCTTCGGACACGACCCCGCGCATAAGTGACTTGCACCCTCTGGAAACATACACTCGTTGTTTACTCTTTTTCATTTTTTAGTTTTATATTTGAACTTTTTCAAGAGCTTACCACGAGTGTGCGCTGCGAGCCTGAATCATTATACTCCATTCTCT
>JAAYIT010000220.1 GCA_012523295.1 Porphyromonadaceae bacterium | reverse complement strand
TATTTTTACATCCATCTGTTCCAGAAATAGTTACATTGTTCAAATGTCCGTACAAAACGTCTATTTTTTTGACATTTGTCAATCAAGGAATTTACCTTTTCACCTTGCCTTATACCAAAGCAAGATAAGGCAGCGTAATGCCAGTATCTTGAGGTCTAGTGTTTACCATATATAAGCATTTGTACCCTAAAATTTTGAGGGTGTAGATACACATTTATTGTGTCCATTACCTGCAATTTTAAGAAACAAATAACCTGTAAAATGGATAATTTTTTAAAGGGAAAAATAGGAGAAAATTTTGTCAATGAACTTGCGGAAAATACCTTCTTGGATTATTGGTGTTTCCCAAATCCATATGATGAACAAGGTGACAAAAAAGAGATTTGTGACTTGTTAATCCTCTTTAGAAATGTTTGTATTATCTGTCAGATAAAAAACTATGAGTTTAAGGAAAACCACGAAAGATATTTTAGAAAAACAGTTGAAAATGGTGCAAAACAAATTCAAGGTGCAGAAAGAAAATTATTTCATATTGATAGAGACATATACATAAAAAACAAGAAGCAAGGTTTAATAAAGTTTCAGCGTGATAAATATTCAGAAATTATCAGGATTATAATTCATCTTGGTGAAGGAATGCAATATCAGTATCTTGGAAAAATGACTGAACCAAATCATGATTACATTCATATTTTAGGAAAAGAAGATATTCTTTTTCTAATGCAAGAATTAAATACAATTTCAGATTTAGTGGAATATTTAAACTCTCGAGAATCCTTAACAACGAAAATTGAAAAGACCATATTTGCAGGAAAAGAAAAGGATTTGTTAGGACTTTATTTAAGAATAAAACCCCATTTTGATAAAATCATTAAGGGTTATGAAGGAAAAATCCTTTTTGTTGATTTAGAGAATAGTTGGGAGGATTATGAAAGAGAAAAGGCGAATTCTGAGAATGAAGATTTATTTAGCGAGATTGAAGACCTAATCTATTATTGGGTAGATAATGATTTGATTAAAAATAAAGAAAGTAAAGAAGTGGCTGAGGAAATGATGTCACTTAATCGATATGAAAGAAGATACTTCGCTGCTGGATTATTGAATTTCATTGATTCGTACACAAATAAGAATTACAAACAAATCATTCGTAGAAATATTACTTTGAATAAAATTAGTTTTGTGTTTTTTTATTATCCTTCCAACTATGAAGCAGATCAAATACAACAATTAATGTTAATTGCGGCTGATGGATATGGATTGTATTTAAAGTATGCAATAAGGAATTTTATCGTCATTGGGATAAGCGAACATGAAAAGATTAAATTCTTACACGTCAATCTAGAAGATATTAAAGATAAACCAAATGATGATCTAAAAAAAGCATTAAACTATCTGGGATGGTTTCAAGATGAAAACATGAAATTTATAGAAATTGATTTTTAATAAGAAAACAATAATGAAGGTAACATGCAATCATTAAACACTTGGGATGAAGTGATTATTCTAGCTTCCTGCAACTCATCAAAGTTTGGTAACGGTGGATACGAACGCAGCCCGCTCTCCCAAACGTTTCAAACCGCTAAAACGTTGTGTGTTATAATAAAACGACCATATGAACATAGATTTTAATGAAAATATAGTAAGCACTTTAATTTCAATCACTGCATTATTTATTTCGTTAGCTGCATTGTATTATACGATAAGAGCCTTTTCTTTAAAAATTGGGCAAAGATTTAGATGCACTTATTCAATAAGGGGTACAATTGAATGTGATGACGAATTTATAGGCAATCTATTAATAGAGAACTTAAAGGATAGAGCAGCTATTATTTTTAAAATCTATTTAAAACTTGGTTTAAATAATTATTTACTAATTGAAGATTTTTCTGACTCTCCACTGATTCTAAAACCATTTGAGGTTTATTATAAAGAGTACGACCCAATACTATTTTATAGTCTGGGGACGGAGGTTACGAAAGTTGATATGCTTATTCGTAATAAAAAAGTTAAAAAAAGAATCCTTCTTTCAACCACAAATGGCAAATACTTAGTAAAATCAAGTACCAAACGATGGAGCGAATATAGACCTTTTTTCAAAAATTATTCAACTGCAATTATTTGCCCTGTTCGTTATACGTTTAGAGGCATAGGATATGGTTCAAATGTCAAATTCTTAGTTGCTGTTACCAATGACTCAGGGGATGAATATGTAATTTCAATTTACAAAAATGATTATAAATTTAATCGATTTTCAAAATTTAAGTTAACGAAAGAATGTCTTGAAACAAAAGACTCTCTTGAGGAATTCATAATAAAGCAAAAAAAAGAAGGGAATTTTGAATATAAAAAGATTGAAATTTTTGAATTTCAGATGGAAGTAGATGAAATACGCAACTTGTATCCTAAAGACTTAAAGCTAGTTGAGTCATATAATTTCTTTCAATATCGAATGGTTGCTAAATTCTTGACAATTATAGATAAATATAAATTGTACAAAAAAAATCGAAACCTAAAGAAAGACAAACAACGTAAAATTAAGATGGAAGAAAAAATTGCCACACACAACAATGTGTAAATTTCATAGCGGGTACGGAGGTGTGAGCGCTGCAGATTTTTGCATCAATTTTCATCCTGCCGGACTAGAACCCGTACCGAGAATTCGCCATAAAAAATTATACCAACCGTTACCGACTATGCTAAAAAGACAACTACAACAACAATACAGAGATGATTAACCATGAGAAAATATTTCAAGCCATTCAAAAGAAGAATTGGGAATTCCTGATTCATACTTTACATCAAAATAGGAAGGATATAAACTCTGACCCTCTTTTGACTCTTGCTGCGAGGACTTTTATTACTGAGTTTCTATCAGATGTTGACAATTATCCGTTATATCATCTAGAGACAATATCTAATCTAGAAATGCTTTTTGTTATTCATCAGGGGGGGTTCTATAAAATTAATGATTCTGAATACAAGAAACTAATATGCGAGATTGTTAAAAGAAAAAACAACAAATTAGTTGAAGCCTATAATTATTCAAAGCTTTTCCCAGATGAAGAAGTATGCCGTCATGTAATAGAGGAGTATGAAAAATTGATTCCAAAAAACATAAAGCATTCTCAATCAGATAGAATATCTGTCACACAAAAGAAAACAGTATCAAATATTGACTACACTTCAAATCTTTTTAAATCTCGTCAGGAAATAGAGTTTTTTTATGCATTAAAGATAACATTTGACTCATATCAGATTTATCCAAATGTTTCTATCAGCTGTCTCTTAAATTGGCAGCTTCTAAAAGACGAACTTACATCTGAAGAACAGGACTTTTACTTTAAGGGCATTGTTGACTTTGTTGTATTTGACCAAGTTGTAGGATATAAACCAATTCGTTTTTTTGAACTTGACAGTATTTATCATGATTCAGAAGAAAGCCAAGTAAAAGACTATCTGAAAGATTCGATTTTTTCAAAGGCTGGAGTAAAAATAATACGGATAAGAAAACAAGACAAAACCGTTAACGAGCAAGATTTTATCAAATTAATTCGAGAATTAATAAAATGAAAAGAAGCCCTGCTGGTAATAAAAAATATAAGTATGATAACATCGTATGAAGAGATAATGCTTCCTTTACTAAAAATGCTTATTGATTGACAAGAACATTCCTTACAGGAAGCAGACGATTCCCTTTCTGACCAATTCAATTTGACTGAAGATTAATGGAGAGAATTATTACCGAGTGGACAACAACCTGTGGGTGTGGTTGACGGATTTGCGCTGGCGACAGCCAGGCAATTCCGGATACAGGTTGTTCAGGCGATGTGTTCCTGCCCAAGAGCGGAGCGGCGGGCAGGTGGAGATGGGCGGACTCGCACCCGCTTAAAGGCAGCCGAAGGCTGTGGGATGGGTGCGGCTTTGCCGCTCCGCTCTCTTTTGGGGAAAGCGGAGAAAATGGGGAGCAGGCCGGAGGGCTGCGTATTTTATTCGCTTGACACAAAAGGGGGACGGCCCTATTTGCACATAATCTGGGTTATGTTTCGCAGCGAAG
>JAAYIT010000219.1 GCA_012523295.1 Porphyromonadaceae bacterium | reverse complement strand
GTGCAGAAACTTTAAATTTCGAGTTTGAAGGTATTTCTCCTTGTTTGCGCATTTCGTTCAAAATCCATAGTAATCCTTCGTCATATAATAAGAATGACCTGCATCCCAAATTTACTGCTCTTTTTACATCTTCAATAGCACGAATAATTTGCTCCTGTCCACGCAGACGCAAACCCATTCTTTGTCCTTCGGGTGTCAAGACGGATGCACTGGTATCGTAGGTTGCCCGTGGACCTATAGACAATACCAAATCTACTTCTCCTTGTTTTGCCAATGAAACCATTTCAGAAATTTCATTGTCGGTTAACAACATAATCCCTTTTGTTTGAGTAACGCGATGAATAACCAGATTTTTTTCTGTTACTTCATCCAAAAGCGATTTCATTGCAGTTGGGCCTTGTATTCCAGGTACCTCAAATCGATATTGAGCTCCATCGGAAAAACATTTCTGTGATGTTGGCAGGTCATAGGCATCTCCTTGCGGCAACCCCATTTTTACTAAAAAATCCCGTGTTTCTTTCATTGAAGTGAATATTATTTATACTGGATAAATGAACAGATATTCTCTACTGTTTTTAAATCTAAGTCCGGGTACATAGGCAAACAAATAACTTCATTTGCCATTTTTTGAGCCACAGTTAAATTATCCGGTGAAGAAGATTCCAAACTGCTATACATCGAAAACTCACTGATCAATGGATAGAAATACCTACGCCCAAAAATGTTGTTCTGTTTTAATTTTTCATACAAAGCATCCCTACTCATTCTATATTCTTTTTCATCGACAAAAATCGGGAAATAAGCATAGTTTGATTCAGTGTCTTGGGCCTCTGGTAACAAAAATATTCCTCTCGCATTTTTCAATTGGTTACGATAAGTAACCGCAATTCTTTTACGTTTTGCAATATTCTCATCATAATGTTTCAGTTGCACTAACCCTAAGGCAGCCTGCATCTCATTCATTTTTGAATTTATGCCAGTGGCAATAATTGTTGTTTCACCGGCAAAACCAAAATTTTTTAAATAGTCGATATGCCTCTTTGTTTCTTTATCATGACTTATAATGGCTCCTCCCTCCATCGTGTTAAACACCTTGGTGGCATGAAAACTAAGAATTGACAAATCTCCATAATTGCATATGCCTATACCCTGGTGTTTTACTCCAAAACAATGGGCGGCATCGTAAATCAGTTTTAAACCATAGTAGTCAGCAATCTCTTTCAGGCGATTTACCTTGCAGGGATTGCCATATACATGTACAGGCATGATGGCAGTTGTTTTGGTCGTGATGGCCGCTTCCATCTTCTCGGGATCAAGGTTTCCGAATTCGGGTTCGATGTCAACGAAAACAGGCTTTATGTTGTTCCACCACAAACTATGAGTGGTAGCCACAAAGCTATAAGGAGTGGTAATTACTTCTCCGGTTATATTCAATGCCTGCAGAGCTGTAACCAATGCTAAGGTTCCGTTAGCAAAGAGCGAAATATACGGTACATTTAAAAATAACGCCAACTCATTCTCCAACTGTTGGTGCAAAGGGCCATTATTGGTCAGTATTTTATTATCCCATATCTGTTGCAGATAAGGAATAAATTCCTCTAGTTCCGGCAATGAAGGTTGCGTAACATATATGGGCTTATCCATATTTCTCTTTTTTAAATGAATGAATCTTTTCTAATACCAGCTCCTTAGCAAAAGAATAATCCTTGAATTTTGTAATTTCACAGAACACAAACACAAACAGTGCTCCGAAAATGATTTGAATCATGAGCTCAATGGGATAAGTAAACGGCAACAACTTTCCTAACAGAAACACCAATACTCCCATTGTTAATGCTAACAAAAAAGAAGGCAAAATATCTTTTACCTGCTGTCTGAATGAGTAACCAATTTTCACACCACTCCAATAGCTATTCAGGTAATAAGCTATTAAAGTGTTGACCATAGACCCGGCAATCATAATTTTAATACCCCAAAGTATTCCAATAATTATGGTAGGTATTGCAATTAGTTTTTTTATTATCTCCAGTTTTAAAAACAGATCGGATCGGCCTTGAACCTGGAGCATATTTAGATTTAGAGCATGAAGTGGATACATCATCCCGATAAAACAAAGCATCTGCAAATAGATGATTGCCGGTTCCCATTTGG
>JAAYIT010000218.1 GCA_012523295.1 Porphyromonadaceae bacterium | reverse complement strand
TTTCAGCGTGTCTCTTTTTGAGAAAACGCCTATAAATGAACTGTTTACAAAACAAGATTACAAAAATATTTATACTGAAGATTATAAACAGCTGACTATCTTTGATTTATAACCGGACAGTAGTGATGAAACATACAAAAAAAATAGTGCTTTTGTTCTATATAATGGCTTTGTTCTCGTGTAATAGCTACATTAGAAGTACAGAAACAATTTCAAAAACTACCAAAACAGAAGTGATAGAATTAATTAAAAAAGTAAACGATTATTGGCAGGAATCAAACCCTAAACACGGTGATGCGTTTTGGAACCGGGCGGCTTACCATACCGGAAATATTGCCGCGTATCAAGTTACAAAAGATCAAAAATACCTTGATTATTCGATAGCATGGTCTGAACAAAATGAGTGGAAAGGCGCCAAATCACCCAATAAGGATGAGTGGAAATATGCCCGATATGGCGAAGGGCATGACTATGTGATGTTTGGCGACTGGCAAACCTGCTTCCAGGTGTATGTTGATTTGTATTTGATGGAAAAAGATCCACGAAAAATTGCGCGTGCCTTAGAAGTGATGAATTATCAGATCAGCACTCCGCAAAACGATTATTGGTGGTGGGCAGATGGGCTTTACATGGTAATGCCGGTAATGACGAGGATGTATAAATTGACACAAAATCCACTTTATTTAGAAAAAATGTATGAATACTGGGAATACGCCAACAGTATCATGTACGATGAATCGGAAGGATTTTATTTCAGAGATGCAAAATACGTGTATCCGAAACATAAAACACCCGCTGGAAAAAAAGACTTTTGGGCACGTGGAAACGGATGGGTTTTTGCTGCGTTTGCAAGGGTGTTGGAAGATCTGCCGAAAACGGACAAACACAGAGATACATACATCGAGTATTATCAAAAAATGGCAAAAAGCGTAGCCGCCGCCCAGCTGCCTGAAGGCTATTGGTCGCGTAGTTTACTCGATCCGGATTATGCTTCGGGGTACGAAACCAGCGGTACGGCGTTTTTCACGTACGGTTACCTCTGGGGGATAAATAACGGCTATTTGTCAGAAAAAGAATATATCCAAACAGTAGATAAAGCTTGGAATTATCTGACGAAAATAGCTATGCAGCCTAACGGGAAAATCGGTTATGTACAACCAATCGGCGAAAATGCGGGTCAGCACAAAGTTGATGCGGAAACTACAGCCGATTTTGGTGTGGGAGCTTTTCTCCTTGCTGCTTCTGAAATGGTCAAATTTGTAAAAAAATAAATATTTATGAATAAAATTAGAGTTTTTATTGTTTTAGTTGTTTTGTTTTCAGGGGTTTATCTCTCTGCTCAGGTTTCGTTCGGAAAGCCGGAAAAAATCAATAATTCCTGGCAGTTTACTTTGAATGATGTCAAAGGTGGTCAAAATGTCGATTTAGATGACAGCAAATGGCAAAACCTTAATTTACCTCATGATTGGAGTGTAAAGGGGCAGCTCAGCCCGACATTAGCCAGCTGCACAGGATATTTGCCGGGAGGAATAGGATGGTACAGAAAATCTATCAATATTCCTGAAAGCAAGAAGAATGAAAAGATTTACCTCTATTTTGAAGGTGTTTACAATCGCAGTGAGGTTTATTTAAATGGCAATTTATTAGGCAAGCGACCCAATGGTTATATCTCGTTTATGTACGATGCCACACCTTTCGTTCAGTTTGGGAAAGAGAATGTGATAGCCGTACGTGTGGATCACAGCCAAAGTGCCGATTCACGTTGGTACACCGGATCGGGAATTTACAGAAATGTTTGGATGATTACTGCGAATCCCGTTCATATTGCACAATGGGGCGTTTTTGCTTATCCGAAAAACGTTACAAAAAAACAGGCATTATTGGATATTGAAGTGGAAATCGACAATACTTCACGTCAAAATGCGGCATTGACCGTAACCAATGAATTGATTGACAATTCAGGAAAATCAGTTGCTAAAAATTCGAAGAAAATTTCAGTTGCCGGAGCACAAAAAGGAAAAGTTAAAGCTGAATTAAAAGTATCAAATCCGAAACTTTGGGACCTGAAAACACCAAATCTTTACAAATTAAAAACCACTGTGGTACAAAACGGGAAAGTTATTGATGAAACCGTCACTACCACCGGAATACGCGCGTTTACTTTTGACCCGAATAGAGGATTTGCATTGAATGGAGAATGGATGAAGATGAAAGGTGTTTGTTTGCACCATGATGCCGGTGTGTTGGGTTCTGCTGTGCCGCGTGATGTGTGGAAATCTCGCTTAATAAAGCTCAAAAGCTTAGGCGTAAATGCTATCCGCACCAGCCACAATCCGCAAGCGCCTGATATGTACGAGCTTTGCGATGAGTTGGGAATGCTTGTGCTGAATGAAATGTACGACGAGTGGGAATTTCCAAAGCGTAAATGGCTCGAAGGATGGAATCAGGGAACACCCGGATTTCAGGGTTCATATGATATATTCAAAGATTGGAGTGAAATTGACTTAGCCGATTTTGTCCGCAGGGATAGAAATCATGTTTCGGTTTTTGCTTGGAGTATAGGTAATGAGGTAGATTATCCGAATGATCCCTATTCGCACCCTGTACTTGGAGGTGAACATGCGGGAGGATTTACACAAGCAACTTATGGAGGTTATAAACCAGATGCACCGGATGCCATGCGACTTGGAGATATTGCCAAACGACTTGCAAAAACTGTAAAACAGTACGATACTTCACGTCCTGTAACTGCCGGTTTGGCGGGAGTAGCCATGTCAAATGAAACAGAATATCCTGCAGCCTTGGATATTGTCGGGTATAATTATACTGAAAGTAAATACGATTCCGATCACGAGAAATACCCGAATCGTGTGATTTATGGTAGTGAAAACCGACATGATATGCCCGCCTGGAAGGCGGTTCGTGACAATGAGCATATTTTCGGACAGTTTCTCTGGACAGGTATTGATTATTTAGGTGAATCGCACAAGTGGCCCTCAAGAGGATTTGATTCGGGACTGCTTGATTTTGGTGGTGAAATAAAACCACGCGGTTATTTCCGTAAATCTCTATGGTCAGATGAGCCGATGATTTATATCGGAACTACTCCGGCCGGACGTGGCAGAGCACGTTTGACGCAAGATGCTCCTCCCATTTGGAATGGGTACTATGATGGACAGAATGTTAGGGTGTTTTGTTATACCAATGCGGCAAAAGCCAGATTGGAGCTGAACGGAAAAATTGTTGGCGAGCTGAAAGATTACGATGATAACAACGGTATGATTTACTGGGATATCCCGTATGAGTCGGGAAAATTAGTGGCAGTAGGTTTAGATAGCTCCGGGAAAGAGGTAAGCAGAACTTCTATTCAAACCTCAAAACGATCGTATGAAATTAAAGCGAAGCCGGTCAAAAATGCACTCGTAAAAAATGGTGATGTAACTCAAATCGATATTCAAATTGTAGATGAAGCCGGTAATCTGGTAACACTTGCCGATGATGAGTTGACTTGCCGTATTTCCGGACCCGCGGTTTTGCTCGGACTTGAAGCAAGCAATAATGCCGACATGAGCGACTATACCGATAATGTGCATCGGGTGCATCGCGGAACAATGGTTGCTTTTATCCAATCCAAGGATGAATCGGGCGATGTGAAAGTTCGTTTTACAAATCCCTGGTTGAAAGGAGCGGAAGTAAGTATTTCAGTGAAATAAATTTAGCTTCATTTGAAAAAGCTCCTCGGCTTTATTCAAAAAACGAATCTTGGACAGGAAGTCTTATACCTGAAGCCTTTGGGATATGCTACAAGTAATTGTCCCAAAGGCTTTCTTGATTAACACGTAGTGTTGAGTTGATGTTGAATGAAGGAAGAAGCTACACAGATCACCCCGAAATTGTCGATTACACACGCGAAACTTACCCGGAGTCTGCTGAAAAGATCTCAATGTGTTGATGGTTAGTTGCATAGGAATGCTTTTGTGGTGAAACAATTGTAAGTGTTTTGAACAAAGCTGTTGATAAATATTGCCGTTAGATTATCATTCTAACGAAGAGATTAAGCAAAAAATCGTTTGTTTTCAGCAGATCCTGTTTCTTGAAAAATCATGTAAAAAAATCTCAAAAATTAAAATTAAATATGTAACTTTGCGGCAAACACGTTGGTTGCATGGTAAAGAAAACAGGACTTATATTGCTCTTTTTAGCCAATATAATTTTATTGGCTCATGCTGTTATACCTCTCCATCACCACGTTTTAGTTTTTATTCCCCATTATTTTTGTTCGGAACATTCTGATGTAAACCATACTTGTCAGCATCATGAGAATGAGATTATCACTTTTGGAAATGAGCATCATGCCGATGAAGATGTAAGTTTAGAAAATTGTCTTCTCGATAAAGATTACATCCATATTTCGAATAACAATCGTCTGTTACAGTCAAGTGAATCTGATGCAAATGCAGAATTGCTAACAGATTTTCAGAATTTCATTTCGTTTTTATCTTCCGGAATCAACATGATGTCCGAGCCGGATTCAGGATTACTTTCTTTCCGGCAAAAACCGTATTTAATATCCACCCATTCTATTCAGTTTACTCGATCCAACGGATTCAGAGCTCCTCCTTTTTGCTGACTTTCACCCCTTAACGGGGTGAAAATTGTTACAATTTTTTTCGAATTGTAATTTTCCCGTTACTACATTTTTTTATTGTGAAACTGTACATATAGTATATTTTGTATGCTATAAAAGTATGTTTTACAATTATTTAAGTTTCAATTCCTATGAAACAGCCATTTAAGATAAGTCTCAAGCCTAAGAGAATGGTTAATGGCGTGTTCCATACGACTATAATTTAAAAAATATAAAACCATCGTATGAAATTAAAATTTATAATTATAGCTGCAGGGATAATTGGCTCAATTATTCTGTTTTCATGCAGTCGGAAAAATAAAGATAACCATATACATGAACCCGGCGAAAATCTTCAATTAGTTTCGTATGGTTCAGATTATGAGCTGTTTGCAGAGGCTCACCCTTTCGCTGTAAATCATGATAGTGAAATTCTCGCACACTTCACGCATCTCAAAAATTTCAAACCACTCGAAGAGGGAAGTGTTACGGCAAGTTTGAGTATTGACACAGAGATATTTGAACAAACGCTTGAAAAACCAAACCGACCGGGGATTTATAAATTCAACATAAAACCTGAAATAGAGGGTGAAGCTACGCTTACATTCCGGATCAAAACACCCGAAAAAGTGTCTGAAATTACTGTAAACGGAATCAATGTTTTTTCGGATATCAAAAAAGCAATACACGCAGCTGAGGATGAGGCAAAAACGAGTATTAACACCGCTTCCTTCACAAAAGAGCAAAGTTGGAAAATCGACTTTGCTACTGATGTGACTGAAAAAGAGCTGTTTGGACAAGTAATCCGTACGGTCGGTCAGATTCAGCCAGCAATTGGTGACGAGCGTGTGATAACGGCAAAAACCGGCGGAATAGTCGTTTTCAGAGGTGACAACATCGTGGAAGGAAACGCGGTCAGCGCCGGGCAAGCACTCTTCACTATAGATGGAAGCGGAATGGCTGACAATAATCTTTCTGTACGGCAGGCAGAAGCTCAAAACGAATATAACCGAGCTAAAGCCGAGTACGAAAGGAAAGCAGAATTGGCAAAGGACAGGATTGTTTCCGAAAGTGAATTGCTCCGAGCTAAAACAGAGATGGATAATGCGCAGGCGAATTACGACAACCTGCGACAAAATTTTTCCTCAGGAAGACAATCGGTCAGTTCCCCGATAAGCGGATACATAACCAATGTGCTTGTTCGCAACGGTGAATTTGCCTCAGCCGGACAACCGGTTTTATCGGTTTCGCAAAATAAAAACCTTTTCGTCAAAGCCGAAATACGACCCAAGTATTTCAATACTCTCAACAATATTTCCACGGTCACTTTTCGAACGATGGAAAACAAAAGGAGCTTTACCTTGGAAGAGCTGAATGGCCGTATAGTTTCGTTCGGAAAATCGGCTGACTTAAGCAATCCGCTTTTACCTGTGGTGTTTCAGATAAGTAACCGTGCCGGGTTAATTCCCGGTAGCTTTATAGAGCTTTTTATCAAAACTCAGTCGCAGACCGAAAAATTGACAGTTGATAATGAAGCGATTGTGGAGGAGATGGGAAAACATTTCGTTTATGTGCAGGTTACTCCCGAATTGTTTGAAAAGCGTCCGGTAACTATTGCTGCAACAGACGGAATCCGTACAGAAATAACAGTAGGATTGTCAGAAGGTGAACGGATAATCACCAAAGGAGCAATCTTTGTAAAATTAGCACAAGCAGCAGGAGCAATTGACCCACATGAAGGACATGTTCATTAGCCTGCAGTTTAAGTCAATGATGCCATAATCATGAAGCAAACAACTTCAAATTCTCATTTACTTGAGGACTTGTATTACTTGGTTCGTGGTTATGATTAAAATCGTCAATCAACATGATACTAAACAATATAATAAAATACTCGCTTAACAATAAATTTTTTCTGCTCTTAGGAGCGGTATTGATTATTGTAGGAGGCGTAATCACTTCACACAGGATGGATGTGGATGTTTTCCCTGACCTTACCGCGCCTACAGTTGTAGTGATGACCGATGCGCACGGCATGTCAGCCGAAGAAGTAGAACGATTGGTTACATTTCACATAGAAACTTCTGTTAACGGAGCTACCGATGTTCGTCGTGTTCGCTCTGCTTCGATGCAAGGATTCTCTTTCGTTTGGGTGGAATTTGACTGGGGGGCTGATATTTTCAAAGCGCGCCAGATTGTAAGTGAAAAATTGGTTACGTTAAGCAGCGTGTTACCGGAAGGGATTGTCCCTGTTCTTGCTCCGCAATCGAGCATCATGGGAGAAATTCTTTTCATTGGATTAAAGTCCGAAACCATACCGCAAATGGAGTTGCGCTCACTTGCCGACTGGGTGGTAAAACCCGCGATTTTAGCTACCGGAGGTGTTTCGCAAGTTACAATAATTGGTGGTGATTTGAAGCAATATCAAATTCTTGCCGATCCTCAAAAAATGGACTTCATGGGAGTTACGATGGCTGAACTTGCTGCTGTAGGAAAGAGTTTCAGTACCAATTCATCCGGTGGTGTCGTTCGTGATTTCGGGAATGAGTACATGATACGTGGCATGGCGCGAACCAACGACTTGGAAGAGCTTGGAAACACCTATCTGAAAACCTTAAACAACAGGCCTGTCGTGGTTTCTGATGTGGCTGATGTGGTTGTCGGGGCCGCGATAAAATATGGATACGCTTCAGAAAATGCCGAACCTGCAGTTATAATCGCTATTTCCAAACAGCCGAATATCAACACATTAAATGTTACAAAAAAAATAGAGGAAAACTTGGCAGAGATTGAAAAATCGCTCCCTTCAGGTGTTAAAATGAATACGAAAATTTTCAGACAAGCCGATTTTATAGAATCTTCCGTACGAAATGTCGGGAGCGCCATGCTTGAAGGGGCTATATTTGTGATTGTTATTCTTTTTCTGTTTTTAGCAAGTTTCCGCACTACCGTTATTTCCATTATTGCCATACCGCTGTCACTGCTTGCTACAATCATTGTTTTGTATTTACTGGGAATGAATATCAATACGATGACCCTTGGAGGAATGACTATCGCGATCGGCGTATTGGTGGACGATGCCATTATTGATGTGGAAAATGTGTACAAACGGTTAAAGGAGAATCATCGGAAACCCAAAAAAGACCGGGATTCTGTGTTTAATGTTGTACTGCAGGCTTCCATTGAAATTCGCGCCTCCATACTTAATGCTACACTAATTATTATCGTGGCTTTTATTCCCCTTTTCTTTCTGTCGGGAATGGAAGGACTTATGCTCAAACCGCTTGGTGTAGCATTTATCGTAGCACTGTTTATGTCTTTGATTATAGCAATGACAGTTACGCCGCTGATGTGTAAACTATTGCTTTCCAATGAAGAATATTTAGACAAAAACATCAAAGACACCTGGCTGACAAGCAGATTGAAGCGTGTTTATGAAAAATCGCTGGAGTGGGTTCTCCAAAACAAAAAGACTGTTTTATATCCGACCATCGGGGTTTTCATTCTCTCGTTCATTCTATTTTTTACAATGGGAAGAAGTTTTCTGCCCGAATTTAACGAAGGAGCACTGACCATTTCAGCTGTTACAAAACCCGGAGTTTCACTTGAAGAATCTAATCGATTGGGTAATTTAATGGAATCCGAATTGTTTAAAATTCCTGAGGTTACGAGCACAGCGCGCCGGACGGGACGGGGTGATTTGGATGAACATTCGCAAACAACCAACAGCGCTGAAATTGACGTTCTTTTTGATTTAAAAGAAAGAAGCAACGAGGAGTTTATGAACGAAGTGCGTGAGGTGTTAGCAAGTATCCCGGGCATGTCGGTAACTGTGGGACAACCGCTTGGACACCGTATTGACCACATGCTTTCCGGTACCCGTGCAAGTATCGCCATAAAAATTTTCGGAACGGATTTGAGTGATTTGTTTATGATTGGAAATCAAATTCAAAATTCAATACAAGGCATTGAAGGGTTGGTGGATGTCTCCGTAGAGCAACAAACCGAAACTCCACAGCTGCAAATTCGAGCTAACCGAGGAATGCTGGCAAAGTATGGCGTCTCAATTGAAGACTTTAACCGATTCGTTGAATTGGCTTTTGCAGGTGAAAAATTAGCCGATATTTACGAAGGACAGCGCAGTTATGACTTGGTGCTGCGACTGAATGAAAGCTACACAGAAAGTATCGACCAAATTCGTTCTGCTTTAATCGATGTGGGAAGCGGACGAAAAGTGCCCTTGGAAGAGATTTCCGATGTTGTTTCCGTAGGAGGGCCGATGAATATTTCACGTGAAAACGTACAGCGCAAAATTGTTGTTTCTGCCAATACATCCGGAAGAGATTTGAAGGGTGTTGTCGATGATATTCGGAAAAATATCGATGACAACATCACACTTCCTGAAGGGTACCGGGTAGAATACGGCGGTCAATTTGAAACTGCGGCAAATGCCGCGAGAACGTTGCTCATTGCTTCCATTCTGGCTGTTGGGATAATTTTCCTGTTGCTTTTTGGAGAATTCAAGGACTTTACACTTTCTTCAATCGTAGTGCTTAATCTCCCATTGGCTTTGATAGGCGGCGTTTTGGCAGTTTATTTTTCTTCAAACGTTATCAGTATTCCCTCTATTATCGGCTTTATCACGCTATTTGGTATCGCTACGAGAAACGGGATTTTACTAATTTCGAGGTATCAGCATATGGAAGAAGATGGAGAACCGCTGCATACACGAGTTCTGCATGGCTCTATTGACAGATTAAATCCAATTCTAATGACGGCGCTTACAGCTGCTTTGGCACTTATTCCGCTTGTTTTGCAAGGCGGAAAACCCGGAAATGAAATTCAAAGTCCGATGGCGGTAGTAGTTTTAGGCGGTCTGCTGACATCCACATTATTAAACATATACATAGTTCCGATAGTGTATGAATTGATAGAAAAAAGGAAAGAGAAGGAGGCAATTCTACCCTCTGATGAAAAAGAGAGTTTGAGTTAATTCAAAAAATGCAAACTGCTGTACAAAGTGAATAAAAAACGGTTGCGTCTCTTTTTGCTCCTCCGGAAATAATTTTTATCGTCATTTCTCTCCGGCAGCCGACGGAGAGAAATCATATAAGTTTTGGTCCTACTGGATTTCGTGTGACAAAAATAAAACATTAAGATCTCATTTAGAAGTTAAGGGACTTTTAGAAATAAATATATTTACATTAAGTCAATATTAAATCCTTAATGAAACCTTAATTTGACTTAACTTCTTAATGGTAAAAAGTATTTTAATATACACTGGAAAT
>JAAYIT010000415.1 GCA_012523295.1 Porphyromonadaceae bacterium | reverse complement strand
TCATCAAGGTCATCGTCGGTGCTCCGACGCTTGCGCTTACGTTCGGTGAATACGGCGATCCGCTCGGCGACGAGGTGCATGAGCGCCATGGGAATGCCAAGGAAGAGGAAAGTCACCGGATCAACGGTGGGCGTAGCGAGCGCCGCGAATACGAAGATTCCTACCACAATCCACGGACGGGACTTCACGAGTTGTGCTGCACGCACGATCCCGAGTCGATTGAGCACAACCACGATGACGGGGAGTTGAGCGCCGATGCCGAAGAGAATCATCATCCGCATGGCGAAGGTTAAATAGTCTGCTCCGCTGAGTAAGGAACCCCAGTCCATCGGTACGAAGCCGATGAGTAGGTGGATTGCTTTTGGGAATACCCAGTAGCCGAGCCACGCACCCCCCACGAAGAGTGGCACACACAGTGCGGTGAGCCCCAGCGCTACACGGCGCTCATGTTTAAACAAGGCAGGAACTATGAATGCCCACAGTTGCCATAACCAGATTGGGCTCGAAAAGATGAGTCCGGCGATGAGGCTGAGTTTGAGTCGAAACTGGAAACCACCACCGATACCCATCATCACGAGTTCAGTGTTGATACCAGCCTTTTCTAAAGCAGGCCTGACTTCTTCATACGGCGCGGTCAACCAAGCCAAAATTTCTGGATAGAAATACCATGCAACGACGACGCCGAGTGCGATTCCTAATAGAGCTCTGATGATTCGCGAGCGAAGTTCGCGCACGTGCTCCATCAGCGGCATCTGACCGCCGATCTGTGCGGAGGTCTTCTTTTTTCGCGCCACAGGAACTAGGCGGATTCTTGCGACTGCTCGTCGCCTTCCTCGCCTTTGGTATCGGAGGAGTCATCGTCGTCGCTGTCGATGGCCTTTACTTCCGTTTTGAAGATCCGCAAGGCACGCCCGGTGCCGCGCGCGAGTTCGGGTAATTTACGGCCGCCGAATAGTAGCAAGACGATTCCCAAAATAATGAGAATTTCTGTGGCACCCAGAGTGGGCATATGTACTCCTCGATTGAATAACTAGGTTCTATCGTACGCGTCGAGTGCTGAGGCAGCCGTCGCCCGGACGATTTCGGCAAGGCTGGTGGGTTCCAACACTCGGATCGATCCTCCGCCTAGGAGTACAAGCCGAGCGAGCCAGGAATCATCGACAGCGTGAACTTTGACAACGTGGACGCCATCGGGCTCCTCGCGAATGAGTTCGGGTTGGCAGGGCTCAACAATCCACCGTGCGATCGGATCAACCTCCAGCACCGCAGCTGATGTATTGGCACCGAAATCAAACAATTCTGTGGTTGATTCTGCTTGCTGCACCTGAATTGGCGTGTCGAGCGGCGTAAGTTCGAGGATCCGGTCGAGTCGGAAAACTCGCTCTCCCTCTGCGTAGTGACACCAAGCCGTCAGATACATGTGACCGCGATCGACAGTCAGCGTAAGTGGATCAATCGTACGCTCGGTCTCGCTGTCAGATCGATCACTGTCATAACGGATCCGAACCT
>JAAYIT010000217.1 GCA_012523295.1 Porphyromonadaceae bacterium | reverse complement strand
GTGTATATTAAAATACTTTTTACCATTAAGAAGTTAAGTCAAATTAAGGTTTCATTAAGGATTTAATATTGACTTAATGTAAATAGATTTATTTCTAAAAGTCCCTTAACTTCTAAATGAAATCTTAATGTTTTATTTTTGTCACACGAAATCCAGTAGAACCTAATTTTTTATGAATTCATACGATTAATTTCTATTTTATAAATCAAGGTCGTATAGAACACGCCATTAATCATTTCCTTAGGTTTAAGCCTTATCTTATATGGCTGTTTCATAATAAAACCTAATGATTTTTTGTCCTGCTAAGTTTTTGTTAAATTTGCATATTAAAGATTTACACACATTCATTTTTAATTAAAACAAACATGATTATCCGTAATAACTCCTAAAAAATAATATTTCTGACAAACAATCAAGATGTACCACTTGTCACAAAAAAATGCATAATCTCAAAACATGCTATACTGGTTTTACAGAATTCACTCATTTGCAACAGGTTAACTTAACAGATGATTTTTTATGGCTCTGCAGACTGGTATTTTTTTTGCCCTCTGCATAATAATTTTTTTTCAATATAAGTGGGCTACAAGTCAGGTATTTCAACATATTCTCAGAATCTTTTAGAAGTAAACGCGGCTATTCATTAAAAACAAACTACATCCTACAACACTTTTTTGGGTAGGAATTTTATTATGTCACCAATTACTCTTGTACTTATTATTTTAACGATTACGGCTGTTTTTTTTGTTTGGGGAAAGATCCGATCCGACATTGTCGCCTTGTGCTCATTACTTGCATTAGTGCTCTTTGGCATACTCAATCCCACAGAAGCGCTCGCGGGTTTCTCAAATTCGGTTGTCATTATGATGGTCGGCCTTTTCATAGTGGGTGGTGCAATTTTTCAGACCGGATTGGCAAAATCCATTAGCCTGAAAATGTTAGCGTTAGCCGGGAAGAGCAATTTGAAACTTCTTTTGCTAATCTTTTTAGTCACTGTTATTTTTGGTTCATTTGTTAGCAACACCGGAACAGTCGCATTGCTATTGCCCATTGTAGTAAGCATGGCAACCGAAGCAAACACCAACTCACGCCGTTTTCTTATGCCTATGGCCTATGCCAGCAGCATGGGCGGCATGATGACGCTTATCGGGACACCTCCGAACTTGATTATCAACGACGCGCTTATCGAAGCCGGATTTGAGAGCTTATCGTTCTTTTCTTTTTTGCCTATCGGACTGATTATTACTGCTGTAGGAATTATATATCTTATTCCAATGTCAAAAATATTGACAAACAAAAAAGAAAGAGCCGCGAAAAAATCGAATGTAAAAACACCTACAGAATTAAGTAAGGAGTATCAATTAGCAGACAATTTATTTCGTATTCGTGTAAATAGCGACTCGCTCATTCTCAACAAAAAGCTAATCGAATTAAATATTACCGCGAAATACAATGTTTCGATTCTTGTGGTCAGGAGAAAAGACTCTCCGGCAAGCAAATTCTTCAAACCCGTTATGAATAAGCTAAACAGCCGATTGGTTGGCGCAGACTCCGAGTTACACGCGGAAGACCTGCTGTATGTTCT
This sequence comes from Porphyromonadaceae bacterium, assembly GCA_012523295.1. Lineage (GTDB taxonomy): Bacteria > Bacteroidota > Bacteroidia > Bacteroidales > Paludibacteraceae > UPXZ01. The sequence continues at coordinate 8,178 of JAAYIT010000217.1, read as the reverse complement.
GGGAAATTTTGAAGATGCCGAAAAGTTTGTAACCGAAAACAAACTCGAATTCTTGGATAAAAGTGTTTCTGAATCAAATCAACGTCCTGAGTTTTCAGGCAACATTAAGTTTGACGAGATTGGAATTGCTGAGGTGATTGTACTCTCTAACTCCAAGTTAGAGAATAAGTTAGTAAAGGAATCAAATTTTCGTTCAAATTACAACGTGAATATTTTGGGGATTAAAAGGCGGAAGCAATACATAATTCATAATGTAAAGGATGAAAAAATCCATAGCGGCGATGCGCTCTTGATTCAGGGTAGCTGGAATGACATTGAGCATTTGAATCAGCAGGAAGCTGATGTCGTAGTGATTGGTCAACCTGCATTGGAAGCCGCGAAAGTTCCGCTTACAAGCAAAGCGCCTATTGCAGCCGCGATAATGATTTTGATGGTTGTAGCAATGGTTATCAACATCGTTCCGCCTGTAATTGCTGTAATGGTTTCGGCAGTGGCAATGATTTTAACAGGCTGTTTCCGCAATGTGGAAGCGGCATACAAAACTATCAACTGGGAAAGTATCGTTCTTTTTGCCGCCATGATTCCGATGGCGACCGCAATGAATAATACCGGTGCGACAAAGATAATTTCACAAGGAATTGTTGACGGATTGGATCAATACGGGGCATATGCGGTAATGGCCGGAATTTATTTGGCAACTTCAATACTAACTATGTTTATCAGCAACACGGCTACGGCAGTTCTTTTCGCGCCTATTGCACTGCAGTCGGCTTTGAGTTTGGGATTGAGTCCTTATCCGTTTCTCTTTACTGTAGCTGTAGCGGCGAGCATGTGTTTTGCAAGCCCATTTTCTACACCGCCGAACGCGTTGGTTATGTCCGCCGGACGATACACATTTAAGGATTATCTGAAAATCGGACTCCCCTTGCAACTGCTATATATGGTGGTGATGGTGTTTGTGATTCCATTGATATTCCCGTTTTAAAAGACTTCGAACCGCTGAAAAAACACATTTTACTCTCTACTTCAAGATTGAAAACTCTATCGACGAGGCGTTAACCGTAAAGCTTTTTCGAACGAAAGTGCTCATCATGCTATCGAAGTTCTATTTTCTCAACGCATAAAAAAATAACTATCCATGAGACATATTGTTGAAAAATTTCAAATTAAATCAGAGCCGGGAGCTATAAAACCGCTGAAAAAAGGTTTTGCGAATGAGTCTTTCATTGTAGAAAGTAAAGACCCCGGGAGCGAATGGTATTTCCTACAAAAAATCAATCACAAATTTTTCAAAAATATAACAGGATTGCAAAATAACATCCGATTAGTGACCGACCACCTTAGAAAAAAATTAGCTGAACGTGGATATGCCGACTTGGAAAGACGTGTGCTTCAGCTGATTCCTGCCAAAGATGGAAGTTTATTTTACAAAGATGACGAAGGTAATTTCTGGCGAGTTTACGTCTTTATACGAAACACCAAAAGCTTCGATACTATAACTCCTGAATTAGCCTATAAAGCCGGACTGGCTTTTGGCGACTTCCAGAGTATGCTTGCTGATTTGCCTTCAGATATGATGATTGAAATCATTCCAAATTTCCACAACATGGAATTTCGATTGGAAGAGTTCAGAGAAGCAGTGAAAAATGATGCTGCCGACAGAATGAAAAATGTACATTGGATGGTGAAAGAGCTGGAAAGTCGCGCTGATGACATGTGTATTCCGGAGCGTCTCCATCGTGAAGGGAAACTTCCAAAACGGATTATTCATTATGATACGAAGTTGAGTAACATACTTTTCGATGAAAATGACGAGCCGATTTGTATTGTCGATTTAGACACTGTGATGCCCGGATATGTTTTGTCGGATTATGGTGATTTTATGCGTTCGGCTGCTAATACCGGAGCTGAAGATGACGAAAATCTCGAGAATATCGGTGTGAATTTCTCCATTTTTGAGGCTTACACGAAAGGATACATGGAAAAAGCTAAAGGTTTTCTTGTTCCGACCGAATTGGGGAATCTTGCATTTGGAGTGAAACTGCAGAGCTATATGCAGACAGTCCGTTTTTTTACCGCCTACCTCAACGACAGTACTTACTACAAAACAAAATCACCCGAGCACAATTGGAAACGCGCTTTAGCTCAATTTGAACTGCTGAAAAAGCAGGAAGAAGCGTACGAGAGAATGCAAAATATAGTGTTCGAATGTGTAGAATTGCAATAGGACAAAATAGATAAACACCAAAAAAAACGGGAAAATTCTCATTTTCCCGTTTTTTAATTCACACACACTTAAACTTCACTTATTGGCGAACAACCATCACATCCTCCGCATTTTGTTCCGTTGGAGTTGGATTTGACTACAGTTTTATAGATTTTATATAGTGTATAACTAAAAACCGCGACACCAATTATTATGACAATGAGTTGTTGCATCAATTCGTTTATTTTAATAACAATGATATGAAAAAAAAGTTCAGTAAGTATGTAAGTGCGTTTAAAATTATATTTAGTAAAGTCGTCTAACTTTTAAAATCTTGTTAGTTAACAAGGCACTGACGTTTGGGATTGCGAAAAACGTCAAGAAATAGCTTTTCGAAAACGATTTATAGCAAAGGTACAGTTGTAACAACTCTGACCAAAAACGCTATCAAATAAGCCAGCACCAACGAATACCCTACAGCGAAAAACGCCCATCTCCATTGCCCCGTTTCGTTTTTAATGGCTACAAATGTAGCTAAACACGGGAAATAAATCAGCACAAAAAGCATAAAACCCAACGCCACAGCCGGAGTATAAACCCGGCTTCCATCAGGCCATTCAGCCGTTTTTAGCTCTTGCGAAAGCAACGTTGATTCCTCTTCCGGATTACCCGAATAAATAACGCCGAGTGTGCTAACCACAATTTCTTTTGCCGCGACACCCGACATAAGTGCGATTCCAATTTTCCAGTCAAATCCTAATGGCTTAATAATCGGTTCGATTGACATTCCTACTCTTCCGATATATGAATTTTCAAGCTGTTCGGTTCTCTGCTCTGCTGTAATTACTTCTTCTTTTGGCCTTGGGAAGTAACCTAAAAACCAAATAATCAATGAGCCTACTAAAATTATTGTACCCATTTTTTTGAGATACTGCGAACCTCTATCCCACGTATGATTCCAAATCGATTTTCCCGTAGGGAAGCGATATGGCGGTAATTCCATAACGGAAGGAGTCGAATCTTTCCGGAACAAATATCGCTTAAAAAGACGAGCAATCAAAACAGCTAATAATATTCCCGTAGCATAGACTCCAAACAAAACCAAACCTGCGTTTCTCGGGAAAAAAGTACCGGCAAGCAACAAATAAACCGGCAGTCTGGCACTGCATGACATCAACGGATTAATCAATATCGTAATAATTCGGCTGTTTCTGTTTTCAATCGTCCGGGTTGACATTATAGCCGGCACATTACATCCAAATCCCATTATCAAAGGAATAAACGATTTGCCGTGTAGTCCCATTTTCTGCATCAGTTTGTCCATGATAAACGCAGCTCGAGCCATATATCCCGTATCTTCCATCATAGAAATGAAGAAATAGAGAATTAAAATATTGGGTAAAAACACAATCACCCCTCCTACTCCTCCCAGTACACCATCAATTAGCAAATCCTTCAGCGGACCGGGATTCATATTACTCCCAATCACACTCCCAAGCCACGCTATTCCACTTTCTATCCAGCCCATCGGAATTTCTCCCAATGAAAAAGTAGCCTGAAACATAATGTACATGAACAATATAAAAATGGGGAATCCCCAGATCTTATTGATAAAAACAGAATCAAGTTTTGAAGTTAGCGTGTTTTTTGGTTTTCTACTGTTTTCGGTGTAGGTTTCTCTAAGTGCTCCTTCTATGAATCCGTACTTTGCATTTGTGAAAGCGGTTTCTACATCTTCCTTCATAAGCGAATGAATCTGTCTTACCTCTTCATCTCTTATTGTCAAAACCTCCTCTCCGTTATGCTCATTGAGAATAAAATCAGCTATTTCCTCATCATTTTCAAGTAGCTTGATAGAAAGATACCGGAATGAATATTGGGCTTGCAGATGGTGATTTTCTGTAACGAGCTTATCTCTCAGTCTTCGGATGCTCGGCTCTATGTTTTTTCCATAATGAATATGAATATGACGGTGATGAGACTGCGAATTTCCATTGGAAGAGTTGGTATTTATCAAATCTGAAACTGTCTTTTTCACATCGTGCTTATGCTCAATCCCACTTTCGTGATAGTAGTCATCAATCAGTTTATCATCTTTTACGGAATGAATCAAAACCCCCTCATCGCTCATAAAATGGGTGCTTTCGTACATTTTAATCACGCTTCTAAACAGTTGGATTATCCCAAAACCGGTTTTGGCAATAATCGGCACAAACGGCATCCCGAGCATTTTTCCGAGCAACTTGTAATCAAGCTTATCACCGCTTTTCTGGAGTTCATCATACATATTCAGCGCAACTATCGTATGCTGGTGCATATCAATCAGTTGCGTAGTTAGATAAAGGTTGCGCTCAAGATTGGAAGCATCCACGACATTGATAATAACGTCCGGATGTTCGGTCGAAATATAATCTCTGACATATTTTTCTTCCGGTGAATAAGCTGAAATGGAATAAGTTCCGGGCAAGTCAACTATTTTGAAACGATAACCATCCTGCTCGAAATGACCCTCTTTTGAATCGACGGTCACGCCACTGTAATTTCCGACGTGCTCACGACTCCCCGAAGCGACATTAAAAAGTGTTGTTTTACCACAATTAGGATTTCCAACCAATGCCACAACTATCTCTTTCCGCTTTTTTAAGGCTAATTTCCGAACCTCTTCCTCTATGATAACATTGGTATTCTTCTCTATTTCCAATGTTTTCAATGCTTGCTCTTCACTAATCACCTCTATCAAATCTGCCTCGCTTTTTCGCAACGAAACTTCGTAACCCATCACGCGGTACTTCACAGGATCGCTAAGCGGCGCGTCCTGAAGCGAATGCACAACTTTCCCTTTCACAAATCCCATTTCGATAATTCGCTTACGGAAACCACCGTGTCCGGTAACTTTTACGATAGACGCCTTTTCACCGTTTTTCAGCTCTGATAATTTCATTAATTTTGTACTCTTCTCAAAAATATCTGCAAAGATAACTATTTAGATTTATTCTAAATTCAAATCTTTAGAAAGAAAGGTTAAAAAAAGCAGGAAAAAGGAAGACCGAAGCAGTGTACTTGAGAAAACGTCGCTTAAGAAGGATGATAATGCTGAAAAAACAGGCTTGTTCACATCGCTCTTCAACTATCTAATGAAGCCGTTGTTTGAAAAACCAATTTCAAAATATCATGATAACGAGTTATAACGTCTTGACTCCTATAATTTTGTTAGTTAATAGGCCGCTGACGCTTTCAGCGGCACTGACCGTTGCGAATTAAAAATGCAAAATACCGCTACAAGCGTCAGCTCCGATAAATCGGAATTTTCAATTTGCAATCGCAAGAAAAAGCCAAGACCACCTCATAAATCACAATGTCATATGATCCGAATCTAAAGAAGCTGACATTAAAAATTAACAAAATGAACTCAAAAATTAGTGAGTTTTCTTATATTTGCAGCGATATGAGGGAATCTTAACAATTTTACCGTTCATACCCATTCTCAACTCGAATGATATAAATAATCACTATTAACCGACTAAAAAATTGTCCTACAGACAATTTTTTGCATCCCCCCCGGATTTATCCGGGAGTGAAAGGTCAAAGATATGGCAAAACTCTGTAGGAGTTTACCCAAAAATCAGCGCCGGGAAACACATACAGTGTTTGATTCCTAACTTACGGCATCCACTCCCAATTAAAATTGGAGAGTTTGTCCGACCTTTGACGGATTATGCAAAGTAAACTTTTACGAAGTTTAAAAAGCGGCCCCATAAGTTGCTCAAATGCTATAAACAACAGAATATCAACAATATAAATTGTGTATTAATATTTTTGTCGGTCAGTTTTGATAAATATTATTTATTGCTGTTTTATGAAACAGCAGTACTTTAGCATGCTGACAAGCGGAGTCTCATCGAGATTTATTAACCCAATCAACACATCTACCACATATGAACAACTCAAAAACTCGCTCACCCTGGTCTTGGATTCCCACACTTTATTTCGCGGAAGGTATTCCGTACGTAGTCGCCATGACTGTATCGGTTATCATGTACAAACGTCTCGGCATTTCGAATACCGACATCGCGCTTTACACAAGTTGGCTGTATCTGCCGTGGGTCATCAAGCCGTTTTGGAGTCCGTTTGTCGATCTGATTAAGACCAAAAGATGGTGGATTGTTTCTATGCAGTTGCTGATTGGAGCGGGACTTGCCGGCGTGGCGTTTCTTATTCCCGTACCGTTTTTCTTTCAAGCCACATTAGCTGTACTTTGGCTCTTGGCATTCAGTTCGGCTACGCATGATATAGCCGCCGATGGCTTTTACATGCTTGCATTGGATACCGGACAACAGTCGTTTTTTGTGGGAATTCGGAGCACTTTCTACCGATTAGCAATGATAATGGGACAAGGAGTTTTGATTATTCTTGCCGGAAGTTTGGAAGTTGCAACCGGAACTGAACCGCTGAAATTCAATGTCTTATCTTCCAACACTACGAATACCGAATTTGTGAAAAATATCCCATTTATACGAGACTCCAATCAGAATAAAGCTACTTTCATAGCCTACCCTTCCAATCTTGTGCTATCTACTGTTAATATTTCGCCAGAAGAACTCGCCGAAATGAAAAATTTTGCAAAAAGCGAAAATGAGAAAAATGGGTTTACATTGATTGAAAACACAAAGACAACGCAAGAAACCGACGACAAATCATCCTGGTGGACGAATCAGGTGGCTGATCCGCTTGCCAACTTTATCAAGAGAAACTTCGGTGAAAAGAAAGCTATCGACTTACAATTGACCTCCGGAGAAAAGGTTGGAAATGCCGGAATAATCGCTGTTACGCTTAGCAAAAAGCCCGACCCCGGGAAAGAGATGGTGCTCAATTCACGCTTTTCGGGTGGCGACAAAAGCATTTCGCTTGTTAGCGGCGAAAGGTTGGTTTTCAATGAGAAAAACTGGGACAAACCGGCCTATTTAGTGGTTCAGTTAGACAAGAAACTGACCGATGAAGTTACCGGTACGTTTACAGCCGCATCGGGAAATCTTCCGTTAGCATGGAGCATTACCTTTTATATTTTAGCCGGATTTTTCCTGTTAGTCTTTGTGTATCACCGATTTGTATTGCCAATACCGGCATCAGATTCACCAAAAAACCATTCGCCAAGCGAAATTGTGAAGGAGTTTGGTTTGACATTCAAGTCGTTTTTCTCAAAAAAAGGGATCGGACTTGCCATTGCATTTATGCTTTTATACCGATTGGCTGAAGCTATGCTGGTAAAGTTAGCCTCTCCGTTTCTGCTTGACACCCACGAAGCAGGCGGACTTGGACTTACCACCGGTCAAGTCGGATTTGTGTATGGAACGGTGGGTGTAGTTTCGCTCACTATTGGCGGAATTGTCGGTGGAATTGTGGCGTCTCGTCAAGGATTGAAGTACTGGATTTGGCCCATGGCGCTCGCTATAACATTGCCCAATCTGGCTTATGTTTACCTCTCTTGGTTCACACCCGACAATATGTTTTACGTTAATTTAGCAGTTGCTATCGAACAGTTTGGTTATGGATTCGGGTTTACGGCTTATATGCTCTACTTGATTTATTTCTCCGATGGCGAACACAAAACAGCGCATTACGCCATTTGTACAGGCTTTATGGCGCTCGGCATGATGCTTCCGGGAATGATTGCAGGATGGATTCAAGAGCTAATCGGATATTCCCACTTCTTTATTTTTGTAATGATCTGCACTATCCCAACACTGCTGCTAATCCCGTTTTTGAAGATTGATAAGGAGTTTGGGAAGAAGGAGAAAGTGAAAGTTTAATCTATTAACCACACAATTTACACAAAACAATCTACTGACTACTTGTGTTTTATAAACGTGCTTGCGGAATTAGTTAAATGTATTGACAATTTTATTTTTCCGCCCCAATCACCTATCTTCACCACTCAAATAATTCACAAAAACAAATTTATACCATGAAAAATT
>JAAYIT010000216.1 GCA_012523295.1 Porphyromonadaceae bacterium | reverse complement strand
TTTTTAAAAAGTGATGAATGATTACGATAACAATCGTGACATATAAACTTCATTTGTTTTTTGTAAAGAACAAATAAATTTACACTATGAAATTTTATTTTTCCCTTTTTACATTGGTCTTATCTTATTCTCTAATTGCTCAAAACACCTACAACGTTGGTACAGCAATAGCAAGCATTGAACCCGAAAATGAGGCTATTTCTCTGACTTTAGGCGGATATGCAGCTCCCTGGGAAGGCCGATTTACCCTTTGCTGGGAAAACCTGGAAAATTTATCATCTTCTGAAGCGTTTACCGGAAATGGAGAAAATCTTTTTATTGTCAGCGACAATATTGTGTTAAAGAAAAACCCATCAAAAAACAGTGGCTGGTCAAAAGCAGGAAAGGCTGACGAAATTCAATTCATAGCCGGCGCCGGCAGTTATATTGCAGCAGTTACAAATGATGGTTATTTGTTGAAATCTGACGGGAATAAGAAAAAAATCAAATGGAAAAAAATTGACCGCCTGAATAAAGAGGTAAGTGCAATTGCCGGCATGAACAATAAATTATACATAGCTGAAAAAGATGGTTCCCTGTGGGAAGGAGTCATTTCAAAAGCTTCAGTTAACTGGAAGAAAATTGAACCATTACAATTAGACGAAATCATCAGTTTATCAGCAAATAACGACCGGTTGTATGCTTTAATTGAAAACGGCAACATGTTCCAATGTGATTTGTCAGCTCCAAAAATTAAATGGATAAAGTGCGCCTATAAAAACGGATCAACCATTACAGAAGATATTCGGCAAATTGCCGTTACCCGAAACAATATTATTTATGCGACAGACAAGAATAATGTTCTATACAAAGGGAAACATAACAGTAAAGGGGACCTAACAGCCAGAGCATTGTCCATAGATGATAACAAAAGTAAAATTGTTATCGTATCGCTTGATGTTGTTGGAATTAACGATACTTTCGCAGGCAGTGTCAAAGAAGAGATTTTCAGGGAAACCGGCATTCCGGCATCGGCTGTTTTCATTAATTCCACACATACGCATTTTGCCCCGGTTACTCAAAACTGGTTAACCTGGCAGGAATACAATCAGATTCCCGACAATAATTATATGAATACTGTAAAAAATGGTATTCTTAAAGCTGTAAAAGAGGCTGTCAGCAATACATCCCCGGCTGAGCTGTATTTTGGCAGAGGCAAAACGGATATCGGATATAACCGGTGCCTTCCTGAGCATCCGGAACTGTACGACAGTGCGGTTGATGTTTTAAAGATTAAATATACAGGGAATGACAAAGAAAGTTACCTGTTTTTAGCCGCGTGTCATCCTGTTTTCAGCACTTCCGGAGCTTTAAAATATACCATTTCAGCAAACTTTCCGGGGGTGGCCCGAAAAATTATCGAAGACAGGACAAATTCTGCAAATTCACTATTCCTGCAAGGAACTACAGGCGACATCAATCCAACGGATAACGGAGAAGAAATTTCAGGAAAAAAACTTGCAGAAGAAGTGATTGCTGTACTGAATCGCCCGATGAAAAAAATTGAAGGGACTATCTCTTTTTCACTCGACACCCTCAATGTTCCGATTGTACCTTTTAGTAAAACTGAAGTT
>JAAYIT010000215.1 GCA_012523295.1 Porphyromonadaceae bacterium | reverse complement strand
CCTATGAATATTGTCTGGCCCGATTTGCAGAACAGGAAGGCAAACTGGCAGGAGAGTTCTACACTCCCTCCTGTGTGGTAAGGACCATTGTTGAAGTTATACAGCCATATAATGGCCGGGTATATGATATAATCACTACGAAAACGATACAATTTAATTACCCTATTTTGATGGCTTCCTAAGGGGGTTAAGGTTCAAAAAAGGGGGTGAAGCTTTCGACCGGAATTGTCCGGTTATTTTTATATGAGGGGTGAGAATAATGAATATTAATCCAGAACAGTTTTTACTGAACAATTTTATCAACAAGTGTATTCGGCAGTATGCGGATTTTATGGGCATTGATAAAATGCCTTCGTTTGATATTGCTCCGATTAATCTTTCGTTAGATGAAGCAAATAAAAAGGGCTACGGTTCGTTTGCAACGCATTATTACGATATAAATACTGGCGCTCATCGATTAGAAGTATGGAAAGACTTATACAGGCCGCAACTTAATGCCGAGTATCTGCTATATCATGAATTCACACACATAGTGGACACCGAAACGTACTCGAATAGAGATAAAATGAAGAATGTTGCTATTAAAGGGTATACAGAGTACCATGCAGCACAGATTGATTTCTTGAGGATTTTAGGAGCAAAAAGCATTAATAGCTTCTCATCGTTCTCCTTAAATCAAGAACTCGAAACTATATTAAGAAGAGAGTCCGCATTAGACTATGTTCTTGATGCACATAATACTGCGGCAACACTTATTGCTCGGCCCGATTTCCCGGCGGATATTGCGACACTGGCAACAACGATTGGATTGCTGTTTAACTACTTAGGACGGTTGTCTATTTGCAAAATGTATGCTGAAGATTACGGGTCTCATATTGATAAGTTCAGTGATACGACCATTGAACAACAGTTTTTCGGGAAAGATGTATACCAAGCTCTTGCTACATTCTTAAGTGGTTGGTTGTCTGAACCTCATATCAAAATACTCGGCGATGCTTATCTCAAGATAATAGTGACTAAAGGACAGGGGCTATCCTAAAAAGAAGTTGTAGAACCGGAAACGGAAATATACATAATACGCAAAAACTCATCACCAGCGATTTGAAAATCATCGGGGACAGACGAATAGAAATTTGTTGTAATGGAGAAATGCAAAAAGCTTTTAGGCAGGTATAAATATGGGTTTATTCAAAAATATCTTTAAAAAGAATAATAGTGAGTTAGATTCTGTTGATGTTCGAAAGCCGGAATCGCAATCTCAGGGCACAGCAAGCACAGATAAACCAAGTATCAAATTAGCCGATTTTGTTACTATAACAATTGAAAATGGAGCAGTCGGTTCTTCTACTGGCAGTACTTACCATGACTTTTATGTCTATGAATGGTTTATAAAAGACACTGGAGAAATCTTCTATGTTGGCAAAGGCCGTGGCGACAGATACAAGGAGCATCATGAACGTGCTTATGAAGCCGAGAAAGTCCGTAAAATGTATAACACTGATGTTCGATTCGTTGCAACAGATCTATCCGAGCATGAAGCTCTGGATCTGGAATCAAAAGAGATGACTCGCATACTTAATGAAACAAACGATAGGCTTACAAATCGCATCATTCCTTTTTTTACTGAACGTGATAACGGTTATGGAAGAAGCCCGAGCACGCCGCCATTCAAATTTGAGGCTGCGCCGATATTATACGCATGTGAGATTGATGAACACTATTTCGGTATAAAAGGCAGACCTTTTGACAAGGTTGAATATAAGAACTTATCCAGCGTTGCATTTATTGACAAGAACATTTCCAGAGAAGAATTGGAAATTGTGTATGGTGGAAACTATGAATATTACCAACACGAGGTAATTTCTCTCCTTGAAGCTAACGGAAATAAAATTCTGAAGTCTAAATACGCAAAATCTGTATCCGCTTGGATATACAGTAGTGATGACTATGTTACAAACAACGATCTCGACGAGAAACAGGCAGAGGAACGTATCGGTAGGAAAATTCCTTCTTACCATCTGATCGACGTGTGGAAGCTTTTAAAAGCTGACTTTAGCAATGTTGAAACCGAGATACCAAAGCAAATAGAGATTCATCCTGTTAACAACCGTGTCCCCCTTTCCCAGATTCGGAATAAGAACAATTGGGAAAAAGGTTTTGATGATGGGTTCAAATATTGGGAACAAGGCGATGCTGAAAGGAAAACTGGAAATATCGAGGAAGCTATAAGACTATTTGATAAAGCTCGTTATAATGGTTACTTCGCTCCTGTTCTTTATAATTCCTATGCTATGGCTTATCGCAAATTGAAAGACTTAGATAACGAAATAGACATTCTCACAGAGGGTATTGAGCGATATCGTGCCACTAGAGAAGGTGTCCAAATGATTGTTAAGCTGAAGGAACAGAGAAAGAAAGCTATCGCCAAATTACAAAAAGAGAGAAAATGATTTGATTATAACATCTATACATGGGATGGCTGTCTGTCAGTAATAGGGTGTATCATTATGTCTGAATTTCAGTGCCGTCTTTAAAAGTGAACCGTACATCGTCTTTATCATAAACAGTAGCGTAGTCCACAAGGCTGCACCACAGCTTTTCGTCAAATTCGGTAAGTAGGTTATTTTGTTTGCGGAGGGTGTAGAGGAAGGCATTAATCGTACTGAGCCTTGTCTGTTTACCAGTGATTTCTTCGGTAACCGCAGTATGGCGAGCCTTAGCAAGGTCAAAGCGGTCAACAAGTCCGTTGTATCGCTCTTGGTATTCTCCTTGGTCCAGAGCGAAGTGTGCGTTCTCACCGATGGCTTG
>JAAYIT010000214.1 GCA_012523295.1 Porphyromonadaceae bacterium | reverse complement strand
TCCGTGTTCTATTTGTTTTTAATGGCACACAGATAACGCAGATACTCCGTAACACAGATTATACTGATTTCAACTGGTTAATTTTCAAATAACTTTTTTGCCACAAAGACACCAAGGCACGAAGGTTCACGATAACTCTTTGTGTTTCTTTGTTTCTTAGCGACTTAGTGGCAATTTATAATTTCATTTTTTCAAATAATTTTTTCCTATCTGTATTAATCCGTGCTGCTTGCACCTGTGTCATCCGTGTTCTATTTGTTTTTAATGGCACACGGATGACACAGATACTCCGTAGCGCAGATTATACTGATTTCAACTGATTAATTTTCAAATAACTCTTTTGCCACAAAGACACCAAGGCACGAAGGTTCACTAAAACTCTTTGTGTTTCTTTATGGTTAGGCAGGATAAACCACAAAGTTCACAAGGTTTCAGTAGGCAGGCAAGTCTGCCGGAATGTAAGCCTAATTCTGCATCGAAAACATCAATTTTGGTAACCGTATCAGGGGGTCAGCTTGAACCGAGAAGATTGTCCGTTCTCTTGCAAAACCGTTTGTCATAGATTGTTTTTTTTATCTATGTCACTTTTTTTTATAAGTTAAAATGCGTTATTTTGGGTGTAAATGGAATAAATATGGAAAATGAATTTTTAACTATTGATGATGTCGCTCAAAATTTGAGAGTTACAAGACAGACTGTTTCAAGATATATAAAGGACAAGGAACTAAATGCAGTTAAAATTAGTAAGAGTTATCGCATATCAACAGATGATTTTAAAGATTTTTTAAATAAAAATGCAACAGTTGATGAACCGAGTGTTAGTTATTTAAGACGAACAAAAAATTGCTCTTTGGATTATCGAGACAAAGCAGATGAGTTTGAAATTTTGTTTTCCTATGTAAATGGCGATTTTAGTCCGATTGAACGAAATCATAATCAAGAAGAGAACCGATACATTTTTGGAGATAATTATTTTGTTTTAAAGAAATTATTAGACACCCATAAAGGAAAAATTGATTTGGTTTATATTGACCCACCTTTTGGAACTGGAAGTGATTTTAATTCAATAAATGATGAAACTGTATATTCTGACAAAATAGTTGATAGCGAGTTTTTGGAATTTCTAAGAAAACGTCTTTTTTTACTTAGAGAATTGCTTTCAGGAGAAGGAAGTATTTATTTACATATTGATAAAAAAATAGGGCATTATGTAAAGATCATAATGGATGAGGTTTTTGGTTATCGGAATTTTATCAATGACATCACAAGAATAAAGTGTAATCCCAAAAATTTTGCAAGAAATGCTTATGGCAACTATTCGGATATGATTTTATATTATGCTAAAAACCGAGATCGACAAATATGGCACAATATACGTGAACCGATGAATGAGGAAAAGCGAGAGGAATTATTCCCTAAAAAGCATCCTAAATATGGTTATTATACAACACATCCCATTCACGCTCCGGGGAAAACAATAGACGGTGATACGGGGATGGAATGGAAGGGGTTGTACCCACCAAAAGGCAGACATTGGCGATATAGCAGGGAAGTTCTTACAGATTTGGATAATAGAGGATTGATTGAGTGGTCTGAAACGGGAAATCCGAGGAAAATTGTATTGGCTAGTGAGCACAAGGGCTTTAAAGTTCAGGATGTTTGGGAATTTAAAGATAAAGGACTTTCATACGTGGATTATCCTACCCAAAAAAATGAAAACTTACTTGAGCGGATTATCCTTAATTCGTCTAATGAAAGCTCTATCGTTTTAGAATGTTTTTGTGGTTCGGGTTCTACTTTGAAGTCAGCTTTTCGGTTAAATAGAAAATTCATAGGCATAGATAATTCAGCCCATTCCTTAGATGTAGTAAGGAAAACCTTTAAAAGGGATAATGTTGAGTGTAATTTTTATCAATATATCTCTAAAGATTAATCGGTTAGAAGAGTTTCCAAATATTCCCTGAGTAATAGGGCACTCAAAATATCATATTCGCATTCTTGCACCATTACACAAGTTTTGTCATTAATAATGGTACCATTAGTTTTGTATATCGCCCAAGGGAATCCGTCAATTATTCCAACTCTAATAACGCTTCCACGTTGTTTCTTACAAAGATTTATGACCTCAACCACTTGTTTGTTTTGGTTGCCACCTGGAGAACCAATCCATTTAGCCTCTCCAATTACATAGGTTTCATCTACTTTAACTAATAAATCTGGACGTTTATCTAAATCTTGATTAAGTTCGTTTCGCACAAAATTTAGAGCTTCTTCTTCGGATGCATTTAGAATGAAAATCCCTTTTGTCGAATTTCTGAAATCATCAATATCCAACAAATTAAATTTGGCTCGCAGCCAATTTGTGAACATCGGTCCCATTTGTGTATTTAATTTGGGTGCAGACTCCAAGCGTACAACTGTTTCTTCAGCCGTCATAGCATAAAGTGAATCAGCAATTCTTTGAATTTGATTGGGATTATTTTCTAAACAACCTTGAATATTTTTGAACAAGTACCAAATGGGTTCGTCATAAGGGAATTTAACTTCATTTTTCAGTATTTGAATCAATTCATTTGTTCTACGACCTTGATGAGCGGAGATGATTCTTCTTCTCAGTCCGTCTTCTAATCTTTCGGGATGAGCTGTTTGAAGTGGATACACTTCTGCTATTTTGTCCAAATATTGTGAACTCTCGAATAGTTCAATGCTTTTTCTTACCCACTCATTAAGTTCATCTCGGGAATTTTCTATGTCGATTGTTCTTTCCATTTTCTTTTATTGCAAAAATAGATTAAATTATAGTTTAATACTGTGAATTGTGTTATTTTAAATTGCTTACAACGGTTTGCGGCTTGGCGAAGGTGGCAATTTTACCTTGAATTTCACTCGAAGCAGAAACTTTGATTTTACTTAAACGTTCAATCGAAGATGTTTCTGCCATTTTTGCCAATTTTTTTGTCGTGTGATTGTGCTTTTTATTCGGGATTTATTTTCACGATTTTATTATTGCGAATAACAACAAGCTTACTGTTTCTTGCTTTTTTAAATGCGATGAGTTTTTCGTAAACTTTTTCAAGTCCTTTCAGAATTTTATTTTTTTCATTGATATGTTTTTCAGTTTCTGTCATAATAATTTTTTAAAAAACTAAGATTTTCATTGTAAACGCAACTTTTTCCGGCTGGAAGGGTGAAAGTCCTTTTGCTATTTGTTCATTGTTTTGTTTATTGTTTTTAATGGTATTCGCGAAACTTCGTTTTCATCAGCGTTGACAAATTCTTTACAATCTATAATTTCAGGTAAAATAGTAAAGGAGGCGGTAGTTTTTCCTGCTCCGTTACAACCTGCAATTATGTAAAGTTTTTTGTCATCCATGCGCGTAAAATTACAAACTTATTTTTCTCATTCATTCCTTATTGGTTGTAAAAGTTGCCTATCACATATCACACAACGGAGCAGCGGTTTGCGATGTGATTTGCATGTTGCAAATCGCAAGTTAGTGGACAGTCCCGCAGGGCTGGACACACGCAAAT
>JAAYIT010000213.1 GCA_012523295.1 Porphyromonadaceae bacterium | reverse complement strand
TTTGTAATGAAGATGGAGCAAAGGGCTAAGCGTGTTATGTAAAACAAGAATTAACAACCGATTAAAAGGGATGATTGATTACTATGAGACAAAATCACAGCCAATAACCAGAGTAATGGTTTGGCAGGCCTACAAAGAAGTAAAAGCCAATAAAGGAAGCGGTGGCATAGACGAAATGGATTGGGAGTATTTAGCAGAGAATGCTAAGACCGAACTTTATAAGCTATGGAATCGACTAACATCAGGCAGTTACTTTCCTTCACCTGTCAAACAAGTGGGCATACCCAAGAAAGATGGAGGAACTCGCCATCTTGGCATACCAACCTTATTGGATAGGATAGCCCAACAAGTAGTTAAAACTCATTTGGAAAAGCAGTTAGAGCCGCTTTTCCATAACAATTCTTATGGGTATAGACCCAATAGAAACAGTCATCAGGCAGTAGAGCAAGCGTGTAAAAACACTTATAACCACGATTTTGCCATAGACCTTGATATTCAAGGCTTCTTTGACAACATTGACCATGAGCTCCTATTAAAAGCTTTAAAACATTATTGTAAGGATAAGTGGGTTTGGATATATGTAAAGAGATGGCTCAAAGCAGGAGTTATACAAAACGCCGGAGAATTCCACCTAGGCCTTTCGGGGACACCGCAAGGAGGTGTAATTAGCCCACTTTTAGCCAACCTATTTTTACACGTAGTATTTGATAAGTGGATGGAAATACACTATCCGGAAAAGCCATTTGAGCGATATGCAGATGATATTGTAGTACACTGCAAAACAGAAAAGCAAGCGGTATTTATGTTGAGCCAAATTCGGGGCAGATTTCAAAAATGCTTGCTTAATCATGCATTCGGAGAAAACTAAGATAATCAATCTTAGAGGACATTCCAAAGAGGAATACCCGAAGGGATTCGATTTTTTAGGATTCACCATTCGTCCGAACGGTTTTAAATTTAAAGGCGGGGTCAAAGCTTTTCCTGGAATTTATGTAAGTGCAAAATCCAAGAAAGCAATTCTTCAGAAGTTTAAAGAAATGGCTATCCACAAATGGAGAGTGTCTATTGAAGAACTGGCAAGGAGAATAAACCCCATACTCAGAGGTATTATCAACTACTATTTAAAATTCCGCAAGGAAGAAATGCGGAATGTTTGGTGGCAACTGCATCAAAGATTGATAAAATGGGTTAAATGGGAGAAAGGGCTGTACAAATATGCAGCATTAAAATACCTGCGAACGAAGTACAGAGAAAATCCTAAGCTATTTGTTCACTGGTCATTGTTGCATCCGTAAAAGATAAAGTTTTATCTTTGAGTGATTATTAACACGAAGAGCCGTATGAAGGGAGACTTTCACGTACGGTTCTGTGGGAATGCAGGGGTGAAATTCCCCTGTATGACCCGATTATTCAACATGCCAAAAAAGCTGGATTAAACAATTGAGTAATTATGAGTGAAAAAATACAATCTATAAAATCTTATCAAATTGTATATCCGCAGATATATTCATACGAACTTCCTACTCTAAGTGAAAATGAAGGTTCGCAAAAAATCGGGTATACCGAAAGAGAAAATGTTGATGATAGAATAAAAGAGCAGACTCAAACAGCTGCTTTTATATTAAAATATGACAAATTATGGAGTGCTCCTGCGTTTTTTGAAGGTAATGAAGAGAGTTTTACCGATAAAGCTTTTCATAAATTCCTTATAAAAAGAGGAATTGAAAAAAGAGACGATTTAGGAACGGAGTGGTTCTTTTTTAACGGGTTCCCAGAAGAGTCGAAGAAGTTATTTGATTTATTTCGTCAGAAAGGATTTTTTGCTCTGCAAAACGATGAAGGCAAGATAGAATATAAATTGCGTTTCGAGCAAGAAGAAGCGGTTAAGCAAGCACTCGACTATTTTGAAAAAACCGAAAAAGGCGAATTTCTGTGGAATGCCAAGCCGCGTTTTGGAAAAACATTGGCCAGCTATGATTTGGCGAGACGTTTAAATGCTCAAAAAGTACTCATTGTTACTAACAGACCGGCCATTGCCAATTCATGGTTTGACGACTATGAAATGTTTATTGACGGTTATGTATTTATTTCAGAAACTTCTTCCCTGAAGAACAGACCATCCATCTCACGAAATCAATATCTTGAAGGTAGAAGTAAAAGACCATTTATCACTTTCCTCTCCTTGCAAGATTTAAAAGGCTCCAAATATTTTGGAGGAAATTATGACAAGTTACGCTGGGTGGCTGATCTGGAATGGGACTTGTTAATTGTTGATGAATCACATGAAGGGGTTGATACCGGAAGAACTGATGCTGCTTTTGATGTAATTAAGCGTAAACATACACTACATCTCTCAGGAACACCATTTAAAGCATTGGCAAATGAGAAATTTTCAAAAGAGGCTATTTACAACTGGACCTATCTGGATGAACAACAAATTAAACAAATTGAGATAGAAGAAGGTGAGACTGGCGAGCACACCGATTTACCATACCTTAAGCTTTTTACTTATCGTATATCACAAATGATAAGAGATCAGGTAAATAAAGGGATAGAAATTGATGACGAAACTCATGATTATGCTTTCGATTTGAATGAGTTTTTCAGAACACACAATCAAAAATTTGTTTACGAAGAAGATGTCAGAGAATTTTTAAAAAATCTTATGACCAATAAAAAATATCCCTTTTCAACGCCTGAATTGAGAGAAGAACTAAAACACACTTTCTGGTATGTGGGAAACAGGGTGGATTCTGTGAAAGCTCTTGCAAAATTGTTGAAAGAAGTGGAGGCTTTCAAAAATTATGAAATAGTTATTGCAGCCGGTGACGGCAGAAGTTTTGAGGAAGAAGAAAAAGATTTTAATGCCAATGAAAATTCTTTTCAAAAAGTGCAAAGAGCCATTGCCAGCAATGATAAAACCATTACGCTTTCTTGCGGACAGTTAACTACCGGCGTAACAGTGAAAGAGTGGACGGCTGTTTTGATGCTTACCGATATTAAATCTCCTGCCTTGTATATGCAGGCGGCTTTTCGGGCACAAAATCCGTTTAAGAAACTTATAAATGATGAATTATACGTCAAAAAATCGGCTTATTTGTTCGATTTTGCACCTACGCGTGTCTTGGAAATTTATGATGATTTTGCCAACGGCTTAAATCCTGAAGCAGTAAAAGGCGAAATTACCGAAAAGGAAAGAGAAGAAAACATCAGGGAATTACTGAACTTTTTCCCGGTAATTTCCGAGGATGTGAACGGTGAAATGATAGAATTAGATGTCGAAAAGGTACTTACTTTCCCGAATGCTATAGCAGCAACCGAAATTGTAAATGCCCGCTTCATGACCAACCTCTTGTTCAATGATAGTATTTCAGGAGTTTTCAATTTTCCTAAAGAAGTAGAAGAAATTCTGAACAAATTGCCGGAAGAGAAAAATAAGCGAACAAGAAAAGCTAAAAACCCTCTTGAACTTGATGATGCAAAGGAAATAAACAACAACAAAACCAAGGAAATCAATCGGAATACAGGTATTATTCTCGGCGAAAAGATTTTTAAAACCAATGTGGAAAGAGAGATCGAAAATCTTTTAGAGAAAAACAACGAACAAATTGCAGCAAATGATTTGGTAGAAAAGATTACTGAAGTTGCCGAACCTCTTATTGCCAAATACAAAGAGGTTTACAAAGCCACCCAGGCTGAAACCAAGGAAGTAACCAAGGAAATCCGGGAAAAGGTAAAAGAAATTGCCGAGGAATTCAACGCTGCCGAAGTCAAAGACCCTGAAGCACTGAAGCAAAAATTAATCAATACAATTGAGAATGATTTTGTAAGTAACAAGGTAACGGAAAAAGA
>JAAYIT010000212.1 GCA_012523295.1 Porphyromonadaceae bacterium | reverse complement strand
TTATTGTTTTATGAAGATGATATGAAGATGGGATGATGATAGTATGAGGTTGTACAAGCGAAGAACCCCCCCATGCGAAGAACTGTATCTGCCACACCTGCTGGAGATTTCTATGTTTTCGTTTCAAATATTTGCCTAAAGGCAAAACACTCACCGGATATTCCGATAAGTGTTTTATTTTCAAGTGATCCGGTTGAGATTCGAACTCAAGACCGACAGCTTAGAAGGCTTTTACTTATGTTTTTGCTGGTTTATCACTATTAGTTATAGTATTATTTTTTAGAGTTTTACAGATTTAACAATGTTAAATCTTATGTTGATTATTGGTTTTTTTTCGCTGTTTATGTACATTTGTTTTCCCATTGTTTTCCCAAAAATTCAGACATAGAAGCCTGTTTTTATGACTATTGAAAGGAGTGAAATGATGAATAAAACAATTTTTAAGTATAAAAACAGAAATATTTCTGTCACTTTGATGAGAAAGTACAGGAAAAGGGATGACGAATCTGGACCATCATTCTGGAGAGTTACAAGCAACAGAAAACACAAATACTACTTTTCAGGGTTTGAATTTACTGAATCGGATTGGGATATTTTTGTTAACAGGGATATTAGAAAACATAAAACCGTCAAACAGACCCTGGAACGTTATTTAACCTACACGCTCAAACCGGCAATAGACAGCTTGGTTGAAAATAATGACTTCTCATTCGATGCATTGGATAATCTACTCATTGGGACATCGAATCAAAACATCACCCTGAACGATGCATTTGAATTTCGGATTCTATCGCTGAATAATGACTACAAAATTGGCAATGCCTCTATCTACGTATCTACTTACAATGCGTTGATGCGTTTCAAGCATTACAAACTGATCAAGAGGAAAGAGGAGAAAAAGAGCTTTATAGAGCTATGTATCGAGAAAAAGAACATCAATGTCGGGAAGGATGTATTGGTGGTCAACGAAAAAATTGAAATCAAGGAGATCACACCCTACTTCCTGAATGAGTGTGAGCAGTTTTGGGTGGACACAAAGATCTCTTATGCCACCATCGGGATATACATGCGGACTCTCAGGGCAATCATCAACAACAGAGAGGGAGAAGAACCATTTTTAACCGGCACACAATACCCATTCGGTATCAAGAGGGGCAAGTATGCAATACCAGAAGGGGGAAGAAGAGATATCGCCCTATCGATTGAAGATATCTGGAAAGTGGAGAACTATGAAACCGAGAATCCCCTACTGGAAACCGCAAGAGATATCTTTGTCTTTATGTTTTACTGTAACGGACTTAACTATGGAGATCTCTGCCGGCTACGATATGAGAACATTGATGGTCCCACCGGTGAGATCATCTTTCAACGGAAGAAGACTCTGCGGAAAGGAGAAAAACCCACCTTCATCTATGCCCCCCTACTCCCTCCTATGGTAGAGATCATCAACCGACAGGGAAACAAGGAGCAGGATGGATATATCTTCCCTTTCCTCAACGGACTTGAACTCAATGACAAAAGTGAATCAAAAATAAAGAACAAGATCATTACAACATTGGATCCTATTAATTCTTCTTTAAAGATAATTGCCAAGGAGCTTGAGTTGGATCCGGACCTTTCCACCTCCTACACGCGAAACAGTTATATCTCCCATCTTGTAAGCGAACTACTGGTCAATCCGATCGTAGTACGTAAGATGGTCGGGCATAGCACCAAGAAGGATGTCACTGCCGGATATGTGAACCTGACTGCAAAGAAGAGATTAGAAATCAATTCGAAGTTATTGAATCCGGAGAAGCAGTATGCAGCGCTCAATTTAGCGAGAACAAAATAATTTGAGTAGATTATTTGGGTAATGAATTCAGATTCCAGGAAGCAATTTTATTGATATTTATCGTTGTTTATCAAAATATTGACTATTTTTGCATTTAGCATAACCCTGGTACTGATGAGAAACATCGGTTTCCGAGTTGCAGTAACCTTAACTGCCACATAAAAAGACTGTATACGCAATTGCATTAAAATACACAATTATTTATAAAGTATTA
>JAAYIT010000211.1 GCA_012523295.1 Porphyromonadaceae bacterium | reverse complement strand
GGTGGTACCACCAGGAATCGAACCGGGGACACAAGGATTTTCAGTCCTTTGCTCTACCAACTGAGCTATGGTACCTTTTTCCGTTTTGAGAGTGCAAAGATATATCAAATATTTTATATTGCAAAAAATATTTTAAGAAAAATTTTCCGGCAAATTAAATTCATTATTTATGTTGACTCAAACCATATATTTTTATAAATTTGTAGCTTTTCAAAATCCAAGCACTTAAAACAAATAATCTTACAATGTCAAAAAGGATTCTCTTACTTTCACTCTTAATTATCTCACTCACAATCAGCACAGTATCTCAAAACAGAAAAGAATTCCTTCTTGAGAAAAACTGGAAATTCACTCGAACGGATACTCCTGAAAACATCAATATCAATTTGAATGACAACTCCTGGCAAACAGTAACAGTTCCTCACGATTGGGCTATCTATGGTCCATTCAGTGCCACACATGACCGACAAAAAGTGGCTATTGAGCAAGATGGACAAACCGATGCCACTGAACACGCCGGAAGAACAGGCGGACTGCCTTTCATTGGTGCCGGTTGGTATAGAAATACCGGAAATCTGCCAAAATACGAGCCGGATAAACGTGTTTCCATAATTTTCGATGGTGCAATGGCTAATTCTCAGATCTATTTGAATGGCAAAAAAGTTGGAGAATGGGCTTACGGTTATAACTCATTCCACTTCGATATTACCGATTTCTTAAATAAAGACAATACGCCAAATGTACTTGCAGTACGTTTGGAGAATCGCCCGGAACAATCACGCTGGTATCCCGGTGCGGGATTATACAGAAATGTACGCGTAGTCATTTCGGATGAAGTGAGTGTTCCTGTTTGGGGTACTTACGTAACTACGCCGGTGGTGAAGGAAAATTTCGCAAGAATAAACTTGAAAACAAAAATCGATCGAACTGAACCTGATAAAAATTACGAAATTTCGACCCAAATCATTGATCCTTTGGGAAAAACTGTAGCTCAAAGTGTCACAAATCTTAGCAAGTACAACCGAACAGAATTCGAACAAGACTTTATTGTTGACAATCCAAAACTCTGGGATGTCAAAAATCCCAATCTATATAAAGCTATTTCTAAAATTTTCCATGAAAAGAAGCAAATAGATGAATATACCACGACTTTCGGCATACGATCCATTGAAATCAAGCCAAATGACGGATTTTATCTGAATGGAAAAAAGATCTATTTCAAAGGTGTATGCAATCATCATGATCTCGGTCCACTTGGCGCGGCGGTTAATGATGCCGCCATTCGAAGACAAATCAGGATTATGAAAGAAATGGGCGCGAATGCCATTCGGACATCGCACAATATGCCCGCTCCCGAGTTAGTAAAGGCATGTGATGAAATGGGAATGATGCTAATGATTGAAACTTTTGATGAGTGGAAAATTCCAAAAGTGAAAAACGGTTACAATCTATTTTGGGACAAATGGGCTGAAAAAGACATGGTAAATGTAATTCATCATTTCCGAAACAATCCCTCGGTTGTGATGTGGTGCATCGGCAATGAAGTTCCCGAACAAGGTGATGCCTCGAACGGCTCAAAAAGGAATAAATTCTTACAAGACATCTGTCATCGAGAAGATCCGACAAGACCTGTCACCAACGGGTTTGACAGAGCGCCTCAAGCGATTAATAATAATCTGGCCGCTGTAGTAGATGTTCCGGGATTTAACTACAGACCCCATTTGTATGTTGAAAATTACAGACGTTTGCCTCAGCAGATTATTTTAGGCGCTGAAACTGCCTCTACCGTAAGCTCTCGCGGCATATACAAATTCCCCGTTGAAAGAAAATCGATGGCAAAATACGATGATCATCAGTCATCCTCCTACGACGTGGAGCACTGCGACTGGTCAAATCTGCCTGAAGATGATTTTGTTCAGCATGAGGATTTACCGTACTGCATAGGTGAGTTTGTCTGGACAGGATTCGATTACTTAGGCGAACCGACACCCTACTATTCAGATTGGCCGTCTCACAGTTCTTTGTTTGGTATAGTTGATTTGGCCGGAATTCCAAAAGACAGATACTATCTCTACAGAAGCCACTGGAACAAAGATTCAGAGACATTGCACATACTTCCGCATTGGAACTGGGAAGGGCGTGAGGGTGAAATTACTCCCGTTTTTGTTTATACAAATTATCCTTCCGCCGAGCTTTTTATCAATGGTAAAAGCCAAGGAAAACGGACAAAAGATTTAACCGTAAAACGAAATGAAAGTGAAAATGATGTGTCAAAAAAGAATCTCGACCGTCAGAAAAGATACCGATTGATGTGGATGGATACGAAATACGAGCCGGGAACAGTGAAGGTAGTTGCTTATAATGAAAACGGAGATGCTGTTGCCGAAAAAACAATGAATACTGCCGGGAAGCCGGATAGAATTATACTTGAAGCTGATAGAAACTCGATTAAGGCAGATGGCAAAGATATTTCATTTATTAATATAAAAATCGTTGATAAGAATGGAAATTTCTGTCCCAAGGAAACTCGCGAAGTAGAGATAACCGTAAGTGGTTCAGGTTCATTCAAGGCAATAGCCAACGGTAATCCAATCAGTTTAGAGAGTTTTCAGCATCCTAAAATGAAACTTTTCAGCGGTCAGCTTACAGCCTTGGTTCAGAGTACTGAGAAAGCAGGTATTATCCGGGTTTCGGCAAAAGCAAAAGGTGTGAAAAGTGGCAATATCGAACTAAAATCGCATTAAAAATATGATTACACTCATTTCTCCGGCTAAAATACAAAACTTCAAACGGCAGAATATAATTTCGGATTATTCACAACCGATATTCCTGAAAGAAGCAAAGACGTTAGTAAAACAGCTTCGAACCTACTCTATCAACGAGCTTTCAGGACTGTTGGAAATTAATTCGAAATTAGCGGAAGAAAATGCCGCTCGCTATTTTCAATGGAAAACTCCATTCACACCTGAAAACTCAAAACAAGCTATATTCGTTTACAACGGCGCTGTTTATCAAGGACTTGATCCTCATTCGCTTTCTAATGACGAACTCCATTATCTTCAAAACAACCTGCGCATGATGACCGGGCTTTATGGTATGTTAAGACCATTGGATTTGATCCAGCCGTACAGATTGGAAGTTAAAACAAAGTTTCTGACCGAAAGCGGTGAAAATTTATATGATTTTTGGCGAGCGCGTGTAACCAAAGAATTGGCCAATACACTTAAAACTTCTGATAATCCGGACATTTTACTTAATTTGGCATCGAAAGAATACACTAAAATGATAGATAAGTCAAAACTGAACGTACGAATTGTCGATTTTGATTTTCTTCAATATTATCCGGATACTGATTCATACAAACACATTACCATTTATCTTAAAAGAGCACGAGGATTGATGGCTCGCTTCATTGCCCAAAACCGAATATCCGATACTGAACATCTAAAAGGATTTTCTAACGAAGGATTTTGGTTTAGTGAGGAATTTTCGAGTGAGGACAAAATGGTTTTTGTGAGGTGATTAACACATTTTGCGTCAATAGCAACAAATTCACCAATAAAGCTTTGCCAAAAGTTTAGAACTTTGGCAAAGCTTTTATTTATTACTTCCCAATTTAGATTTCCAAGGATGTTTAATGCAATCGGAACTGCACAGGCAATGTATATCTCACTTTCACCGCGTTACCTCCTTGACGGCCGGGTATCCATGTCGGCATTGCTTTGACTACGCGCACAGCTTCTCTGTCTAAGCTCGAATCTACACCTCTAATAACTATAATGTTTTCGATTTCACCGTTTTTTCCTACAACAAATTGCAGTGTAACTCGACCTTGAATATTATTCTCCTGTGCAATGACCGGATAGTTGATATTCTTGCTAAGCCATTCATACATAGCCGATTCTCCTCCCGGAAACGATGGGTTTTGTTCAATTAATCCATGCTCGTATGTTTTGTTGTCTTCCACAGCTTGCACGATTACTTTGTCTTCAAGCAATGCATCGGGCAATATCCCGAGACCATCATCACGCCCTTCAAGATTATCGAAGTTCGAAACTATAGCCGTAGGCTGTTCTAGTACATCATCTTGCGTTTTTATTTCATCGCCTTCTTTCACCAATTCATCTTTTTCGATTTTTGGAACCGTAAATTGAATCGTTTTGGCCATTTCAATCGGTGGAGGAGCTTCTACCCGATGCTCAATTATTTCTTCCGGAGGAGGCGGAGATTCAAGTTGGATGTTTCGAAAAACCAAACTATCATCTTCGATATGACGAAGATTTTTTTCTGTAATATTCTTAACCATTATCGTAGCAAAAATCACCACAATAACGAACGCCAATGAAAACACAAAAGCAATCAAATGCCTTTTGGAGGATTGCTGACGCAGCGTATAGGCGCCGTAGCTTTTGTTCCTCCCTTCAAAAATGATATCAAGCCATTTTTGGGATGTTAAATCAATGTTTGCTGCCATTTTGCTTAAGTTTTTTAATGAATTAATACTAATGCTGAATTACATAAACTTAGTGCACTCATTTATGTACACTGCAAATCTAAAGCAAAACAAAAGCGAATGCAATAGTTTTGCACCCGCTCAAGGAAAGTTAACGGACATACACGTATATTCACCTGATTATCAATCTAATATGAAATTAAAGTTAACGGTATAAAAAGTATCAAAAATGACTGTTTCTACCTTTTGAGAGGATTTTTTTGATACTATTACTGAAAAAAAAGCGAAGGATAGTTCGTTTATTGACAGGAAAGATAAAAAAAATGACAAAGCAGCTATTATTTTCGCTTGGTAATCCCCTTTCTCCCTGTGTGGAATAAGGTTGAGGTTGGGAGTTTATTCCTCCATTTCTTCAGGTACTTTCACCCCATTATCAAGCATTTTCTTTTTTAACTTGTGTTTCCTCACCCGGATGCTTTCAACAGAAGTATTTAACAAAGTCGCCATTTGCTGATTGTCAGAGCCGGTGGCGATAAACGCGAGCATCATTTTTTCACTTTCGTTGAAAAACTTACTTTCCTGCGCAGAGATTCCGGTCAATTCGGCAAGTAAGTCATCGCTTAAAAATTGAGTATCAGTAATTTTAGTAGTCTGAATAAAGTTTTTATACTCTTTCTCAATTTTCTCAAGTAACTGTTGATTCTTAGCAATATGAAAATTGCTTTGAAGGTCAAGCAGGAAGTTCTTTATATCTAAATTCCGCTGTGAAATTTGCCGATAAATAGGGATAACAAATTGTTTTTCAATCAATTTTCGTTCTGTCAGTTCTTTGTCCAACAGCATTTGTTTTTCTTTCTGAACCGATAATTGCTTTTCCTGTTCAAGTATTTTGATCTCCTGAATGGCAGATATTTCCCGTTCACGCTGGTATTTAATCCGATTTCGGTAGAGGATATACCCTAAAATCAACATCACACCTGTTATTGCCAAAATCAACCGTAGCAACAAGTTGCTGTTTTTCAATCGAATAGCTCGACTTTCTGCCGCAGCCACATTATATTTTCTTTCCAATTCGAGAATTTGCGTGTTCAGTTGTTGATTTATAGCCCTATTTTGCAGTCGATACACTTCATTGAAAGCAGCTGTACTTTTCTCAAAATCATTTTTCATTGCCGCTATTTCTGCCACATTCAAATAGTAATGGTAATTCAAAAAATAGGTGGTATCAATAATGTTTTTCACGGCTAATTCCCCGTAATATAACGCGCTGTCAAGTTTACCGAGAAATTTATAATTATCTGAAATCCGGTAATAATCTGCCAATAAAGCCACCGAATCATTCTTTTTCAAATCTTGAGCCATCAGCTCGTAATCGATTTTCAAGGCGTTTCTATAATTTTTTCTGCTGTTGTAAAAAGCGGCTTCGGCGTTTTTCACATCACGAATCTGAGCATCAGAACTAAGTTGAAACGACTGTAAAGACTCCAAAAGCGAACGAGCTGTATTAAAATCCATTGCTTTCATCCGATTCCAGTACATTTCTCTGTTAGTTTTAAAAAGCACGGTGCTGTCTTGCATTTTTTCTGCAAGAATCAAAGCTTCTTTAAAATACTCGTGTGAGGTATTTGTATTGTTATTTTGGAAATGGATTTTTCCGAGAAAATAATTTGCAAGCTGCTTGGTTTTAATATCCAAAACATTTTTTTCAGAGTTTATATCCAAAGCTTGCTTAATGGGCAGAAAGGAATTTACATCTATTCTTTCGAGTTGATTTCGGATAATACCTTGATAAATAAGTGACCGCAGATAGTTATTTGAGATAAAATCAGGGTCTTTCGAGAATTCGCTTACAACAAAGTTTATCAAACTATCCGAAGTAAACTGCTGACCGGAATTATAGGCGGCAATACACCTTAAAAGACCTATGTAAGCTTGTCGATAAGTTGAGTTATTTTCAATACTGAGCTGTTCCGCTCGACTGAAAACATAGCGCGGATACTTGTGGACCATACTGTCCAACTCTGCAATCGTACCATACGAAGTGCGTGACTTTCCGCAGCTAACCAGCAATAGGAACGCTGTGAAAAAGATGAATTGAACGAGTGTGGATTTACGTAACATATCTGTCGGTAAAACTAAGATTACAAGAAACTACAATAAAAATACTGCTTTCCCACCAATATTATGGTAACTCAAGCCATCAAACGCGACAAAAAACGCGGCGTTGAGAAAGCGATTCCCGATTCCATATCCAAATTCGGTAAACGACTTACCGGTTGACAGGTATAACTGACTGGCATAGAGCCGCTCACGGGCTACACCGTTGGATAGAAACGGCAATCGGGTGAGGAAGAAACGCGGAGTTTCGTACATGAAGTGACCCTGCGCGTATTTCTCCGCAGAGTTGTAAATGTGCGTTGGCAATGTGCTGAAACCACCTCCAATTCCATCGCCCCATGTTTCCGGGAAATAGGATTTGGCAAAATAGGTATAATCGTTGAAATATTCATCTTTTTGATTGGCAAACATTCCTACGCCGACATGGTAAGTTAATTTCCGCATCAAATCAAAGCGAATTTCCTGATCCATATCAAATTCAATCCGACTAAATGATGAGTTTCCACGCAAAACATTTTTCAAGCTTTGCGCATATTCAATCTTAAATGTCGGGAAATCTGCTCGTACATTTACTTTCTGAATTCCATCGGTAATGTAGTATTGCTCCGGAGTCCAAGTCAGCCGAACTCTCGGAACGAAGTGGTATTGTGTTTTAAGAGTATGTCCGGTAATTTCAATGGCGAAATCGGGATGAATCGGTTCACGTATGTGATAATCAATTCCTACACCTAATTGGAAACCATTGGTTATTTCAATGCTGTTATAAATCTTATAATAAAAGTCTCGGAATCGAGCTAAATTTAAGTCAATACTGTACTCGGAAGTATCCTGAAGTAATTTCAAAAACCGTGAGCTGTAAGTCGGATTACCTTTTCCGGCTATTAAACTGACATATCCTAATTTCCACGGTTCATAATTCCAAACACCCGAAACTTGATAATTAAACTGATTTTTTTTGAATAAATAACCACCAAATGCATTGATTTTAATACTTTGCTGACGATCCAAATCAAAATTCAATCGGTAAGTTTGCTTGTATGTCAACCCATCCCAAGTGGAATATCCGATCATGGCCGGATTGAGCAAACCGCTGAAATTGAATGTAGTAGATTTATGCTTGTAACGGGTGTTCATTACCATATTTTTTGCAAATTCAAGCGTTTTATTCGGTGTTTTCAGCGTGTCGGCAGGATTTCGTTTTGCATCTTTTTCTGCTTGTTTCAACTTATGCGTTTCAATTATCAACGTCTCGTAACCCGTCAGCGGGAAAGTCCGAAGTTTTTCCCACAGAACAGTATCGTTATTCAATGGTACTGAATCTAATTTCACCTGATAAACCGCACCCAGATTGTAATTTTTCTTATCGCTTACTGTTTCGTAAAACTGGACATCATTATAGGTCAGATCGGCGTGAAACTTATTCAATACATGATTTCCTAAGTATTTATACGAAAGAAAAATATAAATTCGAACCGGTAAAAGGGTTGTAAGTGAGTCATTTCCCATTTGAACATCAAAAGTGTGTTCAAAAAGCAAATCGCTTCCTTTTCCATTGAAATCAAGAATACGCCAGGTTCCTTCTTCTACGACAAAAAAACCGGAAAGCAGTTGCGGGTTTTTGTATTTTGGCGTGTAATTTATTGTATAAATTTTCTTATTCCATCTTTCATCAACCGAAGTTATCTCATAATCGTAGTAATCGGCTGATTTTTTTCTCAACGGCAGATAATATGTTTCTCCGGGTACACTTTCTTCATAAATATCCATACTGATAAATTTGAGTGGCAGCAGCGCGATATCACTTTTTTTTGTCAAGGTTCCTGTGACGTAGTTTACGTTCTGGTGATAATTATTCGGAGCTTTATATTTGATTTTACTTACAGTTTCAATTATAGCTTCATCGTTTTTCAGGTCATGCAGCACGAAGTTTGGAATGGCGTTGGTGTACTTATATAAGAAATTTTTCTTTTTGGTTTCTACCAAAGTTCGCATATAAGCGTCAGATTCATAAGACTTTACAATTTTACTGTACACTTTTGTCGCTTCAAAGATATTCTGCAATACAGTATCGAGCGGTAATGAATTGGCAGACTTCACTACGCTGAATAAAAGGGAAAAAATCAATATGAGAAAAGTCCTCAAATTCATCAATGTGTATTATAGTAATACAAAATTAGATAAAAATTTTTGGAAAATGAGAAAAAGAGAAGGAATTCAAAAGATAACAGGAGAAAGTTTGTAAAGCGTTGCAAAGAGACTTTAATGTCTGGTTGAGGTGAAGAGCAGATTTTTTTACAATTTCATCAATCGGAAACTGATAGGAACTTCTACGGTAGTTTCATCGGTAGGATTATTCTTTTTTTGCTTTTTGGATTTCACAGAAATGGAATCTGTGGAGTAAAACGGCATTTTTTCTACTACACGAAGTACCTCTTTTTCGATTTCGGGAAATTTGGAGTTAATCACTTTTGGGTTTTTAATTTTACCATCTTTCTCTACCTTAAATCGAACTTTAAGATATTCCTCCGCCGCTTTTTGTTTCAATTCAATGGGATAAATCACGTTTTGCACAAAAAAATCGACAATTTGCTTTTTGCTCAGCCCGACATTTGGTAGTGAATCCGATGCTGACTCCGATTTTTGCTTTTTCTTCTCATTTTCATTAGAAAAACTCACCTCGCCAACTGAAATCATAGGAAAAGAAAATAACGTTTCAATTGAGTCGATATGGATGGATGTTTCAACCGAATCCAACTTCAATTCGTTTACATTTTCTATTTTCTTAGATGAAGCAGAAACAACAGATACAGAGATTATTAGCAATAATAATAAGATTTTTTTCATGGCATTTTTTTGTTCATTGGGAAATATATCAAAAATAAAGCCAAAGTTTATCAAGAAAAAACGCCAAAATATACATTCTGACGTTTTAATTGAAAATTAATAAACTAAAATTGAGAAATTTCTTTGAAATTATTTTTTTGTAGTGATAATAATCACCCCATTCTTCCCTTTTTCACCGTAAATTTCTGTTGCAGACTTATCTTTCAGCACAGAAATTTCTTTGATTTTTTCAGGGACAATTTCTTTTAATTTTTCAACAGAAATCTCATTACCATCTAATATTATGAGCGTACTATTAGGTATTTCTAATTCTTTTTGATCTATATCTTCTTTTTTTGCATCCGCTATATCTTTCACTTGAATATTGACGATATTGCCTGATAATTTTTTCTTTTCGCTTTCAGACGAATTATTGCCGGTCAACTTAAACTGAATCGGCATTGTGTAGCGTACATTTACGTTTTTACCGCCTTGCTTACCGGGAATCCAGT
Source organism: Porphyromonadaceae bacterium (assembly GCA_012523295.1). Lineage (GTDB taxonomy): Bacteria > Bacteroidota > Bacteroidia > Bacteroidales > Paludibacteraceae > UPXZ01. The sequence goes on along the minus strand of JAAYIT010000211.1, from coordinate 16,233 downwards.
TCGGCATGGAGTTAATTACTCGGAGCGCTTCAGCATCAAGAAGAGGATTCATACTACTTGCAATTTTTGGTCGAATCACTTTTCCTTGGTCATTTACAATAAATTGCACCATCACCCGACCTTCAATTTTCTGTTTTTGAGCCTCAACGGGATACCTTATCTCTTTGGCTAAATAATCGTACATGGCTTTTTCACCTCCGGGAAATGAAGGTGGAGTTTCAACTAATTCAAATACATCCTGCTCTGAAACAGATGTTTCTTTATCATCAGAACTGTAACCAACGACGACCATTTCATTTAGCTTGTTGTTCTTGTCGTCATTATGTTCTTTAAGCGTTGCCGTTTCCGCACTTTTTGCCGACTTATTAGCAGGTACATCTTCAATTGAGATTACAACATCAGGAGTGTTTTTCGTCTGTGATTTTACAGGTTGCTGAATTTCGTTATTAACTAAAGTCGTTAACTCTGTTACTGCAGCGGGCTCAATTTCATTCTTAGTCGATGCGATAATTTCTTGCATAGCATTCATAATCAGCATTGTAAGAGCGATTGGGATAATCAAAGCATACTTTAGCAATCCCGTTTTTTTTGTTTTTTTTGAGTTCATCATTTTGATACGTTTTTTAATTGGTAGTACATTGAATTGATTGCCCAACTTATTATCGGCCGATTCATAAGTAAGACTTAATAAATGATATTGATATTTTTTGGGTTCAAAACCCGATTTAAGAACCTGATTATCTGCCAGAAATTCAAGATTGAAACGAATTTCCCGTGCCAAAAGCCACGCTGCCGGATTGAACCAGCAAATTATTTTTTGGATTTGCGAAACTACCACATCTGCCGAGTGACATTGCCGTACATGCGTAAGCTCGTGTTCGAGAATTTCGGCTGTTTCGGTTTCTGTGTGCTGATTCGGATTGATAAAAATCCAGCGGAAAAAGGAAAAAGGCATAATTTTTTCATCCATTTTAATGATTGGAATGCCTTGCAATGTTGATTTAACGCCTTTAATTCTGTGCATAAAAATAGAATAAAGCTGTAGAAATAATTGAATTAGCAGTATCAAAACGACCAATCCAAAAATTCCCCAAAGAACGTTTTCAAGCGTGAAAACCGAAGAATTCAACGCACCTGACGGTGTTATCACGAATTCATCCAATTGAATGGCTGCAATCGCTGACATGATTGGCTCTTGTTTTTTCAGCCATCCTTTTAAAGAAAACAACGGATAAGCAAATGAAAACAAGATGCTTACCAAAAGATAAGATCGGCGGAGCATCCAAAATGTATCTCGTTGAAAAAACAATTTGTAACACAGATAAAACAGGATTATCGATATGTTTACTTTGATTAGGTAAATTTCCATGGTAAAAAAAGTTCAAATGTTTAATTGTTCAAATGTCTATGATTTCTTTCTATTCACTTCGAGCTTCGAGCTTCATGCTTCATGCTTCGAGCTTCGAGCTTCATGCTTCGAGCTTCATGCTTCGAGCTTCGAGCTTCCCGCTATTTCCCTTCAATCAACTTAATAATTTCCTGCAATTCCTCTGCTGAAATTTTCTTATCTTCGACAAAAAAACTGACTAATTCCTTGTACGAATTTTCAAAATATTTTTTCACCACATTGGACATAAACTTCTTTTTGTAATCATCCTCGTTGATAATAGCCGAATACTGATAAGAGTTACCAAAAAGTTTCCCTTTTACGTATCCTTTTCGCTCCAAGTTTTTCACAATGGAAGCAACAGTGGTGTATGGCGGAATGGGATCTTCCATTTTTTCAATAAAATCTTTGATAAATCCGGGCTCATTTCCCCAAATAATAAGCATGATTTCCTCTTCTTGATGCGTTAGCTTTTCCATTTTTCTTATTTTCTGAAATTAAACATATCCTTATTGCAATCAATTCATTACGAATTATTCGCAAATCTACGAATATTTCGTAATAACATGCACAACTCAACAAATAATTAAAGTTATTTAACATTTGAGAGAAAATAAAAGATTCAAAAATATTATCTTTGCAATTACTAACAGGCATGACCAATGAGAAAAATTTACTTTTTCATATTCTCTTTTTTAGTCATTTTTACTTCGGCGAGCGCTGCGGGCTACTATTTCTACGTGCAGCTGACAGATAAAAACAATTCACCCTACTCCATTTCAAATCCGGAAACATTTCTTTCTCAACGAGCGATAGAACGAAGGGAGTTTTATAAAATCCAAATTGACAGTACGGACCTCCCGGTTAATCCGAATTATATCAGTGAATTAGCCGACAAAGGAGTTTTTATTCACAGCACTACCAAGTGGTTGAACGGAGTTACCGTCTTGATGAAAGATTCGACAATTATCTCTTCGGTGCGGTCACTTCCTTTCGTGAAGTTTGCTCAATTCACCGGTATCACAAACGAACATCCGGCTTCGCATGCACCACCTAAAAAAATCAATCATACAGACTTCAATTATGGAGTTGCAGAAACCCAAATCAATCTGATGAATGGGAAAGTGCTTCATCAGAATGGATATTTAGGGAAGAACATACATATCGCGGTAATTGATGCCGGATTTGGTGGAGTAAATTCCATTCCCGCATTTGAACTTATGCGTAACGAAAACAGACTCATTGGTACAAAAGACATTGTAAACCCAAATTCAGATATTTTTTCAGAACACGGTCATGGCACGGCGGTTTTATCTGCGATGGCCGCTGAAATCAATGGAACATTCGTAGGCACCGCACCCAAAGCCTCTTATCTCCTTATTCGCACAGAAGCGGTCATTGGCGAGTATCCCTGCGAACCCGATTTTTGGATTTCAGGAATCGAATACGCGGATAGCATGGGAGTTGATATAGCAACTACCTCACTCGGATACACTGTATTTGATGATTCGAGCATGAATTACACATATTCACAAATGGATGGAAATACAATCCGGGCAAGCATCGCGGCAACTATGGCTTACGAAAAAGGAATTTTACTTTTCAATTCTGCCGGAAATGACGGGACCAAACCTTGGAAATACATTGGCGTTCCTGCAGATGCCGAAGGAGTGATCACAGTTGGAGCAGTAACAAAGGATAGCGTACCGAGCAGCTTTTCATCATTCGGGCCAACTTCAGATAACCGGATAAAACCTGAACTTGCGGCAATGGGAACCCATTCAGCTATAATAAACGCATCAGGCGCAACAGCAAGCAGCAATGGGACTTCATTCTCAACACCAATTTTGGCCGGAATAACCGCGTGTTTTCTGCAAGCTGCAAAAACAATTTATCCAACTCATACACTTGATGAGCTAAAAGATTACATATTCAAAAGTGCACATTTATACAGCAATCCAAGCACTCGGTTGGGCTATGGAATTCCGGATTTTTCAATTGCTTATGACAGCCTGATAAAGTCTGACCTGGCTAAACTGTCCGTTGAAAATAACAAAATGACACACAAATTATTAATAAACAAAAACTCTTCAATTACGCTGAAAATTCCGGAATCTTATCAGAATATTCTCAAAAAAGCCAACCTTTATTCCATTTCCGGCCAGCTTTGTGGAAATTTGGAGATCGTAAATCGGACAATTACAATTCCTTCCGGAGATTTCCAAACAGGCATTTATATATTAAAATTCGAAAAAAGTGACCAATGAATTCAATATCTCTATCAGAACTGACAACTAAAATTCGGCATACTATAAATCAAGAATTCGACAGCAACATCTGGGTACGTGCCGAAATAAGCGAAATGCACGTAAACAATGGTCATTGCTACATGGAGTTAATTGAAAAGGAGGCTGACAGCGACAATATTCTTGCTAAAATGCGCGCTACTTGCTGGGCGAGTACATTTCGAATGCTCAAGCCCTATTTTGAAAGTTCGACAGGTGAAACGTTTCGAGCCGGTTTGAAAGTTTTAGTTTCTGTGCTGGTCGAATTCAGCGGATTGTACAGCATAAGTTTGAATGTCAGAGACATTGACCCTGTTTTCACAATTGGAGAACTGGCAGCCAGAAGATTACAAATCATACGGCAACTCAACGAGGAAGGAATAGCGGATATGAACAAGCAGCTTCTTTTTCCCGAATTACCGCAGCGAATTGCTGTAATTTCTTCCGAGACAGCGGCCGGTTACGGAGATTTCTGCGATCAGCTAAAAAAAAACGCCCAAAAATATGTGTTCTATCCGAAATTGTTCCCGGCAATAATGCAAGGAAGCCAAGCGGAGCAATCAATCATTCAAGCTTTAGAGAAAATTTTTTCGTATATCGATTATTTTGATGTTGTAGTGATAATTCGCGGTGGTGGCGCTACGACCGATCTTTCATGCTTTGACAGCTACAACATAGCCTTGAATTGCACACAATTTCCACTACCTATTATCGCAGGAATCGGGCATCAGCGAGACATTACAATTCTCGACATGGTGGCACACACAAGTGTTAAAACACCGACTGCAGCTGCTGAATTTCTTATCGAAAAACTTAGCGAAGCTGAGTCAACGTTAGACTCGATTGTTTTTGATATCAGTGAATCAGTGAAAAACACCATTCAGCATGAACTAAATAAATTAGAAATGACAAAGCTGCGTTTCAGACAGGCTCTTAAGCACCAGTACCTCATGGAGTTAAATCTGAATTTGAAGTATATATTCCGATTAAAAAATTTAGTCCGAAACCGAATTGTCCGAGAAGAAAACAAACTCAAACTACTTCACACAAAAATAGAAACATATTCTCCAAATTTTTTAGTAGAAAGGGGCTATTCCATCACGACTAAGAACGGAATACGTTTAACCTCAACTACAGAAATAAATTCAGGCGATAAAATCGAAACTCATTTACCGGACGGCAGTTTTAGCAGTAAAGTACTGGAGTCTAAATAATTACCACTTTATATGAAAGACAGAGTATCCTCCCTAATTGACATAGTAACCCAACCACTTCAAAAATTCATGAGGCAAAAACAGTCCGGCGGAATTGTGCTTGGATTAAGTGTTATCGCTGCAATAATTTTGGCAAATTCGCCATGGCAAAACGAGTATTTTTATTTATTAGACAATAAGATTGGGCTGCAATTTAATGATGTTTCATTGCTGAAATACAGTTTGCACCATTGGATTAATGATGGATTGATGGCGATTTTCTTTTTTGTGGTTGGACTTGAACTGAAAAGAGAAATAGTAGCCGGTGATCTTTCCAATCCCCGAAAAGCGATACTGCCAATCGGCGCGGCGCTTGGCGGATTGCTGATTCCTGCAATAATTTATATCAGCTTAAATCCTACCGGCGAAGCCAATTCGGGCTGGGGAATTCCGATGGCAACGGATATTGCTTTTGCACTCGCGGTTATTCATCTTTTAGGCAAACGCGTACCACTTTCACTCAAAGTATTTTTAACGGCATTAGCCATCGTAGATGATTTGGGCGCTGTTTTGGTTATCGCGTTTTTCTATACTTCTGATATCTCCACTCAAAGCCTGCTAATAGGGCTTGGGTTCGTATTCATCATGTTTATAGGGAATAAAATGGGTGTGCGGAGCCTTCTGTTTTATGCTGTTTTGGGAATTGTCGGAGTATGGATAGCTTTTATGCTTTCCGGCGTACATGCCACGATTGCTTCCGTGCTCGCGGCATTTACCATTCCCGCAGATGTGAGTATTAAAGAAAACACGTATATTGAGAGAATTAAAAACTCAATTTCAAAATTCAGCAATATACAACCAAACGAATATTCAACTCTGACTGAGCAACAAGTACATTTGCTCTATGAAGTAAAAAAAGACACCAACTTTGCTACTCCACCGCTTCAAAGACTTGAACACACGATGCACCCATTAGTAACATTCGTGGTTTTACCCATTTTCGCCCTTGCAAACGCCGGAATTTCAATAGATATTGACAGTCAGGAATTGTTTAGCACAAACGTCGCTTTAGGCGTTGGAGTGGGACTTTTAGTCGGTAAATTAGTTGGAATTGTCGGATTTACCTTACTGATGGTTAAGTTAAAAATCGCTTCATTCCCGGACGGAATGAACATCAAGAACTTAGTAGGCATATCTCTATTAGCTTCTATCGGATTCACCATGTCGCTCTTTATTTCATCACTTGCCTTTACAAATGAAATGCTTATAAATCAAGCAAAAATCGGAATTTTTACCGCATCGATAATTGGCGGAGTTTTGGGATATTTTGTTTTGAGAAAAAGCACGAAAAGTCAGGCAGTTGATTCCCCTGAATAATTGTCAAATGAAACAGCCATTTAAGATAAATCTTAAACTCAAGAGAATGGTTAATGGCGTGTTCCATACGTCCTTAGTGTAAAAAATAGATTTTCATCGTATGAATATTCAGAAAAAACGAAAAGCCAACTAAATCATTATGAGATCGTTGGCTTTTAACATATTCAATTGTCCAATCAATTTATAACTATTATTTTTCCTGAATTTACGATTTCTTGGTCAATAGTTTTGACTTTTGCTTGATAAAAATAGGTTCCTGCTTTTACCTTTGCTCCATATGAGTTTGTCAAATCCCAAATAATTTGATTTTGATTTTTCGAGCTGAATGATTGGACTTTTCTTCCTGACAAATCAAATATATCAATTCCAAAACTCTGCACATTATTATTACCGACGATTTTGAAATGAACCATTTCTCGAGCCGGATTTGGATAATTAGAAACAAGCAATTCTTTTTCAGCAACTGTTATCAAATCTACGTTTGCACCTATTACAGAACCGCCAATTGTAAACTTATCAAAAACACCTTGCGCTTCCATATCATTCTGATTATCAACAGCATAATATCTTATTAAACCATCTCCAAATTCTTCGCTGATTTCGTATGGAAGCGTAAAGGTAAACTCAAATAAACCGTTTATCACTTCCGTTGTTCCCTCTAAAACTATATTTCTATCTTGATATTCAAAAGGATAAGGAGTATCAAATGGATTATTATAAAGTGTAACTTTATTTTCCGGTTTGCTGTAAATTGTGAAATAAAGTTCGCCAAAGAAATTAGATTTCAGAGTGTCGTTTTCATCCGAGATTTTCCCGCTAATCGTATTGGTAGAGTTAGCTCGAATAGTGTCCGTACCAAGAAATTCTTGCAAATCATTGAGCTTAACAGTCTGTACCTGATATTCATCACCATAGTTTAATCTTATTGCCGGATCGCCCAAATAAACAAACGTAAGTTTATTTATTTCATAAGAAATTTGATTTTTTGCGTTTTTTAATGCATCTCCAACACGCAAATATTTCCCATCTTTCTTGCTGAATAAATTTTCGATAAAATACCGATTAAGTTTTTCATTTTGTGAAGCATAAGTAGTTCGCGTAGCTCCTAAAGCTCCTATTCCGCCACCGTTCGGATTAAGGATAACATGCTCACCCATAGACGTAAGTCCTCTGTCAAATGTAGCAAAATCAGCTGTAGCAGCCATCCATAGCGGTAAATTTGTATTATTTAATGCAGCTATATCATCATTTTCTAAAATACGTTTGAATGACCATTGAACAGAGGTACCAGTTCCCGTGTAATTCAAATAGAAAACTCCGGAATTAACCTGTTCAAGTAACTTATCTTTAAGCAAAGGAACAAATACATTTCCGGGAGGCACATTCTCTACCGGAAAATCATCCACATAAAGCTTATTGATATGATATTCAGGATTTAATTCTTGCATTAAAATCGTCAAATTATCTGTTATTTTCATAAAAAGATTTCCGGCTCTATCATCACCGATAAAACTCATTTGCGATTTCCATTTTCCTTTATCATTATTTTCCATGTATCGAATGGTTTTATTCACCACGTCATAAGCCTCTTTTACAGTGGTAACCGGAAATCTGCCAACTGCTATATCAAGTTTGTGTCTTGAAATATTTGAACCGTCTTGATCTTTTAAAAATGCAAAATAATCATCGGTCGTATATGCATAAAAGTCATTCAAAGAATTGTCAGCTTGATAAGTAAGTATAAAATTATGCTTTGAAAAACCGGAATTTTGCAAGATTTGTCGATTATCAAAACTTCCTTTTCCAAAAAGCAGCAAGTATTTCGGCTGTGCATCGGTACTACCTGATTCAATTGCTCTATCGTATAGCATTTTCATCATCCGGCGATAAGCAGTCGCATCGGGTGTACCGGACGAAAATTCGTTGAAAACCTGCTCTGTAGTTACTACTGCAACGGACATTTGGTCTTTTTGCCGGTGTGCTTCAGCTAATCTTTCTGCAGGAGCCAAAAAATCGGGATGAGTAAGAATAACATAATCAGCCTGCGCTATTCCGTGTAGATTTTGATTTGAGACTTTTCCCACTATTTCAGGTGTTGGAAATACGGAACCTACTTTCGGATTGACTGCTATATAATGACGAAGTTCTTTTGCAAAATCAACAAATCGGATTTTCCCATCAATTCTCTCGGTTTTAAGAAGAGAAATATTTGCTTGGTCCGTAATATCCCAAATCTGCACATTTTCATCTGCATTGCTCAACAAGAATTGATTGTAAGAATTTGAATCTAAATAATCTACGTTCTGAAACTGCATCACACTCCCACTCATTATCAGCTTGCGCCTTGCATTGACTGTCAAATAATTCAGGTAACCCTTAGCCCGTGGATTCGGCATATTGTAAGTCAGCGTAAAGTCCAGATTATCTCCTGTCGGCTGAAAATCAAGCATTGCGGTGGCGTCTTTTCCTTTTTCATAATAGTCGCTACTCACCTTGTTGACTTCAATAATTTTTTCGGGCCGTCCATTCAAATTCAGGGAGAAAGATGCGTTTGGCGTGTTTTTATTCTCCGAGATTACGTTTATCCGAACGGTTGAAGCTGAGTCTATCACGATGTTTGGAAATTCAAAAGAAAAATTATACGAAAGTGTTTCATCAAAAGTTTCTCCGTAAAATTCTTTTCCTGCATGCACCAAACTCACCAAATCTCTTTCATGCACCTGATAATCGATAAATTCATCAACGGTTCTAACTAAAGCATTCATAGGCACTGTAATGGACTTTTCTTCCATTCTTTTCCCAACACCCGCATCGGAGGTGATAAAATAATAACCGTAATTGGCATACGGATTATTTTTATGCGTAAACATACCCATATCTTTATCGTACGTCCACCGCACAACGCCTTGTGCGTAAAAAAGGATGTAATCTCCCGCGTTGAAAATATTATCCGCACCTTTTTCCATCCAAATTGCTACTTCGGGCAAATCATCCACACTAAGCAGTGATAAATCCTCTTCAAGCACACCACCTCCATAACCAAAAACACGCACATTCTCAGGCTCAAGGTTCATAAACTTTAAATCTTCAAAAGTAAGTTTATAAATTCCGCTGTTCTTTACTTGAATTTTGTAAAAATCACCATGCGACAACACCGAATTATCTGCATATGTGGGAGTTGCCGACCATACATTTCCGGTAGCTGATATGTTTTGTAAAATAAACGCAACAGCAATAGCAAAAATCCAATAAAGCCTGTTTACTTTCATAAATATTTTGTGTTTAAAAATTAATGTTGCAATAGTCCGGTATATATCAAAGATACACAGTCAGTTACTTGGGGTTTACTGAAACAGAAAAAAAATGTCAGGGGATAGTAGTGTAGAAATATGCTATTGGTAAGAATTTTTTGTTTGTAGCTATAACGAAGGTTTCAAATGTTTATTGCAGTGAAATGTTTTTCTTATTTGTTAATTTTGGAGGAACAAATGATGAGATAGTTTTTATCAAGGGTACGGACATTTTTGTCCGTCATAGGGGCCATAAACACTTGATAAGATATTTCACTCTCTCAAATTAGCAAGAGAGGTTATCGTCAACGGATTTCTACAGGCATAATGAGCAGCGTACTGTGCTATTTTAGCTTGAAACGGAGTAATGGTATCAGGGAAATACTTGCTCCCTATGGCAGAAATTCCAAATAGTTTTTCAAACCATGTACAAGCAGCGGTATATCTGCCGTATGTAAGCTCCAGATGGTAACCATCCCTGCAAAATGTATCTCCAAGCGAACTTGTTCGTCCATTCTGAATGGCTGTTCCGGACGGGACAATAAACTTGGCATTAGTTTTCTCCGCCACTTGCTTTGTGGTTTCTACAATTGCCTGATACATAGTAAGCTGACTGCTATTGTAATTTGCAAATCCGGAATGGGTGGAGCTCTGAGAATATGCCCAAGTAGAGTGAAGAATGATTTTCAGATTCGGATTGTCTGTGTGTTTTCTTACATACAATATCAAACTGTCGATATACGGAAAATAGGTTTCGTACATGCCCGAGTTCTGACTCACCTGCTGAAAGGAAACATAATCCCATTTTTCATTCTCGAGAGCCTCTTTTAAAGTGTATTTATCACTTGTAACCTTCTCTCCATCAGTAATTTTACGGTACGAGTAATCTGCTGAATTTGACATTGAATTTCTATAATGCCTTTCTAACGAACAACCACCGATATACATATTCCCTATAATAATCGTATCGCCATTCGCATCCGCCAACTCATAGAGATACTGTTCCACAGCATCTTGTGAAAAGCTATTCCCTATCGTCAGAAGTTTGATCTGTTTCGCTGAAAGCGAAGGAAACAGAGAGAGGAAGACAAGCAGATTAATAAATATTCTGTTCATTGCGCGGAGATTTTGAATAGGATTATTTGAAGATAGCTTTGGTTTGAAGTTGTTGGAATTCCAAAACCATTTCACAAATTTACAAATAAATATTCCAACAAAAAAGGACATCGATTTCTCAATGTCCTTTACTTTATTAACCACGTAACTGTGTCTAATCAATTAGAGTTCCAAATCCACATCGTGAAGCTCTTTCCAAGGAAGTCCTTGCTTGTTAAGCTCCTTCATAAACGGATCGGGATTGAATTGCTCCACATTGAAAACACCTGCCTGACTCCATTCACCTGTCAAAAACATCATGGCGCCAATCATAGCTGGGACACCCGTTGTGTAGCTTACTGCCTGAGTTCCGGTCTCTTTATAGGCTTCTTCGTGGCTGCAATTGTTGTATATGTAGTACGTTTTTACATTTCCGTTTTTGAAACCTTTGATTCGGCAGCCTATTGAAGTTTTTCCTTTGTAATTTGAGCCCAAATCACCCGGATCCGGAAGAACTGCTTTCAAGAATTGAATCGGAATAATTTTACATCCGTTATACTCCACCTCATCAATTCTCGCCATGCCGATATTTTGAATTACACGCAGGTGAGTCAGATATTCTTCGCTAAAAGTCATCCAAAAGCGGGCACGTTTGATGGTTGGAAAATTTTTAACAAGTGACTCCAACTCCTCGTGATATATCAGATACGATTCTTTAGCGCCTATATCAGGATAATTCAGTGGTTTATGAATGGCGTGCGGTTCAGTTTCGACCCACTTCCCGTTTTCCCAATATTTTCCTTTTTGAGTTACCTCTCGGATATTAATTTCAGGGTTAAAGTTAGTAGCGAAAGGCTTTCCGTGATCTCCCGCGTTGCAGTCCACAATATCGAGATAGTGAATTTCATCAAAATGATGTTTTGCAGCGTAAGCCGTGAATATACTGGTCACACCCGGATCAAATCCGCAACCTAATATCGCTGTCAAACCGGCTTTTTTGAATTTGTCATGATAAGCCCACTGCCAGCTGTATTCAAATTTAGCTTCATCTTTTGGCTCGTAATTGGCTGTATCCAAATAATTTACTTTTGCTTCTAAGCAAGCATCCATTATGGTTAAATCCTGATATGGCAAAGCTACATTTATTACAAGCACCGGTTGAAATTCATTAAACAATTTTACTAATTCTTCGACATTATCCGCATCAACCTGTGCAGTTTGAATATTAAAATTATACCGCTTTTTCACTTCGGCGGCTATCACGTCACATTTTGATTTTGTGCGGCTAGCCATCATCACTTCATTGAAGACATCCGGATTTTGAGCAATTTTGTGAGCTACTACCGTACCTACACCTCCGGCGCCAATAATTAATACTTTTCTCATTCTAATATTTTGTAATTCTTTGACTATTTGCAAACAAACTTTGTGCAAACATTAATAAATCTTGCGCTACAAAAGTAACTCATTATCTAATATGCACCAAATAATTTTTATCTATATATCAATTTCAAACAAACGCTTTTATTTATGACATCCTATCCTTATAATCATTGTATTCAAACTTTCTGATAATTTTGAACACATTCTCATTGTCCAGAATTCCGATAGAAGGATGAGTCACTCCATTAAACATGGTGGTTTTCACCATAGTATAATGAATCATATCTTCAAAGATAATTTTATCACCCACGTTCAACTCATTTTCAAACGACCAATCACCCAAAAAATCACCCGACAGGCAACTGCTTCCTCCCATCCGATAGGTTGGTTTTCCGGGAATCGGATCACTTGCCCCTCGGATAGCAGGCTTGTAGGGCATTTCAAGGCAATCCGGCATATGACATGAGAATGAAACATCAAGCATGGCTGTTTTTATACCGCGATTTTCCACTATATCCAAAACAGTTGACACCAATGATCCTGTTTGCCACGCAAACGCGCTCCCCGGCTCTAATATCACATGCAAATGAGGATATTTTTCTTTGAATTTTTTCAAAACGGCAATTAAATGCTCAACATTATAATCTTTATGCGTCATTAAATGACCGCCACCCATATTAATCCATTTGATTTGGGAAAAATATTTCCGAAACTTCGACTCAACAGCTTCCAACACCTGCTCTAAATCATACGAATTATTTTCACAAAGTGTATGAAAATGAAGACCTTCTACTCCCTCAGGCAATTTATCGCCAAGCAAATCTGCAATAATTCCTAATCTCGAACCCGGTTTGCTTGGATTGTACAGATCAGTTTCTACAACAGAAAACTCCGGATTAATTCGAAGTCCGCAGGAGATTTTCTTATCTTTTGTAAAAGGATAAAAACGTTGAAACTGGGTCAAAGAATTGAAGGTTATGTGACTGCTCAACTTCATTATTTCAAGGAATTCAGCATCTGAATAAGCCGGTGCATACGTATGCGCGGGGCTTTTCATCTCTTCATAAGCCAAACGTGCTTCTGACAGTGAACTGGCCGTGCTGCTTTTTACATATTCACGAACTATCGGGAATACAGACCACATGGCAAAAGCTTTAAAAGCAAGAATTATCTCAACTTCAGCACGATCCGCAACCGATTTTATCAGTTCTAAATTTTTTCGAAATAGCTGCTCCTCAATCACGTAACAAGGAGATGGTATTTTTGAATAATCCATATTTTGGTCAAATGGTTAATTCGTTTGTTTTAAGAAAAAGCGAAATATTTGAGAAATTGAACAAATTAGTACATTCCCACATTTCCACATTATTTCCCAAGCAACGCGGTATATTTACCGTTATTCAATAAATTTATTGCGGTTTTAATGTCACTATCGTCCTTCAGCATATACTGAACTTGACCTTTTTGGTAATAATAACGCTGAATAATTTCCACAGTCAGCAACTCTTCAATTTCTTTTCTGTAATCCCGTAAATTTTGTTCAATATCAGGTGTCAATTTAGCTTTTAACGCATCAAATTCAGCTTTCGCAGACTCGTCAAGTCCTTCATAACTTGCCACTTCCAAAAGTTGTTTGAAGTAGTTTTCAGTCTGCGTGGTATAGGTGAAATTTTTCTCCTCCAATAAATATTTTACAAAATCATTGTATTCGGCATCGGTGAGTTTGAATTGATCAGGTGTAGCTATCTTCTTCTTCTTCAGCGCATACCGATTTGCATAGTCAAAATAATGATTTTGAATAAGAATGTAATAGGCAATGTTCATTTTTCGTGAATCGGTAGTGACAGAATCGGGTAAAATTCCACCTCCATCGCGAACAATACGTCCATTTTTTGTTTTGAACTCGGTAGTCAAGCTATCCGGAATTCTCCCTACACTTCCATCTTCATTTCTGTGGCTGTAGTCCAGCGCTTGTACGCTTCTGCCACTTGGAATGTAGTATTTTGCCATCGTTACTTTTAAATGTCCGCCATATCCGACAGGCCTGATACTTTGCACTAACCCTTTTCCAAAGGTACGCTCGCCAATTACTATTCCTCTATCCAAATCTTGCATGGCTCCCGCCAAAATCTCCGAAGCTGAAGCCGAACTTCGATTCACCATTACAGCCACTTTCATATCCGGAAAAATTGGGTCTGATGGTGTTCTGTAAGTTCGATCAGTTTCATTCGAACGACCTCTTGTAGATACAATCGGGGTCCCTTTCGGAACAAAATAGCCCATAATTTTCACAGCTTCATCCACCAATCCACCGGGATTATTTCGCACATCAATTATTAATGAACTGATTTTATCCTTTTTAACCATCTCATTTACTACAGTTTTAAATTCATCCGCAGCTTTATCGGTAAAATCATTGAGCATCAAGTAACCGGTTCCGTTTTCCGGTACCGTGGAGTAAGTAATCGGGTTGAATTGAATGTTTTCCCTGAGAAACTTCTTGATAATCGGTTTTTTTTGCTCCAATCGCTCAATTTTAATGGTAATCATCGTTCCATTTTTTCCTTTTAGCATTTCACTCACTTGTGATGTGCTTTTACCAACAGTGCTAACACCATCTACCTCCAAAATAATATCACCTGCTCGCAAGTCATTTTTTTGCGCCGGCATTCCTTCGTATGGCTCTGAAATCACAACTTTCCCATCTTTTTGCATTATCAACGATCCAATTCCCGCGTACTCACCGGTTGTCATCATTTTAATGTCATCATTCATCTCCTCAGGCATGTAAATAGTATAAGGATCAAGCATGGATAGCATAGAATTAATTCCAGTTCCCACTACTTTATCATAATCCAGCGTATCCACATAATAAGCATTTAATTCTCGCAAAATGCTGTTGAAAACGCTTAAGTTTTTGGTAATTTTAAAATACTTTTCTTCTTTGGGTTGAGCGTTTACGGTAATTCCAAAAACCAAAACAAGGATAAATGATAATACTATTTTTTTCATATATTTCATACAATGAAGTTTTATTTTTTACATTAAGGTCGTATGGAACACGCCATTCATCATTTTCTTGGGTTTAAGACTTATCTTAAATGGCTGTTTCATATAATTCTAAGACAATATATCTACTTTATTACTTTATTTGATTATCCGCAATCATTCCTATTTGTTGCAATTTTAAATTGTTGCACTGTAATCATCCCGATAGTCGGGATTGTTGCATATATATGTCGCTATACAACGGGACAAACCGTCTTCAAGCGGTTAGTCCCAATCTAAAAAAACAACATTTTATTAAGATTAGGAACAAAAACGGATTATCATTATACTTTATTAATTTACAATCTTACAATCTTACTATCTTACAGTCTAACTATCTTACAATCTGACTATCTGACTATCTGACTATCTTACTATCTAACTATCTTGCAATCTAACTATCTTACAATCTTACTATCTTAATACTCAACAATTCAATCAACCTCCACTCCGGGCGGTAAAAAATCCTTAATATCCCTGCCATACTTTATCAAATCACGTACCACAGTTGAAGAGATAAACGAATACTCTGTTTCGGTAAACAAGAGCACTGTTTCTATTCCGTTCAATTGCCGGTTGGCATTCGCAATGGTGTGTTCATACTCAAAATCAGAAACCGTACGTAATCCACGTAGAATATATTTCGCACCTACTTGTTCCGCGAAATCAATTGTCAAACTATCATACTTCTGAACTGAAACCCGATTTTCATTTTTGAATGTCTGATTGATCATCTCTATTCGCTTTTCGATATCAAAAAGGGACTGTTTTGTCTGATTAATCCCAATTCCAATGACGATTTCATCAAAGAGTTCCAAGCCACGCATAACAATGCTGTAATGCCCTATGGTAAACGGATCGAATGTTCCGGGAAAAATAGCTCGTTTCATAAAAAGTTTCGATTAAATGTGTTATACGTATCGATTATTCTAATTTCAGACATCAAATTTTTAATGCAAAGATACGGATTTTTTTAACGCTACGGATTTTAGAATAAGTTGTTTTGGTTTTTTAAAGGTTGGGAAAATTTGGATGGAAGCCGCAACAAAGGTTTCAATAGTAATTTTACTAAACTTTCGCAAGCTCTATCTGATAGTCTCAAAAGGCTTGCTAACGAGTGACCTCGTCCGGTGAGCCAAAAAATCAGAGAGAACGGCGTTAAGAATCGTCCTTGT
>JAAYIT010000210.1 GCA_012523295.1 Porphyromonadaceae bacterium | reverse complement strand
ATTGCTTCAGTTGCTTTGTATTATAGAAGTAAATTTCATTGACACATGACCGAATTTTCTCATCTTTTCCAAGATAACTATCTAAAATCTTTATTATATCAATAACATCAACTGGATTGGCATACCAAAAATTCTTTATCAACGTATATTCTGGAAATACAAACTGTTTTAATTGTCCAATTATTTTTAAGTATGCATTTACCTTTTTTACCTCTTTGTATTCGTCAGTTATTTTTAAGTACTTGTCCGCGACTTTTCTTACATCCCTATCAAAATGGGTTGTTATATTTCTATCTGACCATGATATATGTTGTCCCCACATTCTCTTCACATCGTGTTCTATCTGTGACGCCAAGTTGTGCTTACTCGGATCAGGAAGAATGTAAAAAGTATAGAAAGACTTCCATAAAGAGAGATTTTCGTCTTTTTTGTAACCAAATAAAGCTTTCACAGCTTCTGCAACAACCCTATTTATATTTACCAAATAGGTTTGTTTAAGCAAATCATCATCTAACAAAATCAGGGCACGCATGTATGCGTTAAGCTCAATCATTGAGAGCTCAATTACTGCAACAATCTCTAAAACTGGTAGAATTCGTTCTGTTTCTTCACTTAGTTTTCCTTGGACCTTTATCACAGAATACATAGGGATTAACATGTCCAAATCTTTCCCGTAATTCTTGATTGATTCCCCAAGAACCTCATGTAATTGTGACAAAGTCTCTCTTAACACTTGTTTTGTCATATTAACATCCTCCAAGATCTATTACAGCCTTGATCGTACTTTCTTTCCAAAATCATCATTTTTTTCAAAATTTGGAAAGACAGTAACACTTACCCAGAGATTCATTATTCTCTGCAAATTACATTCTCCATATGAGTTTATAAGTAGGGTGATATGTTCTTTGCTGAGTCAGCCTTTGATCCTTCAGGGCCGGCATACATCGAGGCAATATGTGAAAGCTGGTACCGAGCACAACGTCGAATATAAAGGATAGATCACTAACCGCTACCGAACGAAGCGACTAATCTCTAACATACTGTTCTTCACAAAAGCGAAGTAGTTCATAACGAGCTTCAGCGTGTACCTGCCGCGAGGCACCTGCTCCACATGCACCACCTTGATGCCCGTTTTCTGCCGGTATTCCTCGGAACACTTTTCTCTACTTTCTTTACTTTCGAACCCTTCAAATACCATCCTTCTTGTATAGTTGGGTACTCCACAGAGCACAGCCACCTTCTGCCCTCTACGCACCAACTTAGGGGAAATCTCATTGATCTGAAATTTCTCTGGAAAATAGTATTATGATACAATAAGCTTTTTCATATATCGAACTTGTGTTGGTTCATGAACTCCATTGGCAGGTTAATGCTTGGATAATCAAAGAACTCTACTGGTTGTTCTTCTTATCATATTCTGCGTGCATAACAAAGTTGCATAAGTAAATAATAGCACATCTTACAAGTTGTGCAAGTCTTATTGTGTCAATATTCAGTTCGTTTTTTGAAATGGTTAGTTGGTAATCATTATATGACATCTGACCTTCATCGATCTTTATAAACTTATGTTCAATGAAGTTGCGGATACGTTGCAAATCCTTTGTTAGTTCATCCATAATATAACCATCCATCTTACTTCCATACACATCCAATTTAATGTTGTACAGAGCAAGCAATGAAAGATTGCACTCGTGAGCCAAAATTTCCGGCCTTATGTTTTTTCCACTTGTATCAGTCCATATCTTGGAGAAATCAACCGCATGAGGTTTAATTGGCAGGTTCAAAAACACAGCAATGAACAGAGCAATCTTATCCAGAATGGAATAAAAATTTTTGTAAACCATCTTCAACTGTTCTATATCACAATCCGTTTGAGTAAAAATAGTTTTGTAAAGCAATTTTCTAGTGTTTATAAATGACTTCATTATCTCATCATACATTGAAGCGAATAACTCATTTCTTTCTGCAGTGTCGTGAATCTGATGGAGCATAACGTTATCATTCATCGAAAGTTCAGAATAGCAGTCCACATCACAATATCGGTTGATTCTAATATAGTTTATATTTACCCATTTTTCGTATTCAGAGTCAGGAATACTTGCAAAATTAATTTTGGGCATATCAAAAGATGGAGCCACCCATTTGCATACCATTTCGCGTAAGCCTGGTGCCTTTTCATCTATATCTTTGGGATAGAGTGAAAATATTTTTTGTGCCCGTCTTACTATCCATGGTTCTTCATGCTCCCAAAAAGTATGCATATTTGCATATGAATAACCTCGATTTATTTCAACATCCTTCTTATTGCGTTCATTTAGGGCAGCCAGATGATAATATTGCTGAGCTTCGCAAAAACGTCCCACGTGATCATAAGCATTTGCCAAGCAAAGATAAGCTCGGCAATAGATTTGAAATACAGTTTTGAATAATGCAGCCCATTGCTCCTTGGTCACTCTTGAAACAATGTACTGAACATTATGATAATAGCTTATCTCTTTGTAGATATAAACATTTGTATAGTGGGCCTTAGTATAATCGAGTTCTTTGCTCTTCAAAGCACAATATGCTGATGCAAGAGCAAAATAACCAAACATCTGGTTGAACATATTTTGCTCTACCCAATCAATTCTCTCGAAACGTTCAATTTCTGCCATGAACAACTGTCTGTCAGAAAGACCGTCAGCAAACAAATCAACAAGAGCAGCAAAGCGGTCAATATCTTTTGTCAAAGCTGTTATTTCTGATTGTTCAATCGAATAGTTCATATCATTAATAGCCACTAAAAATATGGACGATAATGTTCATTTAACTATAAAAAAGCACTAGTGGCCAAATAAATTTTTGATTGGTCGTTATAAGTTGTTAATATATAATTAATTATAAGCAAAAAAATCGGTGCCGATTTGAATTGATTTCGTATCATTACAGCCTGATTATAACCCAGGCAAGCATGAACACAGGAAAATACGTATTCAGTCAGCTTATCGAGTTTTTGCCTAAAAGAATATTTGATGGAAT
>JAAYIT010000209.1 GCA_012523295.1 Porphyromonadaceae bacterium | reverse complement strand
ATCCGTTGGGAACATAAATTTGAATAATTGTAGTGAATTAATCGGTTTATGTTCCTTAACGGAAACTTATAAACAATATTGTTTAAATTTGTTAATTTTTAATTTTTTAACCCCTGATTCGCATAAGAAATTGATATTTACATCTAAATGAAGTCGTCATGACATATAAAATTTTGATAGTTAATAGGGCGTTGACACTTACAGCAGTATTGATCATTGTGGTTTTTTTAATAAAAAGGAACAAGTTTAATTCAGGCGACTAATTTTGGTAACTATTTACTCCCGTTTACTGCTGTATTTGAATACCTGAAATTAGGTTTAAATTTTAAAGATTGTACATATTAGAATACTATATCGCTAATTATCAGCGACATAAACAACATTGGCACTACGCGCCTTTATGGAATTCGAAACTTATTTTACTATCGAAATCAAACCAAGCACAAAAGGTTCGTAGTTAACAATTCCGCGAAAAAAAGTTAAACTTGTGCTACATTTACATCTTTTAGACTTTTCAAAACCACCGCATAATCGAATCTTGCTGATACGAGGTTTGCTTTGATTTTTGATTACCTTTGCAGTTTATTTTTTCGCCGAAATGAAACCGGTAATAATTACTTAAGATTAAATTCGTGTCTGAAAAAGCAAAATATCCCAAACCGGCAATTCGTGATTTGACGCGTGGCAGTATTTATCGTCAACTGATAAGTCTGGCCATGCCGCTGATGGCTGTAAGTTTTATCCAGATGACTTACAACATGGTGGATATCGCGTGGTTAGGTCGGTTGGGTAGCAAGTCCGTGGCGGCCGTAGGCACAGTGAGTATGCTTATGTGGATGATGAATTCATTCGCGTTGTTATCCAAAGTGAGCGCAGAGGTTTCCATCGGTCAGTCCATCGGCGCCAAAAGAATGGACAGGGCAATCATGTATGCATCTCACACAACTACTATTGCCATTGCTTTAGGGGTGTTTTTTGGTTTGTTATTCTTCATTTTCCCAAAAGTCCCGATTTCTTTTTTCAAACTTGATGCAGATGTGACTCATGAAGCAATAAACTACCTTCAGATTATCTCTTTCGGAGTGCCCGTAGCTTTTCTTGTGCTCAATTTTTCCGGAATTTATATCGGAACCGGCAGGAGTGATATCCCGTTCTATTTCAACGCGATAGGCCTTATCTTAAACATCCTGCTCGATCCGCTTTTCATTTTCGGATTAGGATTTTTCCCGGCGATGGGTTCTCAGGGAGCGGCGCTTGCCACAGTTTTATCGCAACTTGTTGTGCTCACTTTGTTTGTTAAACATCTGAGAAATAAAAAAGGATTGATGCTCGGACGATTTTCATTTTGGGTTAAGCCGAGGAGATTCTATACGGTAAATATTCTAAAATTGGGTATTCCGGTAGCGGCAATGAATGTTTATTTCGCCATTATCAATATGAATTTAACCCGGATTGCTCCTGTTTACGGCGGTCATTTAGGAGTAACAAGCCAGACCACAGGTGGTCAGATCGAAGGCATTACCTGGAATACCTCACAAGGATTCGGAACGGCGCTCGGTAGCTTTGTCGCGCAAAATTTCGCTGCACGAAAAATGCACAGAGCCAGACATGCATACCGATTTACTTTACTTACAATGGGCACTCTCGGCCTACTGGTAACAGCAGCTTTTATGCTCTTCGGAAGTGAGATTTTTTCAGTCTTTATTCCAGAAAAAAAAGCTTACATTGCCGGTGGCGAATACCTCTATATCATGGGATTTTCGCAGCTGCTCATGATGATAGAACTTACTACCCAGGGGATGTTTAACGGAATGGGCAAAACCACTCCGCCGGCTATTGTGAGTATTTTATTTAATACCTTACGACTTCCCCTTGCGATAATACTTGCCAAGAGCATGGGCGTAAACGGAATCTGGTGGGCTATCTCCATTTCTACCATTATAAAAGGGTTGGTATCGGTAACCTGGTTTTATTTTGTGCAGCGGAAGTATTGATTTTTTTCTTTAATTTTGCAATCGGGATTCTTTAAAACAAAGAAAAGGAAGCCATTTGTGAACTTCCTTTTCATTTCGGGTGGATGATGGGGTTCGAACCCACGACCTTCGGAACCACAATCCGACGCTCTAACCAGCTGAGCTACAACCACCATGATTTTGAGAGTGCAAAGATAATTCAGTTTTTGCGATTGTGCAAATTTTTTTACCAATTCTACAACAATAAAAAATGAAATTTTTCATAGAGAACAAAGAAATTGATGATAAGATCAAAGAAATAAGGACTAAAGTCCGAAAATCGATGAGCGGAGAAGTTGCAGCACTTATGCTTGAACACGGGATCAACTACAAAAGAAATTTTGGAGTAGAGTATCCTCGAATAAAAGAAATAGCGAAAGATTACGATCAGAATCATGATCTAGCTCAGCGGCTTTGGGCAACGAAAATCAGAGAAATGATGATTCTCGCCATTCTGCTTCAACCCGCGGATAAATTCACTCAGGAAATGGCCGAAGACTGGCTTACAGAAATCAACCAAAATGAGCTTGCAGAGCAGGTTACAATGAATTTATTCTCTAAGCTCCCTTATGCAAACAAGCTCGCCTTACAATGCATAAATTCGGATAAAACCTGGAATCAAATTGTGGGATTTATGCTCATTGGACGAATCTGGGAATCGCTTGATAGCGAAGAGATTGACAAAATTGTAGATCTGTCAATAAAGCTTTCTGACACGGAAGAATATCAGCTTTATAAATCTATTTCGTTAGCACTGAACAGAATAAGTCGAAAGGCAAAAGGAATCGGTAAAAATATTTTACTCCGAATAGCCGATTTTGAGACCTCTAATGTAGATTCCAAGCGATTTATTTACAATGAATTAAAAGAGGAGCTATCTTTTTTAGATTTTTAATATTCTAATTCATTAAAAAGTAGTACTTTTGTTAGTTGTTAAAAAAAGAAAGACCTAAGCCAACAAGGAAACACAAATTTATCAATTTTAATTCCCCTTTTGTATCGTTGAGTTTGGTTAATGGAAGGAAAAGGGTAATTTAGTTTATTTTTTTAACCATGAGAGAAGACTATTCATTAGATGCTGTTAAAGAAATTTTCACCAAATTCTTGGTTGAAAGGAAGCATCGAAAAACACCTGAGCGATACGCTATTTTGGAGCGTGTTTATCAGTATGACGGGCACTTTAATGCAGAGTTGCTCTACAAATCCATGCAAAATGATTACCGCGTAAGTTTAGCCACTATCTACAATACGCTTGATCTGTTTCTGCAATGTAAACTGATTGTAAAACATCAGTTTGGCGATCAGATAGCACAATACGAAAAAACTTTCGGGGCAGCAACGCACAACCACATGGTGTGCACAATTTGTGGAAGAATAAAGGAATTTTCAGATAAAAAAGTGGGAAAAATGATTCAAAACAAGCGATTTGCTCAATTCGATGTCTCCTACTATTCGCTCTATCTCTACGGGATTTGCAAGAAATGTAAAGTAGAAAGGGAGAAAGCGACCTAAATCTTTACAAAAACAAATAACAAGAGAAATCGTAAGAAATAATTCAATCACAAAAAAGGTTATTCGCTGAAAAGGGATAGTTGAATAATCACATTCATTTTCTGATATTTCGTGTATTAT
>JAAYIT010000208.1 GCA_012523295.1 Porphyromonadaceae bacterium | reverse complement strand
TAGTCGATGGACAACTACTCAATAAAATTACAAACAAGATAGCAATCGTAAAAGCTGAACCGACAACAAAAATGAGAGAAATATTGCAGAAATTATTTCCACCGCACTAAAAGGGACAAGTCAGGAGCGAATTGTAATTCTGATTTTTAAGTAGATAAGGTCTGCATAAAACGAACGAATTTTTACTTTGTATTTTTTCAGCAGACTTAGATTAGCGTCTGAACAAAAACAAAATAATTACCTGCCGTTTCCGTTTTGTTATAAAACAAACCATGTGAAATCAGCCAAATACATACCATTATTTTTTATTTTTCTTTTACTTGGTTGTGAAAGAGATGAACAAAAGCGCATTCCGGACTTTACGGTTTATCTGGAACTAAATCTATTGGGAGAATATGCCACATTTCGAAATCCGCTCGACACGGTCGTTTATGATAAGCGGATAAAGGAACTTGACAGAAATGGTTTTGGTGGGGTTTTAGTAAATATAGGCTATGACGGGAAGTACTATGCATATGACTTGGCTTGCCCTTACGAGGTAAATCCAAAAATCCGCGTCTTTCCGGACGAAAGCGGAATGAAGGCGATATGTCGCGAATGTGGCTCTGAATTTGATATTTGGAACGGTACGGGTATGGTCTCAAAATCTCCTTCCAAATGGAACCTGAAAAGATACCGGACGGATCTAATCAGAAATAGCTTGTTTATATCGAATTATTAAGAAAGAAAATATCCTATATATTTCGGTGATAAATTCACATTACTCAATACTTTTTGTTTCTTTTCTGTAATAAATCCCATTATAATAAAATCGTAATGCTGAAGCAAAAAGTGGAATCCCCATTGTCATATAAATGAATCCAAGGTATTTCAGCGGGACAATCTCTGTTGAACGCAAAACTACGCCTAATGTTATCATGAATGCCATTACCAGATAACCTTTCAAGTTGAAAAATGAGAATATGCAAGGCCGGTCATACTGGAGGTTTTTTATCCGTTTGGTGTGTTACGAGGAGATTTTATCAAACATATGATAGTAGAACAAACCGCCTGCAACGAAAACTAACAGAAGCTTGTAAAGCAGGTTATTTTGATTCGTCTCGATCATCATACTTCCTCTGTAAATCAGCATTAATCCCGCAAAAGACCAAATCACTCCCGCTATGAAAAGTAATACCCTTTTTGGTACACCGGGCTTTAACTTTTGTAAGAATGTATTGTTATTTTCCATAATCTTATACAAAAATAAGGATTAATTTAAGATTACGAAATTGAATAGTAGACTATTCGAAGTTATAGGAGACGAAGTATTTTAAAATGAAATAAAAAAAGTCACCATAACCGACTAAAAATTGTCTGTAGTACAATTCCTAAAATAACCCCCAGATATATCTGGGGGGGGGTACTAACTTATGGTATCCCCCCCCCAATTAAAATTGGTCTGTATAGAATGTTATAGTGCTAATTGTCAGCGATAATTTGAGTTGATGTTTTCTCGTTTATTGACATATTGTATTACTTTGCGCCTTCTTTTACAACGTATTTCTGATACATACTATTTGGCTTGTCAGGTAGAGTCATTTTCAAAATGCCTTTTTCCAACAAAGGTTTCAGGTAATTATCACGAAAAGTCTGATTGTGCTTTAACTGTAAGAATTCCATCATTTCGAGACGAGAACGCGGTATTTTACAAAAATCAATTAATAGCAGTCGTCGTTCAGCCACATTTAAATTATCTTGGTCGGTATCTTGGTCGGTACCTTGGTCGGTACTGTAATTTACATTCCAAAGAGTAACTCTGAATCCATTTTCATCCGCTTCAAATTCAGGCATAAAGTTATCCGTATAACCGGGCAAAGATAATGTGGCATCAATTACTTTTCCAAACCCGCTACCTCTGCGTTCCATAAACTTCATTCGTTGGAAAAGATCGGCAATAATGGGATTTCTTCGTTGAGACTCCATTCTAAAAATAGGCTGTTCTTCAAAAACCCGTCCATTTATCATTCCTCCCGGAGGCCAAATAGTTAATCGATTATCATAAATATCAATATGAATTTCACTTCCCAAATCAAAATAATTTCTGTGAATTATGGCATTTACCAAAATTTCAAAATAAGCTCTTTCAGCATAATCCGGCTTTTCAATTCGGCTGTCCGCCGATTTTGCCCAACGAATTTTAGTGTTAGATTTAATAAATTCTTTTGCAGAATTAAGGATAAAAACCAAACTTCCGCTAAATTCTTTATCATCCAAAGCATCATCAAATATAGAGCCTTTTTCTAAGCCATTCCATCGAGTACAAAACACTCTGTTTTGTCTAAACGGGCATTGATCGGTAAATAACACTCCAGCATTAGTCAGTACCTGTTTTTCATTCACTAAACCGAATGACAAGTAATCAGTCGCTACAATTCGAGTTCCTGTTCTTTCCCGAAAAGTAGCTTCAAACAGGGTAAAGCTAAAGTCTGATTTCTTATAGTTACTTATAAGTGAGTCAAACGTTTCATTCTTACCGCGGAGTATCAACTCTGTCAATTGTTGTTCGGTAGCCGTGAGGGTCTCATCCCCCAAACGTACAAATGCAGTATGAGTATTATCCTGAACATAATAATATGGGGTAGCTTGCCCCGAATTAACCTTCACGAGAACTAATTGTTTTCCTTCTAATACTGAAACCTGAATTTCAACTTGTGGCTGTGGTTTGATGCGCGCTTGAATTAATTCTGATATTTTGGTAACAACTTCTTGTGTATTATCTACACCAACAATGTGATGGTCTGTGTCTCTAACTCCGAAAACAAGAGTTCCACCGACACCATTGGCAAAGGCACTGATACTTTTCAGCCAACTTTTTGCTTTTTTGGTTTCAAGCGTTTCCTTATAGGCGATTTGAGTAGATTCTGAAAGAATATTTACTGCTATATTCTGCATAATGAATGAATTACTTATATGGGGCAAAGGTACTAATTTCTAAAACATTATGTCAACAACTATAAAATTATGTATCAAAAAACACTTTTTGAAGTTAATTGTTAAATAATAAATCGAGAAAACTGATTTATATTTGTTACTTTTGCAGAAAAATCGTACTATGAAGCGAATAATCATTATAAACGGCCCGAATCTTAATCTGCTCGGGAAGCGTGAACCAACGGTTTATGGAGAAAAGGATTTTGAAACGTACTTCTCAGAATTGAAAGAGATTTTTAAAAACATAGAGTTAGACTATTTCCAATCCAATATTGAAGGAGAAATCATTGATAAAATTCATGAGGTTGGATTTTCTTACGATGGAATCATCCTTAATGCCGGAGCCTACACGCATACTTCCATAGCGATTGCCGATGCCGTGCGCGGTGTTACCACTCCTGTGGTGGAAGTGCACATTTCAAACGTGTTTAAGCGAGAAAATTACCGACATCACTCTTACCTTTCAGCGGTTTGCAGGGGCTGTATTGTTGGTTTTGGACTGGATTCGTACAGGCTGGCATTGGAGGGTTTTAATTAACTCCTGATGTGGAAATTTCCACTGATGCTTATTGCAACAACTTGGTTTATTTATTTTATAATAGAAATCAATTTTATATATGAAACAAAAGTTCACAAAAATAGTC
Source organism: Porphyromonadaceae bacterium (assembly GCA_012523295.1). Taxonomy (GTDB): domain Bacteria; phylum Bacteroidota; class Bacteroidia; order Bacteroidales; family Paludibacteraceae; genus UPXZ01. The sequence goes on along the minus strand of JAAYIT010000208.1, from coordinate 24,234 downwards.
GCTACAATCAGTGATAAACGATGCGAAGTAGAATTCCTAAAAGAATTATTTGATGCGGGAATGAATGTAGTCCGATTGAATTCTGCTCACTTAGACGAAGCTGGATTTAGGAAAATAATCACAAATGTTCGTCAAGTAAGCAGACACATCGGATTGTTAGTGGATACAAAAGGTCCTGAAATTCGTACAACCGCTGTAGATGGCGATCCTATAGAGCTTCTTACGGGAGAAACCGTAAAGTTGGTTGGAAATATCGACCGGCTTTCTTCGAAAGAATGTATCGCAGTGAGTTATCCGCATTTTGTGAGGGATTTGCATGTCGGCGATGATATTTTGATTGACGATGGTGAAATCGATCTTAAAGTCTTATCAAAAAACACCGATTCGCTGATATGTGAAGTGCTAAACGACGGAAGGCTCGGTAGTCGTAAAAGCGTGAATGTGCCGGGTGTCCGCATCAATCTACCTTCAATCACGGAGCGTGATAAAAAGTTTCTTGCACTTGCCATTGAAGAAGATATTGATTTCGTGGCGCATTCTTTTGTCCGGACAAAACAAGATGTGATCGACATTAAAGAGATTTTGGATGCTCAAAACAGCCATATCAAAATCATTGCAAAAATTGAAAATCAGGAGGGAGTTGATAATATTAACGAGATTTTAGAAGTTGCGGATGGTGTGATGGTGGCGCGAGGAGATTTAGGAATTGAAGTTCCACAGGAAAAAATTCCGGGAATTCAGCGCAAATTAATCCGCCGCTGTGTGAAAGCTCGCAAACCGGTAATCGTTGCTACACAGATGCTCCACTCAATGATTGAAAATCCGAGACCGACTCGAGCTGAGGTAACTGATATAGCGAATGCAATCTACTACCGTACTGATGCCCTGATGCTTAGTGGTGAAACTGCCTACGGGAAATACCCGGTCGAATCGGTTCGAATGATGTCAAAAATAGCTTTAGAAGCTGAATCTACCAAAATCCCCGAAAATGACATCCCGATTCAGTTTAAAGAAGGAGATGTCTCTTCGTTTTTGGCTCACTCTGCCGTTCAGGCCGGAAAACATATCAATATAAAAGCTATTTTCACCGATACATACAGTGGCAGAACCGCGAGGTATTTGTCCTCTTATCGTTCAGCAGATCCAATTTTAGCTGTCTGTTATGTGGAGCACGCTATACGTGAATTGTCCCTATCTTACGGTGTTTTTCCGTACTATCAAGAAGATATAAACAATGACTTGAGAGAATACTTCACGCGTGCAATCATGCAGCTTGTTGAAAATCGAGAACTTGCACCTGAGGATATTATATGTTATCTGAGCGGCCCGATTTCAGGAAACTACGGAACTACTTTTATGGAAATAAATAAAGTAGAAACGATGCTCAAAGAGCTTAATAATTATATTATTCCGTAAATTTGAGATAAAATAATTTGACAGAATTTCACTGTATTATAAGTCAGCAGATCCATTATTTGCTGACTTTTATTTTGAAAATCATTGTTGTCTTATATGAGTTGTCCCACAGATAATTTTTGTGGGGCTTTGGTGTTTGTAATAATATTTTAGTCAAACTGAGATGCATTGTTCAAAACTCTTGCTCTTTTTCTGATTGAATACAAATCTGTCTAACTTAATCTCAATATAATGATATTTTGAACAAATGTTTACTTCAGTAAAATGATTCGGAATTACATGGCAATTTTAACTCTTTTTTTGATAATGAATTGGCGGATTGGAGATCAAAACTGATAATTCAGTTGATTTCACCCCCAAACGAAGGGCTTTTCAATGAAGTTTATGCGAAATTACTTTAAAAAACAATAAATTCCCGCTATTATTTAAACTATTGAAAAGCAATTTTGTCTTAATGCAGTGTTCGAATAAAAAATTAGCTTTTCAACATATTTTTATGAAACAGCCGTTAGAAGTAAATTTTCACCCAAACCGTTTGAAGATGAATGGCGTGTTCCATACATCCTTAATAAAAAAAATAAAAAATCATTGTATGATAAAACAATTTCTTTCCTTTTTACTTGTTCTGTTATCACTTCCTGTTTTCTCGGCAGTTACCGTTACCGGTAGAGTTTTAGATTCTATTTCTCAGCGTCCTATTGAGTTTGTTACTGTTACCGTACAGAATCTTACTACCGACAAAACAAGCGGTGGCGCGCTTACCAACCAGGATGGTGTTTTCAATATAGCTTCTGTAGCAAGTGGAGAATATGAGTTGCGGATTAGTTTTGTGGGCTATCATCCTTACAGCATGCAGTTTACGGTCGAAGGTTCGGATGTAAGATTAGGTGATATTCTTGTTTTGGAAAACACTACAATCTTACAAGAGGTACAAGTAGTCGGGCAGGGTTCACAAATGCGTTTCGATATTGATAAAAGAGTGTTCAGCGTGGATCAAAATATAGCTTCATCCGGTGGCTCGGCAACGGATGTGCTTGAAAACATTCCTTCCGTAGATGTAGATGGTGATGGAAATATATCATTAAGAAACAACAGTAGTGTAGAAGTCTGGATAAATGGCAAACCATCCGGATTGACTGCCGATAACCGGGCTCAAATCCTTCAACAGATGCCTGCTGAAAATATTGAAGCCATAGAGATAATGACGAATCCATCCGCAAAATACAATCCCGAAGGCACCGCGGGAATTATCAACTTAGTGATGAAAAAGAATCGAAAATCAGGCTATTATGGAAGTGTATCTGCCGGTCTTACCATGGATAAAGGAAAACTGGGATATAATTCCGGAGCAAGCATCAACTATAACGTCGGTAAATTTGACATGTATGCCAATGTCGGATATCGAAAAATAAATAGCTCGGGAGGTGGATTTACCGAAAGGACAAACTTCAACAATGGTGATACAACCGTATTGACACAAGTCAGATCCAATTCTTTTGATATGTCCGGATTGTTTTTCAGAAGCGGAATAGATTATTATATAGATGCTAAAAACACGGTTGGAATTGGCTGGATGGGGCATTTTGGGACACCCAGAAGTATTTCTAATACCGATTACATCCTGAAAGATAAAGCCGCGAATTCTATTTTAAGAGATTATTCGAGAAAAAATAATGGCTCAGATTCGCACAGGGGATTCAATATAAATTTATATCATAAAATAGATTTTGATAAAAACGGCTCTAACTTGCTGACTAATATTATCTATTCAAAGCATGGAAATTCCGGAGAACAAACTTTTACCCAAGAAGACAAAACCATCCTTTCGAACCGACAAGACATTACGCAGAATTCGGATGCGAATAGTGACGGCATAGAGGCAAAATCCGATTTCACATGGAAATTTAATGAAAATAACCGTCTTGAATTAGGATGGAGCAGTCGGTGGAACAACAGATTGGGCGAATCAAAGGGATTCAATAATTTAGAGAATTTACCTATCGATCACTACTTTAATATCTTCGATTACAAAGAGCAAATTCATGCTTTGTATGCCACCTACGGGATGAGAATTAACAATTTTTCTGTGCAGGCGGGACTTCGAGGAGAATATTTTGACTATACGAGTGTTTCTACTCCGATAGAAGAAGAAAAAAAGGTAGAGCACCGGCATTACGCCATTGAGCCGTTTCCAAGTGTTTACCTTTCTTATTCATTGCCGCGGAACAGCGAAATTCAACTCAATTACACCCGAAGAATAAACCGTCCGAGAGGCAGGTCGATTAATCCGTTCAAAGATTATTCAGATTCGACCAATATAAGTTATGGAAATCCATTTTTGCGTCCTGAAATATCATCCGCATTTGAACTGAACTATATAAAAAACTGGGATAATCACACCATTTCATCTACGCTCTATTATCGGTTTGACAATGATGAAATTGAGCGCGTAAGCTTTATGAATAATGGAATAATGGAATCTACCTTTATGAACTTAACCCGTGAACACGATTATGGATTGGAGCTAATTTCAAAAAACAGATTATTCAAAATGCTTAATTTGACTTCTACATTGAACTTGTACTATAATCGATTAGATGCTTCGGTATATCAAAACGAGTTGAACCCCGGAATAACAGTGAATTTGCCCGGGATAGAGAGTTTTGCATGGGATGCTCGGGTAATAGCTAATTTAATGTTTTCTCCCACATTTTCCGGACAAATTACCAGTCGGTATAGATCTGCGGAACTTACTGCTCAAGGGGAAAGATTTGCCAGACATTCTACTGATATCGGGCTTCGTAAAACATTTTTCAACAGAAAGTTAAGTGCGGCTTTCAATGTTCGCGACTTATTTAATACCCGAGGTTACAAAGGAACTACGTGGGGCGAAGGATTTACTCAATACAGCGAATCAAGATGGCGTGGCAGACAATTTGGTTTGACGCTTACGTATGAATTTGGAAACATGAAGCCAAAGCCTTCTACTCGACCACGTCCCGAAGAAATGGAAAATGGTGGTGAAATGGATGAAATGCAGTAGAAATTATTGAGAATAAAAAATTAAAAATGAGCGGTTTACATTTCGTAAACCGCTCATTTATTTTGCTTTGTTTTACAGCAACTTCTGTTTATCTCAGCTCTACTGTCAATGGGTTAACAACTTTTTCCGAAAAATCTGAAATGTATTTGTTCCAGTTTTCGTAAGTTTCAATTCCACCTTTTGACCAACCTGCACCCGAATAATATATTATCGGTTTTGCCGGTTCGGCAGTTTGTAATGAAAGTACGTGTCCATCTTTCACTTCAATTTTGTCATATGGTTTTGTGCCGACAATAGCTGTATAAGTTGTCACGCTATTAGCATCTTCGGGTTCTTTGTAAGTGGCGTAACGCTTATTCGCGTCAATAGTCGTCAGTTCACCTTCTATGCCACGGGTTACAATTCCGCTTGCTACAGGCAAATCATCAGCTTTGAAATCATATAAATAATAAATTTTATTCAACTGACTTCCGGCATCTAACGAGATTATCCTGGACACGTTTACTTCTGTTTCATCTGCCGGATATGATTCAAAATTGTATCGAACTGTTATTCTCAATGGTCCATTATCAAGAATTTCATAATCGGTGAAATTTTTGCTCATCCAAAGCTGATTGTTGATATATGGAGCAGAAGCTCCCGCTCCTAAAGTAGGACCAACTTTGTAATAGTCTAATCCTTCTCCATTATCGGCATGATAGCTTTGCTTACCTGAAAGGTCGTCGGCGTACCATTTGTCGATTATCAGTTTGTCTGTTTTTTTAGCCCAGAAATCGATGCCGCTGCTAATCTCACCGGTTGCTTGTAAGGCAGGCCCGTAAACTCGATACGCGACTTTATCGTTTTCCCAGGTAAAGTCGTCTTTTCGTTCAGGAACTAATCTGCCGTACACTTTTGGCTCAAACTCTTCAGGAGTTCCGATTTTCACCGTATAGGTAGAATTTCCGTTTGCTTTTACCGATACCGGAAAAATCAACAGAGAATCATTTTCTGCCAACGGATTCGAGGCAATTTGATAAGGAATCTGGTTTTTGCCATCAGAAATTATAAACTTCCGGTCAGATTTTAAGCCTAACTTGTTGACAACTTGAGCTTTGCTGATTTCGATTATCTCGTTGTTTCTGTCCATCCCCAGCGGATTCGAAACAACCACTTCTACTTTTTTATCGGTAGAGCAAGCTGCAAAGAGCAGCGTAATTAGAAAAAAATAAATGTATTTTTTCATTTTTGATAAATTGTTTGTGATTTGCTGTTTCCATTTCGTTTTTCGCAAACACAAGTGAATAATGTTGACCACTATTCACTTTTGCTGAAACCAAATATTATCAAATTCCCTGTCGTAATTTAACAAAATGTAAATCAAGCTTTAGGGTTGTTTTCCAATATAGGCTAAGATTCCACCGTCAACATATAGAATATGTCCATTCACAAAATTCGATGCTTCCGAAGCTAAGAACACAGCCGGTCCTTTCAGATCCTCCGGAGTTCCCCAGCGTGCGGCAGGAGTTTTGGCAATGATAAAGGAATCAAACGGATGCGGAGATCCGTCAGCTTGTTTTTCACGTAGTGGAGCTGTTTGTGGAGTTGCGATGTAACCCGGCCCGATACCGTTGCACTGAATGTTATGCTCCCCATATTCTGAACAAATATTTTTGGTCAGCATTTTTAGTCCACCCTTTGCGGCAGCGTAAGCAGATACTGTCTCACGGCCAAGCTCACTCATCATTGAGCAGATGTTGATAATTTTTCCGTGTCCTTTTTTAATCATATTTGGAATAACCGCCTTTGATACGATAAACGGACCATTCAGGTCAATATCTATCACTTCGCGAAATTCTGCCGCTGACATTTCGTGCATCGGGATTCGCTTAATGATTCCGGCATTATTTACCAGGATATCAATTACTCCTACTTCCCGCTCAATTTGAGCTACCATTTCATTGATGCCTTTTTCATCAGTTACATCGCATACATAACCGTGAGCGTTAATTCCGTCAGCTTTGTACGATGCAAGGCCTCTTTGTACGGCTTCTTCGTTTCTGTCATTAAAAACTATCGTTGCACCGGCTTCGGCCAGCGCTGATGCCATAGCGTATCCAATACCATAAGATGCGCCGGTGACCAATGCTATTTTTCCGTCTAATCTAAATTGATTCATAATGTAGAATTGCCCCTTGCCTCAATTGCCTTCACTTCGGAAACCACCTGAAGGAGGAATAAAACAGGGGATGAATAAAATTTTTTATAAAATATTTAATAATAATTTGCTAAGAAAGGAAATGAAAACTGTTTATAAAACAAGTGTTTTTGATAAAACAGTTTCCATTTGTAATAAAAATATTTGCTGAACCCGGATATTCAGGGCAGCGGGGATTACTTCAAATCTGTGATTTTAGCCCAGTCCTGATCGCTATAATCAAGATTTTCACCTGCCATTCCCCAAATAAATGTATAATTGGAAGTTCCGGCTCCGGCATGAATTGACCACTCAGGTGAAAGTGCTGCCTGATCATTGTGTAACCAGATATGGCGTGTTTCTTTTACTTCTCCCATAAAATGACAGACTGCCTGATGTTCAGGAATCTCAAAATAGAAGTAAGCTTCCATCCTACGAGAGTGAGTGTGCGCAGGCATCGTGTTCCAAACACTTCCAGGTGCAAGTTCGGTCATGCCCATTTGAAGTTGGCATGTTTCAAGTACTTGATTCACAACCATTTTGTTGATCTTTCTGTGATTTGATGTTTCTAAACTTCCCAGTTCCATCACTTCTGCATTCTCTTTCGTGATCTTTTTATCGGGATAGTTTTTATGTGCCAAGGCTGAATTGAAATAGAATTTGGCAGGTTTATCCTTGTCATCGCTCTCAAAATAAACTTCGCGTTCTCCTCTTCCAAGGTACAAAGCTTCCTTATAGTCAAGCTCATACACTGTATCACCAACTTTCACTTTCCCTTTTCCGCCAACATTATAAATTCCTATTTCACGAGAGCAAAGGAAACTCGGTTGTTTCAAGTGTTCAAAAGTCTCAAGGTGAATCACTTCATCTACAGGCATTGCACCACCTACTATCAAACGATCATACATCGAATAAACCATGTTTACTTCATCAGCTTTGAAAAGTTTTTTGATTAAAAAGTCTTTTCTCAATCTCTTGGTAGTGTAACTCTTAAAATCCTCAGGATTTGTTGCGTAACGCAATTCATAATTTGTTTTCATACGTAATATATTTTATGTTATTAATATTCAAGTAGATTATTTCGTCTTTAAATTTAATTAAAAAAACAGGAAATCACAAAAAAGTGAATTTTTGAGAAGAAATAAAATAAGGTTTTGGTTTTTTGGAATGTGTAAGCAAAGATACGAATTTTTACGGAGCATCAAGTACTAAATTTGTCTGAAATCATACCGGATTTGAACAGAAAGGAAAACTTAAAAAAAACAACCGTAAATCAAAATTTATTGCTGATGATAGAAAATATAAAGAGTTTATCCATAAGCACGCTTGCATTTTTCCCGAAATTAATCTTTCCATTAAAACAGCCGGTTAGGGATATGAGCACTATTTAAATATGTTTTTAATTCTCGGAATCAAATCCTTAAATTTGTTTTTCAAAAAATCATCGATTGCCCTTTCTGCTATTTCATCAACATTTTTGGAAATATATACCTTGTTGAATGCCCCGATTCCGATAACATAATCTTCATTTTCCCAGTTCAGTTTTGTGAGTGAAAAAAGAAAATAATTATCGGCAGAAATCCGGCTGTCAATTAATTGCCCTGTGAATTTATTGGTGACATCATTTCCGATTGAAGATAGTAGATTATTATTCAATCCATATTTTTCTAATATGTTACCTACAATCTTATCCATTTTTACCGAAACGGCTTCTTTATGCAATTGTTCGTCAGGATTGGTGATGTAAGCGCCAACAATTACCGCAGCCAAGAGTATCAGCAGGAATATCCGAGAAGTTTTTTTACGTTTTGCCATTTTTTTACGTTGATTTAACTTAAATATTGAATCATAACACTCTGTTTATCAGTTGTATCGTCTCTCCTTTCAGTGATTTGGAGTATTTCTTCTGAATTCTGCAACCACTATCGCAGCCGCTATTCCCACATTCAGAGATTCGGCTAAATTTTTACCGATTGGATATTTCGGGATAGAGATTCTTTTTGTTACCAATTGTTCAACTTCAGGTGAAATTCCGTTTCCTTCATTTCCAAGAATAATAATTCCGTTTTTACTCAAATTATCATTGAAAATATTATCTCCATTCAAAAACGTTCCGTAAATCGGCAACTTTCCATCCGCTTTCAGTAAGAGTTCGGGCAAATCCACATAATGGATATTTACTCGTCCGATAGCTCCCATTGTAGCTTGAACGGCTTTTGGACTGAAAGCATCGGCTGTGTTCTTAGAGCAAAACACATCTTTTATCCCAAACCAATCGGCCAGCCGAAGAATTGTCCCTAAATTTCCGGGATCCTGAATTTCATCAAGCGCAAGATTCAGATTGTTGGAAATAGCATGAATGTCAAATTCAGAAACCGGTTTTTCAAAAACACCTAAAATGCCTTGAGGAGATTTTTGGAACGATATTTTTTTGTATTCCTGTGCTGAGATTACCTCTATGTCTTTGACGTTTTTATCGAATTTTTGTAATATGTTTTCATCTGAAATTGCTATAAATCTACACTTTAACTTTGGAAGTAACTCTGCGACAAGTTTGTATCCTTCAGCCACAAAAACACCCTCTTCATCTCGATTTTTTTTTCGTTCGAGAGAATTTATCCATTTTATTTTCGTTTTAGTAAGCATGGGAGGTTGGTTTTTTTTAACGTCTGAATTATGGTATGCGAAGTTATAGGATTTCGTGTGCTGAGATGTAAAGTTGACCTTGATATTTTAAAGCTGAAAACTATAATATTTCATCTTTTTGACCAATTCTTCAAACTTTTAATTTTTTTTGCACTACAAAACTAACAAAGAAAACGATAATAAGACGTATATTTGCAAATAAATTTTCAATAACAGGCTTTCTCTTATTAAAATAAGCCATGAATTTTTAGCAGATTTCACTTCCGATTTACAAGGCGGTACATGAGTTATGAATCATTGTGTTGATTTTAAGGCTTTGCTGCCAATCTACAGCCTAATGTGTTGATTGCAAAGCGATTTTGACCGAACTGTAAGGCGAAATCTCATCAATAATTATCAAAGTCTCTTTGAGTAATTTCTATGAAACAGCCATTAAAATCAAATTTTCACCCAAACCGTATGAATATGAGTGGCGTGTTCAATACGTCCTTAATGTGAAAAATAAAATTTAACTTTATTCATGTTCATGAAAAAAACGAAATATTCACTCTTTTTGTTCTTTTTGTTGCTGGTAACTTCCTGTAACACGACAAAACATGTACCTGAGGGTGAATATTTGTTGAATAAAGTCACGTTAACCACAGACAACAAGACCATTCCGAAAGACGAGATCAAATCTTACATACGCCAAATGCCGAATCCCGGTATTTTTGGAATATACAAGATGCAGCTTGGCATTTACAATCTTTCAGGTAATGATACCACAAAATGGTTAAATCGATTCCTGAAAAGGATTGGTGATGAACCGGTAATATACGACGAGCAACTCACGAAAGTTACGGAAAATCAGATTGATAGATTGTTTTATAATCGAGGATTCATGAATGCGGAGGTAACGAGTGACGTTGTTTTTCCGAAAGAAAAAATCGCTGAAGTCAAATACAAAGTTAAAGCAAACACACCTTATAAAATCAAAGGCTATTCGGTGAATATCTCTCAGCCGGAACTTCTCGAAATAGCCTCAGATACAGCCCGAAGCTTAATCAAGCCCGGAAATCTATTTGACAGTGATGTGCTGGATGAAGAGCGTGCGCGAATTACCGCTCGCTTCAGAAATTTGGGATATTATAACTTCACGAAAGAAAATCTGCATTATTATGCAGACAGCACCTATAATTCGTATGAAATTGACTTGGTGCTTGAAGTGAATAATGAGAGTCAACTCGCCGATACAGTTTCTAATAATACATTCAGAAAATACACTTTTAATAGAATACACTTTTACAGCGAAACGGACAAATCGTTCGAAACAATAGGTGCAGCTGTAAAATTAGATACTCTGAAGTTGGGAAATTACGAGATTGTATATGAAAATGAGCGTAATATCCGACCCGGCGTTCTCATTCAAAGTACCCATACTATTCCGGGTGAAGTATATTCTGACAGAGAAATTGAGCGGACTTACAGCTCACTCAATTCGTTGAGCGCGATCAAGTATATGGATATTAATTTTGTTGAAATTGATGATAATAAACTTGATGTCTATATTGTGCTTACTCCCAACAAATTACAGACTGTCTCAACTGACGTGGAAGGCACATACTCTGCAGGATACTGGGGGTTAGGAGGAAATATTAATTACGGACACAGAAATATATTTAAAGGTTCGGAAACTCTTTCAATTCGGGGTAGAGCAGCATACGAATACCAAGGAAAAGATCAGCATGCTTATGAGCTTAGAGGGGATATCGGACTAAAATATCCTACATTTTTGCTCCCTTTCGCATCGAGCGAAATAAAACGAAACATACGCGCCACAACTGAAATCAGTGGAAATTACAGCTTCAGAAGACGTCCGAAGGAATACACGGGGATTATTACCGGTATAGGATTTAAATACAGCTGGAGTGAACGATTTTGGATAAAACACAATTATGATGTGCTGAATATCAGCTATGTATATTATCCGTATATCTCTCCCGAATATCGAGATTATCTGAGTACAAGTCCTTATTTTGTATATAACTTCCAAAACCATTTAATTATGAGAATGGGCTACAACGGCTCCTACAGTGGTTTCCGGCCACTGCAACCGATGCGGAATTACAGTACATACAATTACGGCGTTGAAGCTGCAGGAAACTTGCTTTACGGAATTGACAATCTTTTCGGTTCTAAAAAAGATGCCGAAGGGGCATATAAAATCTTTGGAATACGGTACGCGCAGTATGTAAAGACAGATTTCAACATTTCACATCACCAAATTATTGATAAAAACAATCGAATTGTTTATCACGCCGGAGTAGGAATTGCCATACCTTACGGAAACAGTAACCTGATACCTTTTGAGAAAAGGTATTTCTCCGGTGGCGCGAATAGTGTTCGGGGATGGACAGCCTATCAGCTTGGACCGGGAACCTACAAAAGCAGCGGCAGGCACATTGACTATAACACCCAAATGGGTGATATTCGGATTGACTTAAATATGGAACTTCGTTCAAAATTATTCTGGAAATTAGATGGCGCTTTGTTTCTGGATGCAGGAAATGTGTGGACGATAAAAGATTATGAAACCCAGCCGGGCGGATTATTCAAGTTTTCCGATTTTATCGAACAAATGGGAGTGGCGTACGGGGCTGGATTACGAGCAGATTTTTCATTTTTCGTAATTCGGTTAGATTTGGGACTAAAACTGCATAACCCCGCACTGACACGAACCGAAAGATGGCGTATGAAGTTGACAAAAGATGATTACGCATTTAACCTGGCAATTGGGTACCCATTCTAAAAAAACAGCCACTGATGAAACATTCCGATGCATTGGAAGTGGCTCAAAATTATTTTTTTATCTGACAATAGTGAAGAAGTAAATATAACTTTACTGAAATGCAACTCAAAGAGGTGGCTCATACGTTTAAACTTTTCATTCAAAACAAATCATACGAATCAAATAAATCTTATAACGACCACAATTCAGACTTTCTTTTATGAGAATTTTAATCCAACGTGTATCAAGAGCATCGGTGTCGATTTTAGGAGAGATTTTTTCTGAAATTGGAGCCGGCTTACTGGTCTTTCTGGGGGTAGAACATGCGGATAACGAGAAAGATATTGAGTATTTAGCTCAAAAATTGGTAAATTTGCGGATATTCCCTGATGAAAACGGAGTGATGAATCTATCGGTTTTGGATGTGAAAGGGGAAGTTTTGGTGGTAAGTCAATTTACGCTACACGCTCGTACACGCAAAGGAAATCGTCCTTCTTATATTGATGCGGCTAAGCCTGAAACATCTATCCCGCTTTATGAGAAATTCTGTGTAGAAGTAGAAAAACTGCTAAACAAACCGGTAAGAAGCGGTGAATTCGGTGCGGATATGCAAGTCGAATTAATCAATGATGGGCCGGTTACAATTTGGATGGATAGTAAAAATCCGCTTTAAATCTTCAAAAGAAGTAGAATCTAACAAAAACAGAGAATGGAAAACAATGATATTCAACCCGGAAAACAATTTTGGGGGATAAAACATTTGCCAAATGCAATTACATGTCTGAACTTATTTTCAGGTTGCTGTGGCGTATGGTTAGCTTTTAAAGGATATTACGTAGGAGCAACAGTAGCCATTTTGCTGTCTGCATTTTTTGATTTCTTAGACGGAATGGTGGCTCGGCTTGTAAATGCATTTTCAGAGTTAGGAAAACAACTGGACAGCTTGGCTGATGTAGTCAGTTTCGGGTTAGTGCCGGGCGCCATGATTTTCTCAATGCTTTCTACTGATGGAGCGGTGCGGCATTATACGTTTCTGGCTTTTCTGATTCCTGTTTTTTCTGCTTTGCGATTGGCAAAATTCAATATCGACACACGCCAAACAACAACTTTTATCGGCCTCCCTACTCCTGCCAATGCTATTTTTTGGGGTGGTATCGGAGTTTCGTTTTCGGCGTGGTTTTCGGAAAATCCGATTGCTTTAATTGCTTTGACAGGGATTTTCTCATTTCTTTTGGTTTCAGAAATTTCTATGTTTGCGCTGAAATTCAAAAATTTCTCCTTGAAAGAAAATCGTTTACAGTACATTTTTCTTGGAGTTTGTTTGTTGCTGATAATTATTCTGCATCAGGATGCAATTGCTCCAATTATCATGTGGTATATTGTCCTTTCTATGGTACAGAAATTCACCTCCAAAACTCCCGGAAAAGAAATTCAGAAAGGGAAATAATCATTTAGGGGAGCTATCATGTCAATCACTCTTTCCAACATATGCAAATCTTACGGTTCTCAACAAGTACTAAAAAAAATCAGTTTTGAGATTGGTTCGGGAGAAATTGTGGGGTTTTTGGGACCAAACGGTGCCGGAAAAACAACTACAATGCGGATTCTGGCAGGTTCATTGGGATATGAGAGCGGTTCGGCTAAAATATGCGGTGAAGAGGTAAGAGAAAAGCCAATGGAAACAAAAAAAAACATCGGATACCTTCCGGAACAAAATCCCCTTTACACCGAAATGTATGTGAAGGAATATCTCCATTTTGTGGCGGAAACGTATCGGATGGGCAAGGAAGCGAAAAAACGGGTGGAAGAAGTGATTGATTTGGTAGGGCTGAGACCCGAAGTCCGGAAAAAAATCGTCCAACTTTCTAAAGGATACCGACAGCGAGTCGGTTTGGCGCAGGCGCTTATTCATAATCCGAAAGTGCTTATTCTCGATGAACCTACAACCGGGCTTGACCCAAATCAGTTGGTGGAAATTCGGAATCTGATCAAAGAAATCGGGAAAAACAGAACCGTACTTTTCAGTACGCACATTATGCAGGAAATCGAAGCCGTTTGCAATCGGGTGATTATAATCAACAAAGGTGAAATTGTGGCAGATTATCCGGATGTGAAACAATTGGCTAATTTTGTAGGGAATGAATTTCAGATTGAAGTGGAATTCTCCGATTGGGTAGAAAATATCCCGATGAAATCGATAAAATCGATAGAGACAGTGGACAATAAGTCATTTAGGATTACTTCTGGAAAAGATATTCGGAATGAGATTTTTGATTTTGCGGTAGCTTCAGACAATAAAATCTTAGCTATGCGCTTGTTGGAAAGAAAAATAGAGGAAGTTTTCAGAGAATTGACAAAGTAAGAAAAAGTAAATGAACAAAGGTGAAATTATATTATATAAAACTTCTGACGGACAAACCGCGATTGACGTGAGAATGGAAGAGGATACCGTGTGGTTGACTCAAGCTCAAATAGCTGAACTATTTGGTACGAAACGCCCCGCTATAACGAAACACATTAAAAATATTTATTTTGAAGGTGAATTAAGTGAATCTATCACATGTTCCATTTTGGAACATATGGGTAACGAAAACAAACAACGATATCGTACCAAGTATTATAATTTAGATGCAATTTTATCAATTGGTTATAGAGTCAATTCAAAAAGTGCTACCCAATTCCGTATCTGGGCAAATAAAATTCTTAAAGAGTATTTAGTTAAAGGCTATGCCGTCAATCAACAAGCCACAAATTTACAACTCGACCAACTGAAAAGTGTTATTGGAATTATCTCAAAAACGCTATCCAACAAAGTACTGACTCAAGACGAAACAAGTGGTTTGATGCGGGTTGTCAATGATTATACCTATGGACTTGATACGCTTGATAAGTATGATTTTCAAACACTTGACATCTCGGGAACGAGAAACGATGATGATTTTAGAGCAACGTATGATAATGCAATGGAAGCCATTCAGGTGTTAAAAAATAAATTTGGCGGAAGCTCGCTTTTCGCGAATGAGAAAGATCAATCTTTCCGAAGTTCTATTGGTCAGATCTATCAAACATTTGATGGACGAGAGCTTTATCCGAGCATTGAAGAAAAAGCGGCTATGTTGCTCTATTTGGTTGTTAAAAACCATTCGTTTAGTGATGGAAACAAGCGGATTGCAGCTTTTCTTTTTCTTTGGTTTTTGGATAAAAACGGAATTTTATATAAATCAAACGGAATGAAATTAATAGAAAACAACACACTTGTTGCACTTACACTGATGATTGCCGAAAGTCGAACGCAAGAAAAAGACATGATGGTGAAAGTAGTGGTAAATTTAATAAATAAAGACAATTAACAATAATTTTCTCCATGCAAGGATTGGGGACTTATTATGGAAGAACCATTCGACATACGAAACAATCAAAATACGGAACGTGAATTTGAAAATGCACTGCGTCCACTTTCGTTTGCAGATTTCAAAGGGCAAGAAAAAATCGTCGAAAATCTGAAGATCTTCGTCACGGCTGCTCGTATGCGTACGGAAAGCCTTGACCACGTACTGCTTCACGGACCTCCCGGTTTGGGGAAAACGACTTTATCCAACATAATTGCCAATGAACTGAGTGTAGGATTCAAAGTCACTTCTGGTCCTGTACTTGATAAGCCGGGTGATTTGGCGGGATTGCTTACCAGTCTTGAGACAAATGATGTCCTTTTTATCGATGAAATTCATCGGTTAAGTCCGATTGTGGAAGAGTATCTTTACTCCGCCATGGAAGATTACAGGATTGACATTATGATTGATAAAGGTCCGAGTGCACGATCTATACAGTTGGAACTGAATCCGTTTACTCTAATTGGTGCCACGACTCGAAGCGGACTTTTGACTTCACCTCTGAGAGCGAGATTTGGCATTAACTGTCATTTTGAATATTATGATACCGGCGTTTTAACCGGGATTATTGAGCGTTCTGCCCGCTTGTTGGATGTTCCGATTGATAGAAAAGCCTCCTCGGAAATAGCAGGACGAAGTCGCGGGACACCACGTATTGCCAATGCGTTGCTGAGACGAGTGAGAGATTTTGCACAAGTGAAGGGAACAGGGAAAATCGATATTAAGATTGCTGAATACGCACTCGAAGCACTGAATATTGACAAGCACGGATTGGATGAAGTAGATAATAAAATCCTGAACACGATTATCGACAAATTTCAAGGTGGCCCCGTGGGCTTAACTACCATTGCCACAGCGCTCAGCGAAGATCCGGGAACATTAGAGGAGGTTTATGAGCCATTTTTGATAAAAGAAGGTTTTCTGAAAAGGACACCACGCGGGCGAGAAGTTACTGAATTGGCGTATAGACATTTGGGGAAAGTAAAATTCAATGGAGATATGGGGAGTTTGTTTTAGCCCCTCAAAATCCTGCTTACGGCAGACAGGATTCCCAAATGCGAGACTTTTTCAGAATGTAACCTTCAACTTTGTGATAAAAGGAGGACAGCCATTCTTGTCTGTCGCTAAAAAAATGAAAAAAGTTTTTAGTCTGTTAGTCATTATTTTTGCGTTTGCTTTATCCGTTTTCACTTAAAACAAAGCTAAAAAATCATGGAACTTAAAAAGAAAAATACAGAACTACTTCATTCATTAGTTTCAATCATTGATGAAAGCAGAAAGCGGGTGGCTGTAAGCATTAACAGCGAACTGACAATACTTTATTGGAATATCGGAAAATTAATCAATGAAGAAATTCTGAAAAATGAAAGAGCCGAATACGGCAAACAGATTATCAATGAAGTCAGCAAAGAACTTACGGAAAGGTATGGTACTGGTTTTTCTCGTACTAATATCCATAATTTTTTGAAATTCAATGAAATACTCCCGGATATTGAAATTGTCCACTCACTGCGTGGACAATTGACATGGACACATATTCGTGAGCTAATTTATGTTTCTGACGAATTGAAACGTGAATTTTACATACAAATGTGCATTCATGAACGGTGGAGTGTACGGACATTGCAAGAGCGGATGAACACGATGTTGTATGAGCGGACTGCCATCAGCAAAAAACCCGAAGAAACTATCAAACAAGAAATCAAACTGCTCAAAGAAGATAAAAAACTCTCACCTGATTTAGTTTTCAGAGACCCGTATATTCTCGATTTTTTGGGATTGAAGGATACATTCAGTGAAAAAGATTTGGAGAGTGCTATTTTACAGAACTTACAAAGTTTTATAACTGAAATAGGTACGGAATTTGCATTTCTTGCTCGGCAAAAAAGAATAATTATTGATAATGAAGATCATTATATTGACCTGTTATTTTACCACAGAGGATTCAAATCTTTGGTTGCCATTGATTTGAAGTTAGAAAAATTCAAGGCAAAACACAAAGGACAAATGGAACTTTATCTGCGCTGGCTTGAACACAACGAACAACGAGAAGGCGAAAACAAGCCGATTGGGTTGATACTTTGCACCGAGAAATCGCCGGAGCAAATAAAATACATGATGATTGACGAAGATGAACAGATAAAAGTTGCGGAATACGCAGTCAAACTTTTACCCAAAGAAATTTTACAGCAAAAATTAGATAAAGCTATTGAATTGGCAGAATATTCTTTAACGCACAAAAGGTAATCAAATCCTCTTTAGAGGTTAGGGGTCTATGGCAAAAGAAATGAGATCGCTGGCGAAAGACACCGCCATTTACGGAGTGAGCAGTATTGTAGGTCGGTTTTTGAACTGGTTGCTCGTACCGCTTTACACCTATAAACTCGCCAATCCGGCAGAGTACGGGATTGTAACCAATCTTTTTGCATGGACAGCGCTTCTGCTGATTATCCTGACTTATGGTTTAGAGACCGGATTTTTTCGGTTTGCGAATAAGGATGCCGAAAATTCTCGCAAAATCTACGGAAATACGATGATTTCAATCGGGTCAACCTCGTTGCTTTTCATCCTTTTCATCGTACTTTTTCAGCAGCCGATTGCTAATTTCTTAGGGTATGAAACACAATCGGAATTTGTTTGGATGCTCGGTGTGATTGTAGCTGTTGACGCGTTTGCTTCCATTCCGTTTGCCTATCTTCGATTTATCAAACGCCCCATTGCATTTGCCGGATTAAAATTGCTTTATATTGCAATTAATATTTTCCTGAATGTGTTTTTTCTGATAGGATGTCCCTGGCTAATGAAGGTTGCACCGGAAACTATTTCATGGTTTTATAATCCAAATTATGGAGTAGGGTATATTTTCATTTCTAATTTAATTGCAACACTTCTTCAGACCATGTTCCTGATTCCCTATATTTTCCAAGGAAAATTTGAGTTTGATGGAAAACTGATAAAGCGGATTCTGAATTACTCGTATCCATTGTTATTTCTCGGAATAGCGGGAATTGCCAACCAAAATTTAGACAAAATCCTCTTCCCGTTTTTACGTGATGATGCATTGACTCAACTTGGAATTTACGGTGCTGTAGGAAAAATAGCGATGGTGATAATGATGTTCACACAGGCATTTCGATATGCCTATGAGCCCTTTGTTTTTGCAAAAAATAAGGATGCTGACAGTAAATCGGCATATTCAATGGCGATGAAATATTATGTGATTTTTGCCTTGCTGATTTTCTTGGGCGTTGTAATGTATATCGATGTGCTCAAATATTTTATCGCGCCGGAATACTGGATTGGCTTGGGGATTTTACCAATTATCTTGTTTGCATACATTTTTCAGGGGATATTTTTCAACCTCTCTATTTGGTACAAACTGACTGATAAAAATCATTATGGAGCATGGTTTTCAGCTGTCGGAACCGTTGTTATATTAATCGGTAATATTATTTTCGTACCAAAATTTAGCTATTGGGGGTCTGTTTGGTCGGCATTTGCCGGTTATTTCGTGATTGTGGTTTTGTCCTATTTCTTTGGACAGAAATTCATGCCTATAAAATATGATTTAAAGAGAATAGGCTTGTACATTCTTTATGCCTTGATTCTTTTTGGTGTCAGTTTGTTGATAAAAACCGATTATGAGATCCTAAATATTGCGTTGAAAACGGTGCTATTGGTGATTTTTTTAGTGGTGGTAGTGAAAAAAGATTTGCCGCTGAACGAATTACCGTTTATTAAAAATAAGCTAAAATAGAGTTTTTATGTCAAGAGTTACTTTTGCTTCTAAAATGGGGTTGATAGCTGCTGCAGCAGGTTCTGCTGTGGGCTTAGGCAATATTTGGCGTTTCCCGAGTGAAACTGCAGCCGGTGGTGGTGCGCTTTTTATTATTATATATTTAGCCTGTATATTTTTCTTTGGTATCCCGCTGATGCTAAGTGAGTTTATTGTCGGACGAAGTTCAAAATCCAATGCAGCGGGAGCTTTTCGGATTTTGGCTCCAAACACCAAATGGAATTATGTTGGAAGGCTTGGAGTCTTTTCCGGGCTTGTCATTTTGGGATTTTACATGGTAGTCTGCGGCTGGACGCTTTTTTATATCTTTCAATCAGTCACAGGAGGACTTTCTTCAGTTTCTGATTTTTCTGCAAATTTTGAAACGCTACTTCAAAACCCTCTGAAGCAATGGATTTTAACCGTGGTCTTTACTTTTATGACTGCGTTTTTCGTTGTGTCAGGTGTAAAAAAGGGTATTGAACTCTCTGCCAAAACAATGATGCCTTTGTTGCTGTTGTTGTTGATAATTCTGGCAGTCAGGTCGTTAACACTACCGGGAGCTTCCGCGGGAATAGATTTTTTATTCAAACCAAAATTAGAAAACATGCATCCATCTGTTTTGATGTCTGCAATGGGACAGTCATTTTTCTCTCTCTCGCTCGGGATGGCTTGTATGATAACCTATGCTTCGTATTTTAATAACGAAACGGATCTGACTAAAACTGCTTTTCAAGTATCTATTCTGGATACCGGTGTGGCCTTACTTGCAGGAATTACCATTTTCCCGGCCGCGTTTGCTTTGGCTCAAAACTCGGAAACTATTACTTCTGAACTCATTGCGGGAGGCCCGGGACTTTTGTTTATCACTTTACCCAATCTGTTTAATCAGATGCCCCTTTCTATAGTTTGGTCCACTATATTTTTTGTCTTGTTAGCGATTGCAGCGCTTACTTCCACTATTTCTCTAATGGAGGTTGTTACAGCTTATATTCATGAGGAGTTTAATCTTTCACGCTTTAGGAGTGTGCTGATCGTAACCATCGTAATCCTGCTATTAGGAGCTTTTTCTTCGTTTTCATCGTTGTTTTTTAATACATTGGATTTTATTTCAGCCAAAATCATGCTTCCAATAGGCGGATTATTTACTTCGCTTTTTGTGGGGTGGTATGTGGATAAAAAAATCGTGTTCGCACAATTAACTAATGACAACAAAATTAGTATCGGCGTACGATTTCTGAAAGCTTATGTCTTTATTTTGAGATATTTGGCACCCGTTGCTATTCTGGTAATTTTTATTTACGGTCTTTGGGGCAGCTTCTGATAAGGAGAAGCTCTGTCAATTTCGATAAGAGAAAATGTTATCGAAGCTGTGGTTGAGGGTGGAAGTGGTAGAATTGCTATATGCTACAATTCCGTTTTCAGGAAACTAATACTTCTATCCGGTGCGCATTTATTCACAGGTTATACGATTTACTTTCTTCCAAAATCGGCAGGGATTTCTCCCCATTTTTCTGAGTCCCATTTCACCACCGGATTGTGGTAAGTATTTTCTTGAAGCCATTTTTCGGCACGTTGGATCAGATGGAAAATAGGTTTGTTTGCTTCCGTAGGTTCCAATCGAGTGCGTGTTTTTTTATTTTTCACCCACGAAATGGCTGTTTTGCTGTCAGAATAGATTGTCAACTCCGGGTTGGTTTTGTAAAAAGAAGCAATAGCATGCACAATGGCAAGAAACTCACCGATATTGTTTGTTCCACCTTCAAGCGGTCCATGATGAAATACCTGATATTCTGTTCTTACATCCACACCTTGATACTCCATTTTTCCCGGATTTCCACTGCAAGCAGCATCCACAGCTATACTGTCTAAAATCGGTTGTTCGCTTGGAGGGAGCGTTTTATAACTGACTTGTTCTTCTTTTTTCTTTACCAAATATTTATCCCAATGCGAAAGAAAAGCCTCATCCGCCTCTTTTAAACTCTCAAACGATTTGAATTTTGCTCCTTCAAAGCCTTTCACTTGTATCTCACACTCTTTCCATGTGTCGTAAACACCCGGCTCATGCCCTACCCAAACGGTATAATATTTCTTTTTCTTAGTCACTTAATTGCTTTTGAAAGATTTAGTTTTATTTTTTCGGATAAAAAATGTAATTTTGCATCACTCTACTTTGCCCTTGTAGTTCAATGGATAGAACGAAAGTTTCCTAAACTTTAGATTCGGGTTCGATTCCCGGCGAGGGTACAAAAACACCCATTATAACGTTTATATTGCATATTACTTCTCAAAGGGGACAATTTTTTTTATTAAACGATAAATTAAACACTTACCTTACCGTCTTTCATTTCTATCGTCCTGTCACACAGATTTGCTAATTCTTTATCATGCGTAACAATAACTTCGGTCAGTCCAAATTTATCCCGCAAGTCAAACAATAATTTATGCAATTCCTCTTTATTCTTTGAGTCCAAACTACCTGAAGGCTCGTCAGCAAGGATAAGAGAAGGATTGTTTATAAGTGCGCGAGCAACGGCTACTCGTTGTTTTTCTCCTCCGGAGAGCTCTGAAGGTTTGTGTGTCAATCGGTCGGAGAGCTGTAAATAATCGAGCAATTCTTTCGCGCGTTTTGTAGCCTTTTTTATTTCTTCATTTCCTATCAATGCGGGAATTATCACATTTTCCAATGCTGTAAACTCAGGAAGTAGTTGGTGAAACTGAAAAATGAATCCGATATGCTTATTTCTGAAAACAGCTAATTTATCCGCACTTAATTTCCGAACATCCACACCATCCACAATTATCTCGCCCACATTTGGTTTATCCAAAGTACCGATTAATTGTAAAAGCGTGGTTTTCCCGGCGCCGCTTGGACCCACTATTGATACAATTTCTCCCTTCTCAACGGACAAATTTACGCCTTTCAGCACTTCAAGCTCGCCAAACGATTTTCGGATATTTTTAGTTTTTATCATAATTCAGCGTAATAATAAGCAGATTTATATTTCTCTTGTTTCTTTTTTTGGCAAATTTTTTATATAACCTTGTAGTTTTTCGATATTTATAGAATTACTCACATTCTTGATAAAAAAATATTCTAAATTGATGTTGAAACGGTATGCTGACCTGCTAAATCTCTGATTACCACTGATGCCAACATCAATCCAAACAGATTTGGCATATAAGAAATGGTTCCGGTTGTGGATTTCTTATATCTTTCTTCGGCTTCAATCACCGAGTTTTTATGAAAATCTTCAGTAGAATATACGACTTTTATTCCGCTTTTTATCCCTTTTTTTTGCAGTCTTTTTCTCACCGCTTTTGCCAATGGGCAATGATTGCTCTGTGAAATATCATCAATTTTCACCTTTGTCGGGTCTGTTTTTGCGCCGGCTCCCATTGCCGATACTATCTTTATGTCTTTTTCAACACAGGTTTTCAGCAAATAGACTTTCGGTGAAAGAGTATCAATGGCATCAACTACGTAATCATATTTTTTCTCGGTAAGAATCATATGCATCGTGTTTTCATCAAGCCAATCCGATATTACATGGATATTAACATCCGGATTTATATCTTTTAATCGCTCCTCTAAGACATCGGTTTTAGTTCTTCCGATGGTAGAATGAAGTGCGATCAACTGGCGGTTGATGTTTGTTTCAGTAACTATATCACGGTCAACAAGCGTGATGCTGCCGACTCCGGCTCTGCAAATTGCTTCTGCTGCCATTCCACCAACTCCACCCAACCCAACAATTAGTACCGATGACTTTTTGAGCTGTTCTAATCCTTCTTT
Source organism: Porphyromonadaceae bacterium (assembly GCA_012523295.1). Lineage (GTDB taxonomy): Bacteria > Bacteroidota > Bacteroidia > Bacteroidales > Paludibacteraceae > UPXZ01. Next base: position 1,226 of record JAAYIT010000208.1, on the reverse strand, counting down.
ACCGATTAATAATTCTGTACGCTGAGTCCAAGCTGTCATACAAATAGGTAAACACAAAGCTATCCTAAAAAAAAATAGCGAATGATTTTAATTTATCACAATATCCCCTCTTCCGGATAAGAGGAAGGGGCTTTATATATTGGCAAAGTTAATTCTTTCAATTCGATTTTGACGAAATAGAGCTAAAAAATTAGTAATTTTGCTGAAATTTATGAGCACAATCTTAGCACATCTGGATGATAAGGAACTTGGGAGAATTGTTTTCAAGCGAAATCTTCGTGCGAAACGGTTGAGTATCAGAATTCATTCTGAAAAATTAGAAGTTAATATTCCCAAAGGATTTAGTGAAAAAGATGGGATGAAATTTGTGAATTCGGTGAGAGATAAATTGCTGAAAAAGCAAAATTCGGCTCAGCAAAAGTCCATTCTGATTACAGAAAATTCACCTCTTCAAACGCGTACATTTCTTGTGCAGGTAAAAAAAACACCTCGGAATGATCTATATTCTACTTTGAAATCAGGAGTTTTATTCATTGAATTTCCCGAAAGATTGGAAGAGAATGATGAGAAAACACAGCAATACTTTTGGAACAGTATCAACTATTTTTTAAGAAAGGAAGCTAAACGAATTTTGCCTGTTCGTACGCGACAATTAGCCGAAAAATATGACTTCAGTTTTTCTGAAGTGAAAATTCAATCTTCGAAATCACGCTGGGGAAGCTGCAACAGGAAGAAAATAATTAATCTTTCTTTTTATCTCCTCCTTTTACCGCAACATTTGATAGATTATGTCATTCTTCACGAACTTTGTCACACTGAAGAGCTGAATCATAGTCCAAAATTTTGGGACTGGATGGATAAAGTGACCGATGGAAAAGCGAAAATATTGAGGAGTGAATTGAAAAATTTCTCAATTCCTCGTTAGGTTTCGGTATTTGGAGTGAATGGCTCGGTCTGAATTGCACAAGCAAGAATTAATGTGCTAAAGTGCCGGTAAATAGCAATTTAAATCAGAGATTATTTAAATTATTTGACTTTCGCAAGTTGTTACAGCCAGCTGAAAAGCTGCTTTTGCAAAAAAATATGCTAATTATCAGAGGAATTAAGCAAGCTGGGGCTTTGCCCCAAACCCCACTTCATTTTTTGTCTTGACACAAAAAACGAAGCAAAAAAAGTCAAGACTCCGCCCGCCTCACTCAAAAAATTGGCGTTCGAACGGCTAAATC
>JAAYIT010000207.1 GCA_012523295.1 Porphyromonadaceae bacterium | reverse complement strand
CTGTCTTTTAAGGTTTGTAATCGTCTGCAGAGCAGTTGATACAAAGCTATAAAAAAAAGCACAAATGTTGAGTAAACGCACTAAATTTTCATGCTCGTGGGTGTTGGAAAATCATGTGGGTTTCATAAGAATATTATTTGTTTTTTACATTAAGGACCTATGGAACACGCCATTTACCATTTTCTTGGGTTTAAGATTTATCTTAAATGGCTGTTTCATAAGAATATTATTTGTTTTTTACATCAAAGACCTATGGAACACGCCATTAACCATTTTCTAGGGTTTAAGCACTAATCTTAAATGGCTGTTTCATGTTTTTTTAGTAAGAAGTGCGTGAGAAACCGATAAACCGAAGAATCAGCCGCGGGAAAATACAGAAAGTTTTTTCGTTCTGTCACATTTTTAATAAATAAATACTTTCCCTTTTGTACGCAAACCGAAATTGTCATTCACCTCCAGCACATACCATCCTTTTTCAATATTACATGTGGAGATTTGATTTACATTTCTCAAGTTTGAGATTTTTTTTCCGGAAATTGAAAATAATTTAATGTCAACTTCTTTCTCAAAGCTGATTTTTTCTTTTGATATTTCTTTTATAAAATTTGTTTCTTCAGTAATGATTACATCAGTCGTAACGTTAGAAGCATCGCTTAAAACACCTAAGTTTCCGATACTTTTTATCGAATATGTACCGATTTCTTCGCTATTGTCTGTGTATGTAGTATTGGTTGTAACCGTTAGAAAGCTGCCGTTTTTGAAAATAAGATAGCCGATCGCATTGCTTACCGGATTCCAAGAAAAAGAATCATTTGTGCTTGAAATAATTACGGGCGCTTCGGGTGAGATACAAATAGAAATCGGATCATACGGTGTGGTATAGCCTTTTGAATAAAAAAACTCGGGTGTGAGATATTTATCTACGTCGTTTTTCGGAAGCTGAAAACTCCATGTTGCCCGACTTGACACATCAACCGGATTCCCGCTCAGATCCATGCTGTTATACTCAGCAAAACTCGCGGATGTTTCGTTCCCATTCCACGTCTGCCATCCGATAGGACGGATATGATTTCCCAAATAGCAATTCAGGTAAAATGTCCCTGCATTGACATTCCACGGACGACCAAGATAGTATGAATTTTCAGGTACACCCTCATTTGCCGTGATGCTACAATTTCTGAATAAAAAGCTTAAGCGTAAAGTTTTCCGGATTTCGGTATTCAATATCGAAACATAAGCGAAAGCATCTTCCGGAGCTGTGATATAGCCGCCGCCTTTCACACAGTTGATGGTACAATCATCAAAGATCAACGAACCTCCGGCATATATAAAATCTACTGCACCTTCTATCCATGAGTCCTTAAAATATCCACGAGTTCCTTTCTTTGAACGATACGTATCCTGATAGCCAAGAATTCTGCAATTCTTAAAAGTTTGTCTGTCGCCTGCCGTGTACAGCGCTTCTGCCATTCCGGTATTTCCTGCCGTATTTTCTATTGTGATATTTTCCGCGTAAAAGTCGGTCGCGTAGAGTTTTACGGTACAAATATCTTCAAAAGTTGGTGAGCCGCTTCCTCTTCTCGATTGCGAATGAGTAATCACCACACCATCCCGGCTTTCTCCGATTAAGCTGATTTTTTTTGAGGAAGACGCGGCTTTTGTTCCAAGGCTGACTTGCTCGGCATATGTCCCGTTTTTGATAAAAATGAGACTTTGCTCCCCTTCGGGACAACTATTCATCGCGGCCTGTATAGAAGTGAAATCACCCGTTCCATCTGCCGCTACAATAAATCTGAACGGCTGCCGGGAATATCCGAAAATGTTGAAACATACAATCAGAATAACTGTAAGCAGAGTTTTAATTGAATTCTTTGTGGAAGATTTCATGAGTTTCATTTGTTGTTTTATTCTATATTAACCGACAAAATATTTATACGCGATATATGCTGCTGATATACATTTATTTATAGAAGTGATTGTTTTTTTTCTATGTTTCAAAGTCAAGTCAGGTCCTCAATCAGGGAAAACTTTAATAAAGACTTAAAAAACGATTTTCTGTAATCTTAAAATCTGATAATAATCAAAAACCTCCCGCATAAAGTACGAGAGGTTTCTGAAACTTAAAAACAACTTATTTTGAAAAAAACGATTGTATGAAATCAATATTTTCTATAAAACTTATCGTTTGATGAAAAGTTTTTCACTCTTGAAAGTACCATCTTCAAATTGATGTCTTTGAATAATGAACCCTATCGAATTTTCGTTCACTTGTTTTCCGGTAATGTCAAAATACTCGGTTTTTACGATTTTTTTGAGTCCATCACTAATTATCGGAACACTTGAACCTTCTCTGACAGGAAGCAGGGTTTTGCCTTCAGCTGCGGCTACTGCCCACAATTCAGCATCTAACTGTCTGTTCCATCCGCCGAATTTAATGTTGTCAAGAGCAATTACAGGATCATAAACTCCACTTACGTTATCTGTGTCACCTTCGGTTCCTTTTGTTTGAAGAGCGATAACAACGGTTTTGTTAAACAATTCTTCCGGTTTCATGCCCATTATCGAATTTACATTTACGGTTTTCACAGGATCACCGGTTACGTAAGTTCCTCCGTGCCAGCGTCTTCCTTCACCATCATATCCACCTTTAATTTCACCGGTAGTACCCAACGATATACTGTCTGTATTGTCTCTTCCCGGGTTATTTCCATCCACGTTATTGCTGGTCAAGCTTACAATGATATCATACGTTGCTTTTTTGCCGGTATTCCCCGGATCGATTGTACTGATATCGAATTCAATATCGCGTGTCCATTGCTGTCTGTCTGACCGGAAAGCAAAACGCAAGTCAATTTCTTTTAATATCCCGGGATAAATAGCCAACGCTTCATCCCCTTCTTCGCTTTTTGGCAATACAACTACCAAAGCAGAGTCGGCAGCATTCAGTCCGTTTGGAAAATCCAACAGAACTTTGTCATGGACTTGTCCGTAGTTATCATGCTCTGTAACTTTATTATAAGTGAGATCAGATAGAATAAAAAGACCTGACGATACATAAGCTTTCAAGTCAGCAACGCTTTTGAACCATACAGGGTCACCACCGGCATTCATCCCGTTTCCAAGGCTGAAATACCCGGACTGGCTTCTTGAATATCCTGCAAGATTTTTCAATGAATCCTGAACTCTTCCATCTTTGTATTTGAATCTTACTGCAAATCCATCACGTGTTGCCACTGTTTGAGGAGGCATCAGATAATTTCCTGCCGGAGCCCAAACATCTACCAATTCATCTGTCTCGTTATTGGCTGTTCCTTCAAATGCAAATAATGTAGGTGGAACCACTGTGGGTGAACCGGTGTTTCTTACTCTACCGTTTCCGGTGCCGGTTGTAGCTATGGGTGACCAGTGCCAGTGGATATCGATATCCAATGTGTCAGCTGCCGTGATAGCCCCCGATATAGTTCTGAGTGTGTCAATTTTTACACCCGCGGTTCCGAGGTGGTCCAGATTCGCGAAAGGAGCTGTGTTAAGCTGAAGTTGCGCGCTTACTGCTATAGCTGTGAGCAGTAAAAAGATACTTAAAGTAATTTTTTTCATGTTATTTGTTTTTTATTTATTAGAATTTGAGATTTTTGTTGTCTATATTTTATAATCAGATGATATTTTACCCATTTCTTAATGAAGACTACGTGAACTTGTAAAAGTTTCGTTCTTAGTATAAATAACTTATGCGAATCAGGGGTTAAAAAATTAAAAATTAACAAATTTAAACAATATTGTTTATAAGTTTCCGTTAAGGAACATAAACCGATTAATTCACTACAATTATTCAAATTTATGTTCCCAACGGAT
>JAAYIT010000206.1 GCA_012523295.1 Porphyromonadaceae bacterium | reverse complement strand
TTCTTGGTTACCCCCGTTTTGAGCTACAAACTACAAAAACGAGGTAATATACAAAGATACAAAAAAGCCAACTATCTCACAATGATTTAGTTGGCTTTGTTTTTGCGGTTTGGGGAATAACCCTAAGTAAGTTTGCTTTTTACAGCAGAACAAACACAAAAACGAGAGTCTTTCTTTAGAATTGCTCTCGTTTTTTTTGATTTTTCCGGACTTGATGTCAATATGATGAGAGTTCATAAAGGAATAAGGCAAGAAGTCTGATCTCATGAAAGCGCTCTGCCGCTATCCACCCGGATTTATCTGGTTCTATACTCTAACGGCGTGCATCCTACCCGTTTTTTGAAAAAAGATAGAAAATAACCATCCGAGCTGAAGTTAAGATTGTAAGCGATTTCTTTGATTGGTATATTTGTTTCGGCGAGAAGTTCTTTCGCTTTTCTGATTTTCAGCTCCTGAAAATATTGAGCAGGTGAGTAGTCTGTATATTCTTTGAAAGCTTTACGAAACCACGAGTAACTCGTACCTAAGTTTTTGGCAAGTTGCTGAATATCAATGTTGTTTGTTACATTTTCCAGCATGATAATCTTTGCTCTCTCAATCACTTCGGCATATTCGTTGGCTTCGAAATTCTTATTTTCAGACAGAGACATAACCATCCCTAAAATATGCATAACTATGCCTGCAAGATGTTGTTGTGAAAATTTCTTTTCTTCCTTAGCAATTTTTATGGCTGAAGAAAATAGGCTTACCAACTCTTCACTCGCTCCCACATCCACAACCGGATTGGCAGGAGATATGAATCCGTGTTTCAGCAAGTGATTGATAATTGGACCTTCAAATCCGATATAGTATTCATTCCAGCCGGACTCAATATCAGGATGATATGAATGCCAGTATCCGGGGAATAGAATCAGCATTTGTCCCTTGTGAATGGTCTGTTTTTTGGTCGTTTGTGAGTTGAATACTCCTTTCCCTTTGCTAATATAGACAAATTGGAATTCGGATAAAATTCGACCTTTGTTGGGATTGAAATAGTAGTTTTTGGGATGTTCGGAAGAAGGATAGACGGTATTAGGTGCAATGGGTTGAAAGCCAACCGTGTTGACTGTCAACCCAAATTTCTTGTCTCTATCATTGACTAATAGATACTTAAAATCTATTCCAAAATCATTAAATCGCATTTTTTCTTTCGTATAAATGAGAATTTCTAAAAAATCGCATTCAAGGCTCGCGATTGAACTAAAAGCGGAGTTTACTATTGTAAATGAGCATATTAGTGATCGGTGCTTAACGAAAAAGTTGATTTTTTAGAAGTTCATTAAATTTAAGATGTTGGAACAAAGATAGATAAAAAATCAGAATAAGTTAGGAATTATTAATGAAAAAATAAGAATTGCCATTCCTACGGCCAAATATTGTATCGCTTTATTTCCGGCGCCTTTCCATTCTTTCAGAATTATGCCCCACACATTACTGAAGACCACATTCAATGACATAAGAATACTCCAGGAGAATGCCATCATTACACTATTAGGTTCGAAAAAACTTTGTCCCATACCAAGACCAAAGAATTGTGAATACCAAAGTAATCCGGCTAATGTGCAGAATAACAGATTGTTAATTAGCACCGATTTCGATGAGGTGAAGATTTCTTTTCCGGTCTTGTTCTTATTATTCATATACAAACAATATACCAGATTGGTTAAAAAACCACCGAACGTAACTAATAAAATGACCGGATTAAGCGCAAATAATTCGCTGGCTCCGTTTGCCACAGCTGCTTCTTTGATAGGAGTACCGGCTGTAAGCCCAAGACTGAAACAAGCACTCATAACCCCCGATAGCAGGGCGATTAACAACCCTTTTTTCAGAGCAAAATCTTTGATTGCTTTTTTTCGTTCTTCCTCGGTCATGTTTTTGGAGCGGAGACTTCCCGCATAACCTACAACCGCGATTCCCACTAACGTAACGACTACTGCTAATAAAAGCACAAGTCCTTTTGGTGAGAAAAGTTCTGTCCCGGAAATCATGGCAGGAATTATTGTTCCGAATGCGGCACAGGTTCCCAATGCCACAGATTGTCCGAGCGCGATACCCAAAAACCGCATGCTCAGCCCGAATGTCAAGCCGCCTATTCCCCAAAGCACACCGTAGAAAATTGTCCAAAATGTAGCGCTTCCGTTAGCTCCGTAAATAGAGAAAATTTCAGGAAGCGAATTTGCCAACAAAGCGCCTAAAAGCGGAAATACCAACCATGCGAAAACTCCTTGCGTAAGCCAGAAATTCTCCCATGACCACTCTTTTATTTTATTAATAGGAACGTATGAGCTTGATTGGCCCATACTTCCTATTGCAATAATAATCAGACCTAATAATGTGTTCATCTGTTGTTATCTTTTGGAGGTAACGTCTTTTTCGTAAGCTTCAATTTTTTCTACATATCCGGTACCGGCAGGAACTCCTTGTTTTTCGCAATAATAGTTGTAAATCGCGTTCCAAGGCATTGCTTTCAGCTCTTCAAGATAAGCCATTCGCTGGAAGTTTTTGTCTTGCGTCTCGAATTCTCTCAGTTTCGCGGTCGGTTCCAACAGGGCTTGAAGCATTGCTTTTTGAGTAGAGCGGATACCCACCACGTAGGCGCCGATTCTGTTGATCGATGCATCGAAAAAGTCTAATCCCACATTGATGCGATCCATCTGACCGGAGCGAACCAATTCTTGTGTGAGACCAAGCAGCGCATCGTCCAAAATCACCACGTGATCACTATCCCAACGCTCCGGACGGCTCACGTGAAGTGTAATTTCCGGTACGAAAAGAAGAACGGATGAGATTTTGTCGGCAATTCCTTCTGTCGGGTGAAAGTGTCCTGCATCAAGTGTCAAAGCCATATTGTTTTTAACAGCATATCCTAAGTAGAATTCATGAGAACCAACTACATAGCTTTCACTTCCGATACCAAATAACTTGCATTCTACACAATCAACCAAGTATTTTGAATCTATTTTCTCTGCCAACACTTCGTCTAATGACTCTTGAAGCAGTTTTCTGTGTTCGTAGCGAGATACTGTCTTATCTTTTTCTCCATCGTGAATCCAAATGTTGTGAACGCATGGAGAGCCTTGTTGACGCCCCATTTCCTCTGCAATGCGTCGGCATGCGCGAAGGTGGTTTTTCCAGAATTCTCTGATTTCCGGATCAAAACTTGAAAGGGTGTAATTTCCTGATTTTGGATGCGAGAAGAACGTAGAGTTAAAATCGAGTTTGATACCTACTTTCTTCGCCCAGTCTATCCAGGATTGAAAATGTTTTGGTTCGATTTGATCTCTGTCAACAAACTTACCTCCAAAATCACCATAAATGGCGTGTAAACTCAATCTGTGTTTTCCGGGAACTAATTTGATTACTTGTTCGATGTCTTGTTTCAACTCATCAATTGTACGTGCTTTTCCGGGATAATTTCCTGTAGTCTGGATTCCGCCCGAAAGTTCGCCATCGGGATTTTCAAATCCGCTCACATCATCCGACTGCCAGCAGTGGATGGATATGGATAAGTTGTTTAATTGATTAATCGCATTTTCTACATCGATTCCTAACGCAGCATATTGTGATTTTGCATCTTCGTATGCTTTTTTAATTTGTTCTGTGCTCATGGCTAATTACTGTATTTTATTATGTTTTTATTTTTATATATTTCTGAAAACAGCTAAATATTTTTTGTAGTTTTCTTCCCAAAGTCCGGCATCTTTCGGCTGGAATATTTCTAATTCTACTGAATTTCGGATTATCTGACGAATTTCATCTTTGTCCTTTACAAATCCTGCGGCTTTGGCTTGAAGCATTAAGTTGCCAATTGCCGTGGCTTCCGATGGGCCTGCTTTTACGGTTTTACCAATGGAATTAGAGGTAAACTGATTCAGCATTTTGTTCTGAGCTCCACCTCCGATAATATGTAAAACCTCAATAGGAAAATCGGCTAATTTCTGAAGATTTTCAAGCACCTGTCTGTATCTGAATGCTAAGCTTTCGTAAATGCATCGCGCTACTTCTCCGATTGTTTCGGGAACAAATTGTCCGGTTTGCCTGCAATAGTCTTTTATCGAATCGATCATCGAAAGGGGACTTGCAAAGACAGGAGAATCCGGATTGATAAAGCACTTGAAAGGTTCCGCCTCTTGTGCGGCGTTTACAATTTCGTCATAAGATAAAGCTCCATCTTTATCCCACTCTTTTTTGCATTGTTCAATGAGCCACATGCCGCAGATATTTTTCAATAACCTGACCGTGCCATCAGCGCCACCTTCATTTGTGAAATTGAGATCGTAAGTTTCATCGGTAATTACCGGTTCGTCTGATTCAATTCCCATCAAGGACCAGGTTCCGGAGCTTAGATACGCGAAGTTTTTATCAGAAGCCGGTGTTGCCAAAACCGCTGAGCCGGTATCGTGACCTGCCACGGCAACAACTGAAATATTGCTCAAACCGGTCAATTCTTCTACCGTATTTGATAGTTTTCCGATTTCTGTTCCCGAAAAAACAATGGGTGCAAAATTATCTTGATTTAATCCAACTGACTGAAGAAGCGAATCATCGAATTTTCGCGTGTGTGGATTAATCATCTGTGAAGTGGAAGCTATGGTATATTCAGTTACCATCTTGCCTGTAAGCAGATAGGAGAGTGCATCAGGCATAAACAGTATTTTGTCAATGACAGGATAAGTAGAGGTGTTATCCTCAATTTGAGTTGCTAATTGGAAGAGTGTGTTGAAATTCATAATTTGAATTCCGGTTTTTTTGTAAACCTCTTCCTTTGGCATTCTGTTTTTGAAAAAACGTTCAGGTGCGCCAAAAGTATGCGTATCACGGTAGCTGTAAGGGTTTCTGAGCGGCTCGCCATCTTTCCCGAAGCAAACAAAATCTACTCCCCACGTATCAATCCCCACAGAAAGAATATTGACTTTGTCCGATTTTACCTTTTGCAATGACTTGATAATTTCTGAATATAAATGAAGCAAATCCCAATAGGCTCTGCCATTAACTTCAATAATCGGATTAGGAAATCTACTAATTTCTTTTAACTCTAAACGATTATTTTCAAAGTTTCCTAAAATAGCCCGCCCGCTTGATGCACCAAGATCAATGGCAAGGAATGTGCCTGCATTTTCAGATTTCATGATAATAGAATTTTGGTAAAAATAATAAGTACTACAAAAATACTTGATTGTGTTCAATACGCTTGTAATAAAAATGATTTAATAACTAAGTTTTTTGATATAAATGTCATAAATGGACTTTTTATACCATTTAAATAGGGTTTTGTATAGGTGTAAATTTATTATTGGGCTGTCGATATGCATAGAATAATGATTTATTAATAAATGTCAAAAATCAAAGCTACAATATCGTTTTTCGCAATTGCAGCTGATTTGTAATAAGTAATTTTGTCGCATTACTTTATTGAGTTTAATATTCACTCCTTATTATTGAAGTTATCTTGACTTTTGATTTTTAAGGAAAATTCCGGTTGAATTTAATATTTGTGGCTAATTTCAGCATCAAATATTCGACCCCAATCGGGGGCATACTTAAAAAACACTCTTTTTGTTACAAATATCAGGCTTCTCTGAAGCCTAAAACAACGAATATAACAGAATATTAATAAGTCAAGACGGCTTCATTATGGTAATTAGAATATAGTAGTATAGATTTTTTGATTCGTTCAAAGATTGATGCAATTTACAAGCTAAATATTTCCCATACAAATTAACCAATATTTATTAACAGTACAATGAAAAACAAAATTTTATGCTTTTTAGATGAGAGTTTTCATCTAAGAAAGAGCATTGCTCTTTTCGTGTTGCTGATTTGCTTTTTCTTAACTTCAGCAATTAGTTTTTCTGTGTCCGCAGAAAACAAAACTCAAAACCAACAAACCAAAAGGACTATTACCGGCATTGTAACCGACACCTCTGGTGAACCACTTATTGGTGTGACTGTCAGAGAACAAGGAACGACTAATGGTACAATTACTAATGTAGACGGTGGTTATTCAATCAGTGTTGCTAATGGAGCTATTCTTACATTTAATTATGTAGGCTATAAGCCTGTGAGTCAGAATGTAACTAATAGTGTTGTCAACGCTGTATTAACCGAAGATATAGAAACATTAGATGACCTTGTAGTTGTAGGTTACGGGATGCAGAAGAAAAGTGACGTAACGGGGGCAATGGTCAGCGTTGGACAGAAAGAACTAAAGGCAATGCCTGTTCAAAATGCTCTTCAGGCAATGCAAGGTAAAACTGCAGGCGTTGACATTACATCCAATGAGCGTCCGGGTGAGATTGGTTCAATCAGAATTCGTGGAGAAAGGTCTTTAAATGCAACAAACAGCCCGCTGTATGTAGTAGATGGAATTCCATTGCTTGGAACAGGTATAGAAAATTTGAATGCGAATGACATTGAAAGCATTGATATTCTTAAAGATGCATCAGCGACAGCAATATATGGTTCGAGAGGTGCAAACGGAGTAATTCTTGTAACTACTAAAAGAGGAAAAAGTGGTTCGCTTAATTTAACCTATGATGGTTCGGTGTCATTTCAAAGAATGTATGATAGGGTGGAAATGATGAATTCCGGTGAATGGATTGACTACAGCAGAGCTGCAAGAATCAAAGCCGGAACCTATAATGGTTCATCTACTATATCAAAAGAGAATGACCTCGCAGTTTTTGGAACTGATCCATATGCATGGGCTCAATTTGAAAAAGGATGGGCCAGTGGTTCTTGGAATGGTGCACTTGTTCCTACTTATGATTGGACTTCTCATGGTCTTCAAACCGCATTGACTCATGAACATACAGTAAGTGCGAGTGGCGGTACCGATAAAATGCAGAACTATCTGTCTTTTGGTTACTTAAAACAAGACGGAACGCAGCCAGGACAGCAATATCAAAGATATACTGCTAAAACCAGTGTTGATATTACACCATTGCAGTGGATTAAATTAGGTACCAGCATTAATGCTTCTTGGGGAGATCAGGAATATATGGATATAATTTTAGAAAAAGTGCTACAGGAGCCAGTAACTTATACTTTGCGCTTCAAGGTATGCTCCCCTGGACTGTACCTTATACAGATGATGGAGAGTATATCAGAAATCCCGGTGGAGATGTGAATATAATCAACCCAATTCTGGAAGCTGATTTGTGCAGAAACCAGCGTCAGAATTTGCGCATATTTGGAAGTCTCTATTCCGATTTCAATATTGGCAGTTTGATAAATGGCTTGGAAGGTTTAAGGTACAGAATTCAATTTGGTCCTGATTTCAGAATTGGAAGAGTTGGAGTAGCTGATCCTGCGAACTCTATAAACGGTGATGGAAATAATATCGCACAATACGATATTGATATTAGACGTTCATGGACGTTTGACAATTTGATTTACTACGATAAAGTAATCAACGAGCATTCACTTGGGCTGACATTGCTTCAGAGTGCTTCAGCTTATCACACAGAAGGTTCGAACATGAGAAGCTTTGTGAATTCAGCTCAAGAGCTGTGGTTTAATTTAGGTTCAAAGAGTGATATTAGAAGCTATGGCACTTTTCTAACTCAGACTCAACTTCAGTCCTACATGATTAGAATGAACTACGGTTTTGCAGATAAATATCTGCTGACAGCCTCAGGAAGATGGGATGGAGCTTCTCAGCTTGCACCCGGACACAAATGGGATTTTTTCCCATCACTTGCTCTTGGCTGGAGGTTGGATCAGGAAGATTTCATGAATAATCATTCTTGGCTTGATCAGCTGAAACTAAGATTTGGAGTAGGGACAACCGGAAACTCGGCAATCTCAGCTTATGCTACAAAAGGTTCTGTGTCGCCAAACTACTACCATTTTGGAGAGGCTACTCTAAGTGGAGTTGTGGCATCAGACCCATCTGCCGCTATACCTGTAGTTATGGCTAATAGTTCACTGGGCTGGGAAAAAACAACTCAGTACAACTTAGGGGTAGATTTTTCGTTCTTACGTGGAAGAATCTTTGGTAATATTGACATGTATAAATCGTTTACTAAAGATCTTCTTATGACCAAAAGCCTTCCGGCTTTAACCGGCTACCTTAGAACTTGGGCAAATATTGGCAAAACAGAAAACCAAGGTATTGATATTACGCTGAATACCTTAAATATTGACACGCGTGATTTCAAGTGGAATACTACATTTACATTCTCCGCAGACAGAAGTAAAATTGTAGAATTAGCTGATGGAAAAACAGAAGACATAAGTAATGGATGGTTTGTTGGGGAGTCTATAGGTTCTCTTTACGGATATGTGTATGACGGAATCTGGAAAACCAGCGAAAAAGAAGAAGCTGCAAAATTTGGAAGAGAGCCTGGGATGATAAAAATTAAAGACCTTAGTGGTCCTGACGGCATACCAGATGGAGTTATTGATGCTAACTTCGACCGTATGATTCTGGGAAAACTTCGCCCGGATTGGAACGCTGGACTTCTAAACACATTTAATTATAAAAATTGGGATTTGTCTGTGTTTATCTACGGACGTTTTGGATTTACTATGGAAACAGGTTCTGAAACTCTTTCAGGAAGATTTGCTTCAAGAAAATTAGACTATTGGATAGAGGGCACAAATGAAGATGCTTACTACTACGCACCTGGTGTAGGTGGAGAGAATGGTGATACTTATAAAGAGGCCATGAACTTTCAAGATGGGTCATTTATAAAAATGAGAAATATCTCTTTAGGTTATACATTTAATTCGAATCAGCTAAATAAAATTGGATTTCAAAATCTAAAGCTTTATATGCAATGTATGAATCCTGGTTTAATTTATTCAAAAATCGACTATTTAGATCCTGATGTCGGTGGTTCTACTTTTAATCGCAGTCTTGTGCTGGGAATTAATGTAGGTTTCTAATCTCATAAATCAAATATAAATATATCAACATGAAAAAGATACAAAATAAGCATATTATCATACTGTTAATAGTTACAGTAATTGGATTTATTTCCTGCCGGAACTTTCTTGATGAAGAATTGATTACAACAGAAAGTACGCAAATGTTTGAAACGCAAGAGGGACTTGATAAATTGTCTATCGGAATTTATCAGAACTTAGAATTTCATTTTAACTATGAGTGGGCATATACCATTTGGCAATATGGAACTGATGAAATGGCTGTAGGGAATGACGGTATTCAAGAACCATATAACAGCTATACTTCTGCATTTGATCCTGCCAGGGGTAATGGTATGGCTAACCTTTGGGACAATATGTATTCCGGGATTTCGTCTGCCAATATCCTTATTAAAAACGTGCAAAAATTCTATAATCAAACCAGCCCATCGTATAACACCCGTTTGGGTGAAGGCTATTTCTTCAGAGCGCATAACTATTTTAGGTTAGTACAGCAGTTTGGAGGTGTGCCTTTAATTCTTGAGCCTGTTGTTGGTGCAAATACAGATTTTGAGAGAAATACGACAGAGGAAACTTATGAGCAGGTTATTAAAGATTTCATTGAGGCGTATAATCTGCTCCCGGAAACTCCTGCACAAACAGGAAGAGTAACTAAATGGGCAGCAGCACACTTCCTTGCAAAAGCTAGCCTGTTCAGAGCAAGCGAGCTTAATGATAGTTGGAATGCAACTTATAAAACAGAAGATTTAAACAATGTAATAAAATATGGAAAAGAGGTGATAGAAAGACATCCTCTTGCTAGTGATTTTGTTACACTTTGGAACTATACTACGCCGAATGATGCGAATGAAAGTTCTTCGGAAATTGTTTTAGCTGCTCAGTTTTCAGATGACGCTACTTCGCGTGGACGATATGGTAACCAGGTTCATTTATATTATCCTTCAGTTTATCAAAATATTCCCGGATTGAGTCGTGATATTTCAGGTGACAGAGAGTTTTCGAGGATGAGAACCACGAATTATGCCCTTGATGTGTATGATAGAGTGAATGATTCAAGATTTTGGAAAAGTTTTATTACTACTTATAAATGCAACAACCCGGATGCTGCTCCTACATGGGGAGAATTTGCCCCGGCTGGAAAACTTCCGACCGATAAGAAATTTGAGGGTGGTGAAATTGCTGTAAAATATATAATGCGAATCAGGGGTTAAAAAATTAAAAATTAACAAATTTAAACAATATTGTTTATAAGTTTCCGTTAAGGAACATAAACCGATTAATTCACTACAATTATTCAAATTTATGTTCCCAACGGAT
>JAAYIT010000205.1 GCA_012523295.1 Porphyromonadaceae bacterium | reverse complement strand
ATCCGTTGGGAACATAAATTTGAATAATTGTAGTGAATTAATCGGTTTATGTTCCTTAACGGAAACTTATAAACAATATTGTTTAAATTTGTTAATTTTTAATTTTTTAACCCCTGATTCGCATTATTCATTACAGTATTCGCACTGGCGTCAACATTATTCACCGGAGCGCAATCATTATTACCTGAAATCGGTGGCAAAGATGTGCTAATCGAAAGTTTTGGCTGGAAATCCGGTGTGAATTCAAAAATATCGGTAGCTGAAAACGGCTGGATATATTTAATGACATACACTTCAAATCAGTATGCTACCTCGGAAGGAAATAACGGTTTCCTCAAGATATTGGTTTCCTATGATGAAGGAAAGAAATACGATCTTTTAATACAGTGGGACTATGTACATGTCACCGAAAAATTAGTGGATGCCGACTTAGTGATAACAGGTAAAGACGCTAACGACATACGCATTTGGATTATTACTGCGAAACGTAAAACTCCAACCGGAACTATCAGCGTAAGGCTTGCCTCTTTCGATTCAAAGGGTGATCGTATAACTCAAAAAGTCCAGGAAATTACCGAAGGTAAAGACATTGATGTTTACTCGGTTGCTGTTGCTACCGACTACCGCTCACCCGGCAAGGACAGTGAGCCCTACACCGTAGCCGCTGCATACACATGCCAATATACAAATTCGTCAATGCTTCCGTTCGTTAAGCATAACTATGTAGGCTATTTTTACACCCTAAATGGTGATGGCTCAATCGAGCATAAATTCGTATATGATGGTTCCAAAGATGAAAAAATCACAGATGTTGACATCTCGCTCGGGACTTCCATGTTTATTCCGGAAGGCAGGGTAGCCATAGCGGCGCTAAAAGAAAAGGGTTTCACCAAAGAAGTTATTCTCTTAATGGATCGCTATCATTTTCCTTCGGCAACCGTGCCTCTTGACAAACCAATAGCAACGTTGGGGATAGGTAAAAATCTGACTAATCCGAAAGTACAAATGATCTGTGATAACGCGCTTGACACAAAAAATACGCACGCATTTGCCATTACCGCTACCGAACCGGATAAACCGATAGTTACTTACCTGTGGTATCCGAAAGCGGAGTTTGATTTAGATAATCCTTATGACAAAGATAATATCGGCGAAATTTCCATTCCCGGCATTTCCGAGCTCAGTTTAGCTTATGATAAGAAAGCACATAACTTCTTATTCACCTATTACAATAATAAGCCCAACAGACTTGAATATACCGTTACAAACTGGAGCAACTTATCCGATTGGGAGAAATACATTCAGATAGGATACTACCACATACCCGGTTCAAAAGCCATTAATACTTCGTTGGATATCAATCCGACGAAAACACAGGCTGGTTTCACATGGACAGAAGTGTCTGTCGGCTCACCATTAGAAATCAACTATTATAGTATTTTAGCCGATTACGAGTGGGCTACTACTACCGACATAGATAATACCCAAGCTGACAAACAAGGGCTTATCGTCGTTTCCAATCCCGCGGAGGGTGAAATCTCACTTCGTGTAAACCGGGCAGACAACTACACGGCTGCACTCTACGATCTACAAGGGAAATTGGCGAAAACCTTCAGTTTCAATGGCTCAAACCATACTTTCAGCGTACAAGATTTGACCACAGGAGTGTATTTACTTAAACTGGTTTCCGGTAACGGAAGTTATCAAACAAAATTGATGGTTGATTAAGTGAGAGGATGTTTTCAGGTTGTTTTATTGTTTGTGTAGATAATAAGGCTTGTCCTTATCTTATCTTTTATTCTTTCATTTCTTATTACACCACCGATCAGCCATGATTCAATTCACGGGTACTCAATGGGAAAGTAAAATTTCATCCAATCGGTATAAAGTTGAATGGCGTATTCAATACGTCCTTAATAAAAAAATACAAAAAATCTGCGTAGGAAACAGCCATTTAAGATAAGTCTTAAACCTAAGGATATGATTAATGGCGTGTTCCATACGACCTTAGTGTTAAAAAATAAATTCTAATCGTATGAAAAAAGCAAAACTATTCAAAACTGCCCTGATACTAATGGCAGTAACTGCAGTAAACTTTACGGCATGTAAGAAAAACGAACCCGCTGAGCCAACGCCAAAAAACTTCATCAAGGTAGATAATGATGTCCCCAAACCTATCGAATTCGCGGCAATTGGAACGAACAATCCAATTATCAGGTGATAATAACTACGATATAATACTGATGCCACAGCAGCCGATTGATGGCCCCAGTTGGGAACAATCTGTTTTTATACATTTTAACCTCTCCGGCAACAAGCACGATGGTAAAATCGTAGACTTGACCAAAAAAGAAGATAATCCCGAAGGATGGTATTGGTACGTAAAATATTACCTGGAGAATCCGAAATTAGATCTTGTTGGTAAGGGAGAAATCGACGAGTTTCGTCCACTTGGCAAAGGGAGCACCCTCTATATTAAGCGTCTGAAGAAAGATAGCTATGACTATGAGATAAGCTTTACGCTAAAATTCTTAGATGGTGTTGAAGGCACGAAAATAACTCACATCGTAAGAGGAAATTACACCGGCAAGCTAAAATCCAAAGTGGACGACAAAGGCAATCCGTTGGAAGATGGGGATATTTGGATAGACAACCTGAAAGAATACAAATAAGCAGTAGGTCAAGCCATATCGGGTTTTCCAAGTCCACACAAGGACAGGGCTGAACTGTTACGTTATTTATCGTTTGTAAATATCAATTATCCGATATCCTACTCTTTCTACTCTTCAGACTCCGTTACAAACTTCTGGTTTTCAACATACGCTACTGAATTTTTGAAACACTCAATGGGTAGCGTATGTAGTGTCGTGTCAACAAATTATTAGCGAATTAAAAATATTGGGATACGCGCTTCACAATCTCGAAACTCGAAACACAAAATCCGGAGCCCGGTATGAAATTCAGAAAAAATGTGTATTTTTGCCTAAACAATAACCGCGAAAATCAACAATCATGACCATCTTCACAAAAATAGCCAATGGCGAAATCCCAAGCTACAAGGTAGCTGAAAATGAAGACTTTTATGCATTCTTAGATATAAGTCCCATGACAAAAGGGCACACACTTGTCATTCCCAGAAAGACAGAGGAGGATTATATTTTCCGGTTAGATGATGAAATCTATATCGGTTTAATGCAGTTTTCGAAACAAGTGGCTCTTGCCATCGAAAAAGCGATTCCCTGCAAGAGAATAGCTATTGCCGTGATGGGCATGGAAGTGCCGCATACACACGTTCATCTCATTCCCATAAATAAAGAGAGCGAGATGAATATTGCCAATCCCAAACTAAAACTCAGCCCCAATGAAATGGCTGAAATAGCCGAAAAAATCCGCGAGAAATTTTGAAAATATTTTCTAAACACCAAAAAGAATAACAACATGGAAACGAAAGACAAAGTATTAGAAGCATTCAAAAATGCAGGCGAACCGATAAATGCAGGAAAAGTAGCTGAAATGACCGGATTAGATCGCAAAGAAGTGGACAAAGCCATGAACCAGTTGAAAAAAGAAGAGTTGATCATCTCTCCCGTTCGTTGCAAGTGGACTGCTAAGTAAATTTATTTACGATTGTAGATTTTAGAGTTACGATTGATTGAATAAAGGTAAACGTCATTATCCCCTTTCTCTACCTGAAAAAGGGGATTAATGTGTTAACGAACATTTTATTCTCTGTCATGTCCTGAAATAGGTTTACACCTAAAACAGGAAAAACAATGACAAAAAAACAGAAAACGACAACACGGTACAGTGATTGCTTTAAGCTTCAAGTAGTAGAAGAGATTGAAAAGAATGGTT
>JAAYIT010000204.1 GCA_012523295.1 Porphyromonadaceae bacterium | reverse complement strand
GACTTTTTTTGCTTCGTTTTTTGTGTTAAGTGGAACATCCCGATTCTTTATCGGGAACAAAAAATGAAGTGGGGTTTGGGGCAAAGCCCCAACTTGCTTAATTCCTCTGATAATCAGCATATCTTTTTGAAAAAGCAGCTTTACAGCAGGCTGCAACAACTTGCGAAAGTCAAATTACTTATTTATGAATGCCCTCTCACAATTATCCGCATCACTTTCAGCGCGAGGACCACAAAGCGGTAAGACTGATAAATGAAGCTGTTGCGCAAAAATTGTGTCCATCTTGTCGGTTCAGTAGCGTACGAAATGGTACTATACGGTATGGTTTTATTTAAATCTGACATGATATAAAGAATTTACGATTTTAGATTTTAGATTGAATCAATAAACCTGATAATTTTCTGATTATTAGCTATTTAACTAATCAACCAATTTTTACTCCGGAATCAGCCACCACAGCGGTTTAGCTTTGGCTTTGTACATAAACATGTAATGCATAGCCCATTTGAACCAGTGTCCGGCGCGTCCCATTTCTCCTACGGTATATTTCAGGTTTCTGCCCCATTTCGGGTATTTTTCCCAATCTTGCACCACGGGAAATACGGTCATCGTTGCCGCTTTGCCTCTCGCGAAACCGTATCCGGCAGAAATCACGCATGCGGCGCCCATTCCCGCCATCGAAGCACGGTGTTTATGTTCTTTGGTGCCTGTCTTGATTTGCTCGGCGATATTTTCAGCTACTATTTTTCCCATTACGCTCGACGGCATTCCGGTGCGTGGAGCCGTTGCTGTAATCGGCGTACCGTTTTTGGAAATCATTGGTTTTGAGATGGTATGCGGCGGTGCGAATGCAATTCCGCAGGCATACATATTTTCATACGTTGGATTTTGATAAATGCTGGGCCAATCGCTTGCGCGCCATTGCTCATAGGGCTTTGGCGTATAGTCGGCATCCACTTTCATAAATCCGTTCGAAGCAAAAATCTGCGCTGTAATATCCTCATTCTCTTTGTTGTAGGCTTTCAGTCCCACGCCGGAAAACGCGGGTATCAGCATGGCAAAATCGAATGATAACGTCAATTTTTCGCCTTCGATATTCTCATAATGAAGCAATCCCGGCTCCACTTTCTGCACGGCAGAACCCACAATCCAATTCACGCCGTACTCTTTGAAAATACTTTCGGCAAAAATTTTAGTCGGTGTAACGTATCCGCCCTGTTTCACGTAAGCGCCACCCATTCCGAAGTCACCTAGCTCGTATTCATTTGATATCCATATGATTTCGGCTAAATGTAACAATTTTCTCCGCTCCAATTCAAAAGCGATATTGAGCGAATACTCAAATGCCGCGCCTTGACAGGTCGCCATTCCGTTGCCTGTTCCGATTACAAACCGCTGTGTTTCACCTTTTTCCATTTTAGCAAAACATTTCTGCAACTCTTCCCACGTTTTATCGGCATGGTCATATGTGCAGACCGAATGACTGTTCAAATCCGGTCCAAGACCTTCCGTTGCCTCGAAATTCAGTTTTGGCCCGGTGGCATTAATCAGGTAGTCGTACTCCACGCTCTCCTCTTGCCCTTTCATTATGTCAGTAACATACTGTATTTTAACGAATTGCTTCGGATTTGAAGCATCGCCCTCGGGATGTATCGAAACAGCTTTGGCTTGCTTAAATATGATGCCCTGCTTTTTGTAAACAGGCGCTAAGGGAAAGATTACTTGTTTGGTAGTCATTCTACCCACACCTACCCAAATATTGGATGGAACCCATTGGTAGTTGGAGTTTGGGCTAACAACCACGACTTCGTGCTGTTTTCCCAATTTTCGTTTGGCAGCGAGCGCTGCTGTGTGTCCGGATATACCGGCACCTAAAATTAATACTCTTGCCATAAATCCAAGTTTTTTGTTATATATTGATTATAAAACACTTACAGATTTATGAACATGCCGTTAATGATGTGTTTTCTAAGGTATGTTCGTCATTCAATAGATATGAATAAGCAAATGTATGAAATTATTTCGATTGGTGATAATAAAATGATAGAAAACTTACATAAAATGCAAAAAAAATAATAAAGGAAGTGAAAATCTCGAGCATATGGAATGATTTTCTAAGTTTTAATAAAAAAATATTTATTATAATGCAACAAAATTAGTGGCAAGTTCAACAAAAAAAATTATACTTTTGAAATGAGTACAAATGAAAAATCATTGAAGTGTTATTTAAGTTTGCCAAAAGACTTCACCTACGATGAAGCTGTTAAATTCTTAAAGTATTTTGGGTTTATACAAGTCAAAACAGGGAAAACAAGCAGTTTAAGGGTACGTTTTTTAATGAGAAATATCCTGAATATTCAATTAAATTCATACGATTAAAGTTTATTTTTATGATTATCCGAAATCATTCCTAATTGTTGCAATTTTAAATTGTTGCATATTTATGTCGTTAGACAACGGGACAAACCGACTTGAAGCGGTTAGTCCCAATCTAAAAAACAACATTTTATTAAGATTAGGAACAAAAACGGATAATCATTTTATTTTTTACATTATGGACGTATGGAACACGCCATTCATCATTCTCTTAGATTTAAGATTTGTCTTAAATGGCTGTTTCTTAAACCTCATCCAAGTAATATTCTATAGCCTTACGTGTTAGAGATTATCAAAGCCAATTTAATAGATTGTAAATTAATTGAAAAATAAGCAATAAAACAATGAATAACAGCAAGTTAAATATTTTTGAATACAAAGGCTATTATGGAAGTATTGAGTTTGATTTAGATAGCAAGAAGTTGTATGGGCAACTCTTAGGTATCAAAGGAGCCTATATTTATGAAGGTAATACATTGGAAGAATTAGAAGAAGACTTCAAACAGTTTGTTGATGACTATATTATTGATTGCGAAGAAGATGGCATAAAACCACAGAAACCAAATTTAGGAAGCCTAAACGTGCGTCTAAAACTCGAAACTTACCTCAAGGCAGTGCGAGAAGCAAAAAGAAAAGGTATTTCTTTAAATCGGCTCATAAATAAAGCGGTGGAAAGTTTAGTGGAATAGTAAGTAAATCAGTGTTTTGTCAACGTCGTTGTTTTCCATTATTTTACTTATCAATCTCCACATTCCGTAATTTTTTCTTCGTAATATCATGAAATTCAACTAATTCCAAGCTGTCTTTCTTTGGAATCGGAAAATCAGTTGGATTTTCAATGAAATTTTGTGATGGGATAATATAAAATTGATAAAGATTATTCAATGAACCTTTATAAACATAAAATGGTATATATGAGACAGTTGATTTACTTTTGTTTGTCAAATTGATAGCTACTTTTGCCAATATCCCTCCATTTCTGTACTTTTCTCTTTGATTGGAAATAAAATTACCTAACGAATAGAAAACAGGCACGGATTTATCATCAAATTCTTTGAATTCAAACTCTTGCACTACGTGTGGATGTGAACCAATAATCATATCGACTCCATTTTCAACTAAAAAATCAGCCCATTGCTTTTGAACTATATCTGACGCCAATTGATATTCCCACCCCCAATGCATCAGAGCAATTACAAATTCGGCATTTTGTTGTTTTGAGTAATGTATATCCTTGATAATCTGAATGCTATCAATTTTATTAACGATGTTAGGATATTCGGTAGGTAGTCCGTTTGTACCGTATGTGTAGTTCAAAAGAGCAATTTTAATACCCTTCAGGTTGAAAATAGGAGGATATTCAACATTGCGATGATCTTCATTTATGTAAGCTCCGATGGAGTACAATCCATGCTCTTTTATCAGTTGAATAGTACGTTCCAATCCTTTACTTCCCCGATCAAGTATATGATTATTAGCAATTTGCAACATATCGAAGCCGCAATCTTTTAGTGCGAAAAGAAGTTCATCGGGTGCTGAAAATTGAGGATATCCTGAATAAGGTTTGCCTCCAAGAATGGTTTCAAAATTGCAAATAGCAAAATCGGCAGATTCTATATATGGCTTAATGAATTGAAAACAAGGAGTATAATTGAGAGAGTTTGTTTTGGAGTTGCGAGCCGCATACATTTGAGGTAGGTGGTGCATAACATCTCCTGCAAAAATCAGCGTTAAATATTCGGATGGTTCAACTTCAGATTTTTGAGTATTTCTCTTTTTATTTTCTGATAAACAGGAAGATAGAAAAATAATCAGCAGAAGAAAAATGTATTTTTTCAAAATAATAACATCACACCGACACCAAAAAGTGAAAGTTGTGCATTTATAATTTTAGTATTTCGATTTTTCTATATTGTTTCAGTTTTTTCAATATCACTTTTGTCAAACAAATTATGATTTTTGCAAGAATAAATTTTAGTTCTAATTCACTTTCAGAATCACTATTGTCCCATAAAAATATAATATTGAGCCACTTCCGATGTATCGGAATGTTTCAGAATTGGTTTTTTTAGCAATATTTCCAAATTCTTATATGCTTGTTCTTTTCTTCCAACTTCGTTATAAATTTCAAAAAATCAGTTGTCCGGTTGAAGAAATCATCTGATTAACAGAACTTTCTTCATTTTTTACAGCTACTCTCTAAGTAATCACTTCATGAGTTATCAACTACTTGAAGAGTTGCAAACTCAGATGATGCCTGCAATAGGCAAGCTTTGGAATAGCTGAAAGAAAAAAAATGAACCTGACAGCTTTCCCCGTTTAGGTGGGTAGAGGGCATTAAATAATCATTCCTCCTACAATCTCGCTCACGGATTTAAATCCATTATCATCCAGATACTTATCAATACCATCAACAATTTTTACAGATATTGCAGGATCGATAAAATTAGCAGTTCCTACCTGAATAGCAGAGGCTCCCACTAACAAAAACTCGATTGCATCTGTTGCATTCATAATGCCTCCTAAGCCTACTACAGGTATCTTTACAGCATTTGCCACTTGCCAGACCATCCGCAGCGCAATGGGTTTAATAGCCGGTCCAGAAAGTCCGCCGGTAATGGTGGAAAGGATTGGTTTTCGAGATTTCGCATCTACCGCCATTCCGAGTAATGTATTGATAACTGAAAGACTATCAGCGCCTTCGTCTTCTATAGCTTTGGCAATTTCAACGATGTCAGTAACATTTGGTGATAATTTCACCATCAGTTCTTTTTTATAGACTTTACGAACAGCTTTAACCACCTCTGCAGCCAACGGACAACTAACACCAAAAGACATTCCGCCTTCTTTCACATTGGGACAAGAAATATTGAGCTCTATGCCCGGAATTTTGTCCAAATCATTGATTATTTCAGAGATTTTCACATACTCATCTACAGTAGATCCGGACACATTTACAAATATACTTGTATCGTAATCTTTTATGTTTGGATAAATGTGATCGACAAAGTACTGAGTACCCTTATTTTGCAGTCCCACAGCGTTTAGCATGCCTGATGGAGTTTCTGCCATGCGAGGATATGGATTGCCCTGACGCTCGCGAAGGGTAGTTCCTTTTACAACAATGCCGCCTATTCGCGACAAATCCATGAAGTCCAAATGCTCTGTACCATAGCCGAACGTACCCGATGCAGTCAACACCGGATTTTTCAATTGTAATGTACCTAATTTTGTAGTTAAATCTGCCATTTTAAATTTGTAACATTAAATACAGGACCTTCCGTACAAACACATAAATTTCCTTTGTCAGTTTCGGTTACACAGCACAAACAAGTCCCAAATCCACAAGCCATCATGTTTTCCAAGGAAGCTTCACAAAATATGTTGTTTTCTTGAGCGTAACGAGCCACAGCCTTCATCATGGGTGTTGGGCCGCAAGTGTAAATACAATCGAAATCCGGTGTGTTTAAGAGCGAATGCTGGGTAATAAAACCTTTTTCTCCATAAGTTCCATCTTCTGTAGTGGTATATACCTCACCATACTTACTCAATTCATCCAATTGCAGTAAATCAACCTTCGAGCGAGCTCCAATCATAAAATTACACGTATATCCAAATCGGTGCAGCCATTCTCCAAACATAAGCAAAGGCGCAACTCCTACACCGCCTCCTATCAAAGCAATACGCGCATCTAAGCTATTCGGTGCAGAAAAAGAATTTCCGAGCGGAACTATCATATTCAGCGTCTCACCGATTTTCATTTCGGCCATACGGCGGGTGCCCGGTCCTACTACCTGAATAAGTAACCATAGTTCATTACGTTCCGTATCAACAAAGTTAATGGAAATTGGTCGTCGCAAGAAAGTTTCAGGTGAACCATCCACTCGTATTTGAGCAAATTGACCTGGAAGAATAAGTGGAAGTTTGTCTTTGTGTGTTAGTTTCAAAAGTACATACTGATAGTTCAGACGCTGATTTTCAACTACAGTAAGATCTAAAATGAATTTCTTCATTGGAATGTGCCTTATATTTTATGCAAAATTACAAAAATAAAAGCAAATTAAAAACACTCCAATCTTTAAAAAGTAAGTCGGAAAATTCATAATGAGTATTGTCCGATAAAATATAATAGTAAGCCACCCTATGGCTATTTTAGTGACAGCGTTGCTTAATAGTAGTGGCACTAAATCACAATCTAAACGCAAGTCCGTCAGCTGGCGTACGGAGCTAAACCAAATTATTAGTCTAAATAGCAGCAAGTTACATTAAACAGTAAAATTTTTATCGGACAAAAATGATTTATAATATGATTTAATCTCTGATTTTAAAGAAAAGTATAAAACATAAAGATGAACTCGACTCGATTTTTGCTTCGTTGCACTGATACTATAAGCGATATTGACTAATTTTAATTTTTCTAAGAAGCTGACAAGCAAGCTGCCGCTTCTCGAATTGTCGGGATAAAGTCCGTAGCGGCTCGGATAAATCGGAATTTAAATTTACTGTCTTAAAAAAAATCGAAATAACATCGATACTATCACTCAAGATAGAGGTATCATCTCTTGAAAAGTATTGTCATCATAATATACAATGATTTTTGTTACCTTTTTTGAAAGAACTTGAGATTTTGCCATTGAAATAGGCTGTTCATCGTCAATCTGCACATTTTTTTTCTCTTTCATGTTTTTTTCAGAACCCGAATTTTCAACAGTTTTATCTCCATATATATCTGATTTACTTGATGTTTCATCGTCTTCATCGAACAGTGAAGGCATTTGTGCTTGCTTTATTCCGCGATACATTGGGCCAACTCCCAAAATAAGCCAATCTGAGCTGATGGTACGGTAACGATCCAAGATTCTTTTCAAAACATCAAGGCTCGGATTATTCCGTCCGTTCAAGATATGTGACAGTGTAGGGCTTTTTATTCCAATCTCAGCCGCAAACTGAGTTGCATTCAAATTCTCCCTTTCCATTATTTTTTCTATTCGATCTTTTTCTGTTTCCATGATTTCGATGTAGAAATGTGAATATTAAACATTATAAAGTCAAAACAAAGATATGTAAATAAATTTACATACGAAACAACTTTACAAATATACAGTACGGTAAATGCTGTTTACATATGTTACATTAAACACAATAGACTAAATACAACCAATAAAACAGTTTAATATAGTGATAAAGATAGTTATAGATTGAATTATATAATTAATAAGTTATATTGAATTATACATTTAATTATTGATGCTTAATAAAACTGATTAATAGCATTTTAAGGACTTTTTAACACTCAGTAATCAACCACAATCCACATTATATATGAATGTAAACATTAAGCTAAAGTAAATTATTAGATTATTCCACTAATTCGCTGAATATATGCAATTTATATTGCTATATTTTCTCGAATAATTGCTTTGTAGTACGCTGCTTAACACATGTTATTATGTTTTACTTATGTAATTTGTGTGCGCTACAATCGATTATCTATGTAAGATGCGCGTATGAATATATTTGTAAATTTACATATGTTTGTCTGTTATTTTGTCAGTCAAAGTAGAAATGTAAAAATTCACTGTTTGTTCATCTTATCATAAGAACAAATTTTCATAAATTTTAGAATAACACTTGTATGGTAAAAACGTATGAGGAAAAATAAAGATGGAACAACCGGGAAGAAGATTGGTTATCTGCTGAATCCTTATCAATTGAAAGTGAAGAAAAGAATATGTCGTTATTCAATTAACAAAATCATATAGTACTGAATAATTCATAAGCAGAATGACGCGTTAATCTATAATGAAAAAAACACAAACACTCAAAATGACCGTTATGTCGCTGTAATTCAAATAGATATAATAAAAACAACGTGCTATAAATCGAATATTTAGAAATAAGCACATGGACTACTTGAAATATTCCAGAATAAGACAGTTTTCCTGATGGCGAAAACCTTTTTCAGCAGACCGTAACTATATAGATAGACTAAAATATATTTTCAGCTATTTAAAAATCAAAAATCCGAACAAATTTCTTTGTCCGGACTTTTCACACTATTTTATAAAACAAAGATTTACTTTGTTTTTACTTCATTTTCGTTAGCAAGATCAAGGTCAACTAAAATTCTTCCGCAATACTCGCAAACAATTACTTTTTTACGTGAGCGGATATCTAATTGACGTTGTGGCGGTATCTTGTTGAAACAACCACCGCATGCATCACGTTGAACCGATACAACAGCCAATCCATTGCGAGCATTTTTACGAATACGTTTGAATGCTGCAACCAAACGAGGCTCAATCATTGTTTCGATCTTTTTAGCTCGTTCACGAAGTTTTTCTTCTTCTTGTTTTGTCTCAGAAACAATTTCGTCCAACTCCCCTTTCTTTTCTTTTAGATCAAGCTGGCGTTCTGATAATTGCTTAGCAGTCTGTTCTTTTTCTTCTTTCTTATTTTCTAATGTAGCCGTATATTCACGAATTCGCTTTTCGCTTAATTCGATTTCAAGCGTCTGATATTCAATTTCTTTTGAAAGATTATCGTATTCACGATTATTTCGTACGTTATTTTGTTGCTCTTGATAACGTTCGATTTTCATTTTAGACTCTTCGATTTCGACCTTTTTGCCGGTAATCATCGTTTGCAGTTCAGATAACTCATTTTCATAGTTTTCCAAACGTGTATTCAAACCGACAATTTCGTCTTCCATATCTTGAACTTCAAGTGGAAGATCACCTCTCAAAGTTTTAATTTCATCTATTTTAGAATTAACTTTTTGAAGGTCATAAATCGCTTTCAGCTTATCCTCAACAGTGATTTCCTTCTCTTGTTTGCTTGCGGTAGCCATATACTTAATAATAATTAATTGGATTTGTATTAACATCCGAAATTCGGACTGCAAAGTTAGGAATTTTTTTTGTAATTATCTCATAAAAAACATCTTTTGTGAATTGCTCACTCTCGTAATGACCGATATCTGCTATCAATATTTGACATTCTGCATCAAAAAACTCGTGGTATTTAAAATCACCTGAAACATAAACATCTGCTTTATGAGCAATACCGAGACGCAAAAACTCACTTCCGGAGCCACCACAGAGTGAAACTTTTTTAATTTTTCTACCCGAAAGCGGAGTATGTCGAACTGTTTTTAATGAAAAAACCTTTTTTAAGTGATCCAAAAATTGTATTTCATCCATCTCCTTCTCAAGCTCCCCTACCATTCCTATACCAACTGTATCCCAAGTATTCATCAATGGAAAAATATCAAAAGCCGGTTCCTCGTATGGATGATTATGAATTAATGAAGCTACGACTTTGTTCTTTAGGTGTTTGGGTAAAATTACTTCAATACGTGTTTCCGGTTCTAAATGTAATTCATTCTTGTTTCCAACAAAGGGATTAGCATTATCTCCTGCACGGAAAGTTCCGGTTCCATCCAAATTAAAACTGCAACTGTCGTAATCACCGATTTGTCCTGCTCCGGCACTGAAAAGAGCCTTTTGTACCTTTTCAACGTGTTCGTGAGGAACAAAAGTGACTAATTTAAGTAAAAAATCCGATTTGGGTTGGAGGATTTGACGATTTATCAAACCAATTTTATCTGCTATTTTTCCATTTACACCATTTTTTACATTGTCTATATTTGTGTGAGCAGCATAAATGGCTATATCATTTTTAATTGATTTAATAACACAACGCTGGATATAATCAGTTCCGGTTATTCTCTTCAACCCTCTGAAAATCAATGGGTGATGAGAAATAATCAAGTTGCAATTATTCTGAATAGCCTCATCGATCACAGATTCGGTTACATCAATCGAAATCAGCACACCGCTTACCTTCATTGACTTTTCGCCAATAAGTAATCCTGCATTGTCGTAGTTTTCTTGCAACGCTAATGGAGCAACTTCTTCAATTATAGAGGTTACTTCAGAAACAGTCATTGTGGTAGAATCAGTCATTGCACAATCTTCTATTTGCGATTTCAAGTCTTGTGATTGATATTTATCTTTATTTTTCAATTATCAAAATGAAACAAAATCCATTATTTTGAACATAAGCTTTCCGTCTTTCAAATGATAGCTGTATATTGCTCTTCCACCTACGTGACCATCGTCAAAATCGGCAATCAACCATTTATTGCCTAATACTTGCACTTTGGAAAAACGCATTGTACCTCCTAAAACTGCTTTTATGGGAAATAAATCCGTTCGCTCACTGAATTGTTTTACAACATATTCCTCAGGCTGAGCAATACCGTACTTAACTAATTGTTTCCCATCTACCGCATCGTTAAACCAATGGTTTGTTTCACTTGCAGTTGACGATTCCATAGAAGCAATAACTGTATTAAGACTGTCTATAGCAGCTTGATAGGCTTCTCGTTCACTATTCTTTTTACATCCGAGCAACAACAGTAAACCTATTATTGCTATCAGAAATTTATTGTATTTCATCATAATTGTTACACCATCAAGTTCTTAAGCTATAAATTTTCTATCCTCCCATCTTCCGATTTGCCATTGGTTTTTGGGTTACTTTTGGTTGCTTAACCTGAACCTTTGGTTCTTTTTTTGAAGCAGTAGGTTTTGTATCTTTTTTCGTTTTTATTTCAGCTTCTTTTTCACCCTTTTCTTCTCCTGCTTCTTCTTCTTTTTCTAAAAATTCAGTTATACCTTTTTCTATTAAGATATTGTACCAATTAATCATTTTGCGAATATCACTTGGATATACACGGTCTTTATCATATTCCGGTAGTACTTCTTCCAAGTAACTTCTCAACGTGTCATTATCAGATTTTGGATCGATAGAAGCCTTAGCCCCGTTTTCTTTGGCTTTCACTTTTTCAAGTACTTCGCCGAGTGGCACTTCTTCTGTTTCGGTGAAAATAGCGATATCGCCCAGCGAAACAGCTTTATCCCGTGCATAAGCAGGAATACGTTTGCCGTCGGCAAGGCTTTCAACGATTAACATGTTTTTCCCTTGGGAAACTAATTTGTATAATCCGGGTTTTCCGGAAATGGATAGAATTTCTTTAAGCATAAAAAATGTTTTTAAGTAATTCGGATATTATGTTTTTTAGGAAATCTAAAGATAAAAAAAATCTGACGAATAATCAGATTAATCTTAACACAAAAGTAAGTAATAATTTTGCAATATCCATGTGCAGGGAAAGATTTTAGGATAAATTTAGAAAGGTGAAAGTTTAGAAAACGATTCTCTTCTCAATGTAATATCCAATATCACATTGGTGTCAATAAGCACATTAATCATTTGTGTTTTTCCATTATATGTTCGAATTTAGCGCTATCTACATCAATATCTGACATAAAGCCCGCCCATTTATTCACAAAATCCATTGCTTTGTTTTGTTTATTTTCGATTTTCTTAGCGGGTTTTATATAAACTTCAACGTCTTTATCAATTAGCAAACTATCTTTGGGAACTCGGATAGTGCCTGATTTAGAAATTCTCGTTGTAAATCTTATTGTTTCCATTGGACGGTTAGGTTATGAAATATGGTATTACTGGTTTTCCTGTGAAAAATGATTTTAGATTAATTTCCAGTGTATATTAAAATACTTTTTACCATTAAGAAGTTAAGTCAAATTAAGGTTTCATTAAGGATTTAATATTGACTTAATGT
>JAAYIT010000203.1 GCA_012523295.1 Porphyromonadaceae bacterium | reverse complement strand
TTTGCTGCCCGGTTAATTGAGCGGCAGCCGGTTTCATAACAAAAATTGAGATTAACCCAATCCATACTAAGTTTAAAAAATTTGTTTTCATAATGAATTCTCCTTTATTATTTTAAGATTTGTAATTTATTTTTTTACTTAAAGGCAAATGCCTGCAAGCCAATCCGTAAAGTGTTTATTCTGCGGTAAAATTGCATGTTGTAATAGTCTTTCCCAGTGTAAAAATTCAGGAAAAAACTGACGTCGCGCAGTGCCTTGGGACGATAAGCTATTGTTGCCGAAAAGTTAAAGCGCTCCTTCAAATTGAAAAATGCAGCATGGTTGATGTTTCCGAATAGCCAGGCGGTTTCGACTCTTGTTTGCACTTGCGGCTGTGAAAAATGCCCCGACTGAGCCGGTTTTGGTCTTTGACCCGGAATACGGAGTATCCTAAAACTATTATTCCATCTCAGAAAGCTGTATTTTCCGTTCAGTTCATCTTCTCTCCCGATATTGGGATGAAGCTCTACCGAAGTGCGAAAATATTCAGTGGTACTTTGAAATGGCAACAAATTCCGGTTGATAAAAATCCCAAATTCAATCAGGTTTGTTGCAAAGTTTCCTGTTTCAATGTTGTATGAGTCATCCTCATTGTAAAATTCACCGTCCTGCCCGTTGGAGTGATGCTCCAGCATAAGAAAGAGATAGCTTGCATCGTACTTTTCCCCAAAAGTTGACCTGAGTTGTCTGTAAAAAGTAATATTGGGCATGTAGCTTGGCGAACGTACCGGAAATGATTCTTCTGCCTGCATGCGTATCAGTATTGCCGGTGAAAGGGTTGCCCCCAGCCGGGCATCATGGCTGGTGCGAAGCAGAAAATAGGGAGCTATCAGACTTTCAAATATTAATGGTTCGATATTGCCCAACCCCTGCCCAAAAGTGATATAGCTCTCTGCCTGATTTGCACGTATGGCATTGAAAAAACTGGTCTCGGTTTTTGCTTTAACTGAATCCTGTGCCAGAATTTGTTCAACCAGAATAATAGCCGGCAAGTGAAATAAAACAATGAGTAGCAACAACTTTTTCATGGCGTATTATCTATTTGTTTTTATCTGCTTCTGAAAAATGATTTTTTTTGAGAAAAACCCTGAAACCATATACCAGAATCATCATCAGGCTAAGTGTGCCCAAAAAACTTGTGAACATATTCATGGATACCAAAGCGCCAAGGGTTCTATTTGGGGGAAAAACGGAGAACAACAGCACCAGAAATCCTGAAATAACTACAACAGCATTGAAAGTGATTGCTTTCCCGGTACTTAGCATAGTCGTTTTGATTGCATCAAACGGACTTGCCTCGGTTTTTAGATTCATCCGGTAGTTTTGCAGAAAGTGGATAGCATAATCAATTCCGATTCCAATGGCAATGCTGGACAACAGTGCTGTGGTAGTGCTTAGCGGAATGTTTAAAATGCCCATTACGCCGAAACTGATCAGCGCTGTTACAGCAATTGGTGTTGAGCCGATTAACCCTGCCTTTATGTCTTTAAACATGAAGGTAAGCAAGAGCAAAACAAGAATTAATGAAATCAAAATACTTTTTATTTGCCCGTCTAATATTAAGTCAGTGAATACCAGGGCTTTATAGCCTGAGCCTGCATAGTTGATGCTGATGCCCAAATCACTAAGCGGCTTTTCAAATTTTTTGATCTTACTCAGCGCTTCATTGATGGTTCGTGAATCATCGCCCTTCAGTTGAAAGGTTATGTTTGTACGATTATAATCATAATTAATAATTCTCAGCAGATTTTCAGGATCGCCGGACATTTCATAAAGCAGAAGATATTGCGCTACCATATCGGCAGTTTCAGGAATCGTATAAAATTCATCGCTGTCAGCATTCATTACTTTATTCATGCGTTTCAAATAATCAGCCAATGAAAATGAATTTCCCACCCGGCTGAGTTTTACGGTTTCCGTTTGCATATTATCAATTATATTGAGCGCATCAGGTTGCTTGAAAGCATCATACTCTTCGCTTTCGAGAATGACATTCAATGTGGAGGTTCCTCCAAATTTACTGTTTACAAATTTGTCGGTTAACACAATATCGCTGCTTTTTTCAAAATTTGCCAGAAAGCTAGAGTTTATCCACACTTTGGTAATTCCGTATATGGACAGAGCTACAACAACAGCAGTAATAATGAAAACTGTACGTTTTCTTTCCAACAGCACCCGGGTGAGGCTTTCTGAGTTCAAAAGAAATGTCTTATTCTTTTTTGGAGAAATATTTTGTGAAGTAATGCGCTTGCGATACCCGAAAAGAATGACCCAAGCCGGCAAAAACCAAAGTGTCAGTGCAAAGGTTACAAAAATACCGAATGAAGTAAATATCCCAAAATATTTGATGGGATAAACCTGTGAAGTAAGCAAAGATAAAAAGCCTATGATGGTTGTAAATGCAGCCATAAAAAGAGGAACAGACAATCTTTTGATTACTGCTTTCAGAGCTGTAGTCAGGTCGGAAGTTTTGTGGTTTAGAAAATATTGATCAAGATACTGATAGAAATATACGCCATAAGCTACCCCAATTGCAATAAGCATGACAGGTATCATGGTTGAAACCGCATAAATCGGAATTTTTAAGGCTGCCATTAAACCAAATGCCCAAATTGTGCTTATGAACACGGTTATCATAATAGATACCGTGGCGCTGATGCGTCTTAACAAAAGGTATAGAACCAGAGCTATAACTACAAGCACGACAGGCACCATACGCTTCATATCAGCCGGACCAAGCAGCCCCATTGTGCCTTCTACAATCGGCCGGCCGGCAACGTAAATGGTTTCTGTTGTACTTTCAAAAGAGTGAGCAAAATCTAAAATCCGGTGATAAAATTCGTCGGTGAAAAATTCATCATCCATTGCGGCAACAATCAGTGCAACCGTTTCGTCTTCTGAAACTAAACGACGGTAAACCATATCATTCTCCAATACGCTTTTACGAAGTGTGTTAAATTCATCCGTTGTTTCAGGTATTCTGTCGTAAAAAGAAGTAACATCGAGCCCATCATCAGTTCCGGTAATATTATCGGCTGTGTAGAGGGATTGAATATCAATTTCCTCAAATTCATCCATTGCCAGCAGACCAAGGCTAATTTCTTTAATTTTTGAAAGTGTCTGCGTATTAAAAACTCCCTCCTTGTTCTCAATGGCAATCAAAATCCCGTCTTTGATGTTGAACCACTCCTCGGCTTGGTCAGAATAGATAAAAGCGGGATGGTTTCGTGGCATGTATTTATCGAGATTCGTTTCCATACGCGCATTTTCTTTGATCGCAAGACTAAACCAAACGGTTACTGCTAAAATTATGGCAAGTGTAAGCCAGGACATCCATTTCAATTGTTTTTTCAAATTTTTCATTCTTGTTGTTTGTTAATATTAACTAACTATGGACTTATAAAAATATTTATTGTGTTTTACGCATTGTGAAATTTTATATTTACCTGATGCTAAGCTGGAAACAACTCACTCCTTTAAATTCACTTCGTGGCTATCATTTTTTTGATTGAATGAAGAAAGAGAGTACCCTCATCTATCAGATTAAATTCATAAACTGAATACTGCCATTTTTTCACAAAAAGTCGGAGCGCTCCCATTACCATAACAGATAAATGACCGGCTTCTATATCATTTCTAATTTCACCGAATTGTTGGCCATCTCCGAGTATGGATTGGAGTTGCCTGTCATTTTGATTAATAATACTACTAATTTTGCTCATTAAGACCGGTTCATTTCTGAAAATCTCCTCGGCAAAAATTACTGCAACCCATGAAGTATTGGCTGAAAATATCTGAAAATGCTTTAAAAAAAGATGATTGATTTTTTCCATTGCACTCAGTGGCAAACCGGCTACTTCTTTGAATAGCTCTTCAGAAGTTATTTTAAAAAGATCCAGCAGAGCAATCAATATCTGGATTTTGTTTTCGTAGTGGCGGTAAATGGCCGGTTCGGAAATTCCAATTTCCTTGGAAATGTTTTTTATGGTCAACCCCTGAATTCCCCTATCGGCAATGAGGTTGAGTGAAACATCAATAATCTCTTTTTGTCTGTCCGTAAGCATAATTTATTGAATTATTTTTATTAAAAACAGCACAAAGTTAGTTAATGATTACTAACCTCAAAATTTATGAGCATTATTTAACAATTTATTGTGATTTTAAATGTAGATTCAATGTCGTTTAGTTAAGGATTCTTCATAATCGTTTGTAATTCATTGAGTAAGTTTTTTTAGGTCGTTTTTTTCGTTCAAAACTTCGCCCGGGACGGACAATTTCACGGGTGTTCGCCACTAT
>JAAYIT010000019.1 GCA_012523295.1 Porphyromonadaceae bacterium | reverse complement strand
TTTTTTATTTCATATTGGTACAGTATTTTTTATATTTTCCCAATTACGATCCGTCAGTCGGCGGAAAAGTCCGCTCACATCGATAGGCACTCCAAGGCAAGGTGTGAGTCCCGATATATCGGGATAAAATCCGATAATCGCAGTTTTGTATTGAAAGTCATTTACATGAAAGTGTAAGGGCTTTTTTATTTCATATTGGTAAAGTGTTTTTTATATTTTCCCAATTCCAATCCGTCAGTCGGCGGAAAAGTCCAATCACCTTGATAGGTACTACAAGGCAACGTGTGAGTCCCGATATATCGGGATAAAATCCGATAATCGCAGTTTTATATTGAAAGCGTTATTACAGCAATGTAGTAATGCTTTTTTATTGGTACTAATGTTTGATTAGTGTAGCAAATGTGTTTCTAAATACGATAGAGCCAGGCGTTTGGAAATATTTATATAAGTAAGTACACGTAAGAACTTAGTGGTATCGCCACGCAGTTGGTAGCTTTGTTTCTGTCTGTCTGTTTTCTTTAGCAGGAACTATTTTTGCAATAATGAAGTAATATCATTAAACACTCCATTGTGAATTTTGTAGAGACGTTGATTGGTCGATGCTACATTCAAACCACCCAACTTTGCCACGTACGCTCCTAACTTAATAAAATTAAAATTTTCGGCTGAAACAGTTTCAGGAATTTTACGACATCCCGAATACCAAGCCGTTTTCAGTTTACAATTCCATTGTAATCTTACAAAACGAGCTAACCGGCACACCTCACGGGGTGCAGCATCACCTCCCATAAAACAAATGCAGGTAACCGATTTTTCATATTTACCAATTAATTCTACAAGTGATGTTTCGTTTAACTCCTCTCCCAGATCCTGTTGAAGATAAGGACTGTGGCAACCGATGCAACGATGAGGACAATTGCTTAGATTAATGGCAAGCGTAATCTCGTCCGGAATTTCCCGAAAAACAATTTCAGTATTTACATATTTCAAAACCTGTTTCATCTGTTTGTATTTTATTTTTTAGCATCAGAGAGAGGCAACCTTTGACGGTAAAAACAATCATTACTTTGCGTGTTCAAAGATTATTTTAACTCTGTCGGTTTCATGTGTTTACGTGGTTGTATGCTTTTCTTTGAAATAATATCTGCGTTCTGCTTCTCGTTGACGAGCTTCTGAAAAGTTTTCTATGCGTTTTAAATAGCCGATTACACGAGTTGCCCAACCCACGTTTTCGGTTTTACACTTGGAGCATCTTTTCAAATAACGCTTGTCAATGTAACCACATTCGTTGCAAATGGTATTGGGAATATTGAAGGTGAAATAATTGGTGCCTTCGATTGCTGCCGTACGGAGCAGAGCGCGGTATTGAGCCTTACTTAAATGTTCTTCGAGGTTCATGTGAAGTGCGGATCCCCCATCTAAGTACTGGACATAATCTTTTCCGTGCATTTTAAATTTGTCCAAGATGTTTAGCGAAGTGTCTTCCACGGCATAAAAGTAGCTGTTGTAACACTCACGCGGCACGAAATATCCATCCTCTTTGTCCCAATTAGCGTGTTTTACACCCAGATTTTCTGCAGGAACAAATTCGGTGTTGAACATCAATTCGTTTGTTTTCGCCATTTTATTAGCATCAGAAATAGTTTTCAGTATCGATTGGATAAATTGCTTGTATTCAGGGTTATCAGAAGGCGTAATACCCAAAAATTCGGCAGCTTCCACTACGCCGTTAACACCTATGGTGAGGTATTGTTTCTCCAGCGAAATAAATCCGGCTTTATATACTGTAAGCATATTGGCGTTATAAAATTCCTTTTGTAGTTCGTTAAATGCAGTTTGGTATTTATGCACTTTCTTTACTTGTTCTATCAGATAAGATGAAATATCTTTTCCGTTGTTTACGGCATCCTGCACCAGGCGGTTAATGTTGAGCGTCATTACCGATTTAGAACCGGTAGCTACACCTCCCGCACCCAGTGAGTAGCTAAACTGGTTTTCCTTCACCTCATTACGAAGCCGGCAGCAAGAACTAAGACTGTCCGGCGAGTTAGACATATAGGTGAAAAACGAGTGCCCTTGACTGTACATTTCTGCAGTAAAATTGCCATACTCTTTATCTCGAACATCTTCACCATCGGTAAGTAGAGCCATAGTCTCCACCGGAAATGTGAGAATAGATTTGTTACGTTCACGGTTAAACCATTTCATAAACAACCGCTGTATGTAATCCAACGAATCCCACCGGGGTTTTGTGCCATTAGGAAAATAAAAATCACCAAAAATTCCTTCAAAATAATACTTATCAAAGTAACTGATGTTCCAAAAAACAGATTGGAAGTTGCGTGCTGCCGCCGGTTGATTCAGATAATATACAACATTTTGAAAATAATCGGAAATAACGTCTTTGATGCTCCTGTTCTTTTCAAGCGTAGTCTCAACGATTTTATCTTCGTTTAAGTAATAGTCGTCTCCCCATTCTTTACGGCAAAAATAATCGAAATACATTAAAAATTCGGGAGTAGCTACTGCGCCGGCAAACTGTGAGGCAATAGTGAAAACTAAATTAACAAATATTCCACAAAAGCTTCGTAAGTGCTTTGGGGGAGTTGAAATCCCACCTAACCGCGTAAGTCCTTCCGTGAGCATCGGGTACATTGTAATCGCTACACAGTATGGAAAAATAGATGTTTCGTCGTGCTTGTAGAGCTCGTGGCTCTCTAATTGTCGGATGTATTCTTTGGCTGTTTCTACTCCGTAAATTTCCCGGATCTTATCAGCGAGCCGTGATCGGTTGAGCTTGATAATGTCACCCTTAAATAGCTCACCATTGAGAGTCGCAATGTTCTTTTCTGTAACATTGGCATTGGCATCAAAGAGGCTTCCGGTAGCGGCGTTGCTTGCTTCAATGTAGTTAGAAATGTATGCTTTTCGTTTGAGGAGTTCACGATGTTCGCGTCTTTTCTCGCGGTAGAGCATAAACGATTTTGCCACGGCAAAATATTTTTCCGCCATTAGTGCCGTTTCAACTTGATTTTGAATTTCTTCTACTTTTATTCCATTGTGTATTCTGATACGGGATAAAATTGTCACCATGTCCTCACTCGTAGCGTAAGAGCCAACTGATATAAATGCTTTGGATATGGCGTTTTCTATTTTCTGCAAGGCAAACGGAACTCTCTTCCCGTCGCGTTTTTCAATTAAGATCTGCTTACTTTCCATCTGTTTTATTGTTAAAGTTGTTAATTGTTGAATTCTTAACGTTGTTCCTTTTAACATCATTTTCATTCGGGAAAGTAGAGTCGCGCTAAACAATAGAAAGCACAAGAAATGTATAAAATAGAAAGAGAAGAAGATTTTGTGTTCAGTTCTATTTGTCTGTCTTTTTTTCCCGAAAGACATCAAAAATGTGTATTTTGCGCTTGGCAGGTCTTCTGACTTACTCTTTCCTGTGGTGTGATCCTTCCCATTCGCCGTTTAAGACAAAAAGTGGATATTGTGAGTTGTTACACCGGAAGTATTTGTGAGCTTACAGCAGCGGGAACTGTTTAGGATTTTCACCTAATTCCCTTTTAATCTTTTCCGTAAAGACGATTCGGAATAGAACCAAATGCGCTACAAATGT
This sequence comes from Porphyromonadaceae bacterium, assembly GCA_012523295.1. Classification (GTDB taxonomy): domain Bacteria; phylum Bacteroidota; class Bacteroidia; order Bacteroidales; family Paludibacteraceae; genus UPXZ01. Next base: position 5,812 of record JAAYIT010000019.1, on the reverse strand, counting down.
AGGCTTTTAATTTAGATATTGCAACAAAGTTTTAAAATAAAATTACTTCGAACTTTGTTATTTGTTGTAAATGATTTGTTATTAGAGTTTTATGATATTAAAATGACAATTTGATATCAATTTGAAAATTAATAATATTTTAAAAATGATTTTCTATAATCAATTTTGCTGTTCATTAGTTGGAAAGTTGATAATTTAAAATCGAAAATAGAATCAATTATAGTTAATTGGATTCTATTTCTCGTAAAGCGGACAACGTGTTTTTATTGCCACCTCAGAACACATATGATAGAGTTTGTGTGACTTAGTTTTTTATTGTTCTCAAAATCAGAGAATTGTCGATGTTTTAATATATCGTTGACAATTAGCATTATAACGATCTAATTAATCTAATTTCTAATGAATTGAAGAGTACACCCAAACGCATTGTAATTTAACACTGCAAATTGAACCAATTTGCACCAATATGATTTAGGTCTAATTTTAGTACTTTTTCAAAAGATTTTTTTGCTTCTTCAGTTTTATTTAATCCTAAATTACCAAGTCCGATTACATAATGGCAATGAATCTGATTTAGTTTATTTAAATCTTCTTCCCAAATAGCCAAATCAGGGAGTGAAACTGCAAAGTAATCAATCTCACAGTTATCGTTCATATGTGTTTCCCCGTGTTCAATCAAGGCTTTGAATTTTTTTTCGGCTTTATCGGAGTTTCCAAGTAATTTCCATGCCATTCCCTGGTAATATATTTTATCAGGGCTTTGATCGTTGTAATAGAAAGCTTGTTGTGGTTTCTGAATTCCTTCGGTGGCTTTTTTTAACCACTTTTCGGAGTTTTTATTGTCGCCAAGTTTTTCATAAACTACCCCTTTGTAGTATTCCACATCATTCTCAGCAATTGTAGAAAGTTTTCCCTCGCCTAAATTATGTGGATATTTATCAGTTTCGTTGAGGTATTTCAACGCCTTTTCAAAGTTTTCTTGCTCTATAGCTTTTTTCGCTAAGGCTAATCTGCAGAGTACGTACTGACTTGTAATCTTTCCTTCACCACCTTCCCAAGGGTGAAAATGACGGGCATTAATAAGATTGTATGCTGTCTCATAATTTCCAATCATATTGTAAAGAATCACCCTTTCCACACAAAGATCGTCGCGGTCTTCAACAAGATTCGTGTGTCTTTCAACGTTTTCAATTCTCTCTTTGGGTGACATGTTGAATTTTTTGTACAATTGATCCAACTCCATAAAAATTCTTGAATCAGACTGATCAAGAGTAAATGCTTTTTCCAAGAGTTCTTTAGCTTCTTCTCTTTTATTTTCTTTATTGTAATAAGCTAAAGCTAAATTTCGTAAGGCAGTAGGGAAAGAATCATCAAGTTCAATCGATTTTTCCCAACATTTTACCGCGTTTTCATATTGTCTTGCAGCATACCAGAAATTTCCTAAATAATAGTTTGCTTTTGATGAGTTTGGGTTAAGCTTTATTGCGTTTTCGAGTACCAATACTTCTTCTAATTTGTTTGGGAAACAATAATCAGGTGGCAGCGTTTCAGCAGTTTTATAGTATTCCAGAGCTGTATCACTATTATTCTTCAGATAATATATATATCCGACAAAATAGCTGATCATTGGGAATTGACTTTCTTTGATAATACCAATAAATTCAAGAGCTTCATCATATAGCCCAGCGCCTATAAAGTCAATTACATACTCAATGTAAGTATGAACTTTAGATTTTAATAGTTGTGAGATCTCATTTAAAATTTTGGGATTCTTAGTTAGAAGGAATTTTTCAAAAATAATTCCGATGTTAAATGCATCAATTTCCAAGGAATCTTCAACAAGCTTCAAAGCTTCATTTTTTCTTCCTAATTTTCTTAAAATCGAAACTTTCAATTGACGTGTTTTGTGGTTATGCCAGTTACGAATCAATGATTTTTCGACATGCTCAAGGGCAAGTTCGAAATTTCCTCTTATGCAATCAATTTGAGCAATAGAGAAATAAGCCGGGTCTTGCCACTCGCTATTCCATGCCGATTTATAAAAAGCATCATATGCTTCATCAAGTTTTCCTTGATATTTCAGGGAGTAGCCTAATTTGTAGTAAGGTTCTCCATCGTATGGATTTGGATTGTGTCGAGTGATACTTTTTATTGCTTTCTCAAAAAAGGGTTGTGCTTTGGCGAATTGTCCTCTTCGTAAAAGAAATTGTCCGATAGCATTGTTGCAACGACTGTCTTGATCATCACGTCGGAGAGCTTCGTAGTAATATTCAAGCGGGTTGTAGCTGGCATGTCGATATTGTTCTAAGTGCAATCCGGAAAGATAAAGCTCTTCAATCGTATCTATTTCCGCCGGCTTCAATACTGCTTTCGCGGGTTCAGGAACTTCAGCTTCCGGTTCTTTTTTAGTACAGTAGGATATTAATTCTCGATCAGTCTTATCTAAAACATACAATGTCAAATCAGCTGTTTGCGTATAATCAAACTGATAACTTACCGGTTCTTCCGGTGAAACCGAAGTTGTTTTTTTGAAAATTGTCAAATCGGTGTCATCTTGAACTAAAATTCGAATACTGTCAAACTTTGACGTGGTGTACACAATAATAGTAGCTTTCCCATTTTCGATGTAAAAATTGACAAGAATGTCCTTCGTGGCATTTTTCACATAATCTACTTCTGCGTATGGCATAAAATACTGTGTCCAGGATTTCTCTTCAAATGGTTGTAGCCAGCTAAAATCCGGTTGGTTATCAGTATAAACCCCGGTCATCAATTCTATATATGGACCGTCCTCGTCTGTCAAATTCCTGTCCCACGCTTGCCCGAAATCACCATTTCCCCATGTCCACTGTTTTTTTCCGGGAGACACATGGTGATTTGCAACGTGCAGTAATCCGGCTTTCAGGTTTTCTTCATATCCACCTACAAAATCATATTTAGACAATACAGCCATATATGAAGTAGGAACGGGGATGTTTTTATATTTTGAAATATCGACTCCCTTTGAATAATCATGTTTGTAATACGTCCCGGTCGCTATTGGGAATGAAGAAACATCACGTTTTCCATGGTCAAAAACAGCATGCACATCAGGCGGAAAAACCGATTTGTAATCATCATGTACAACTACTGCCGGATTTGCCCACCAAAGGAAAGTTTGTGGCAGGTTAGTACGATTATAAACCTTTACTTTTATCTCAATATACGCTCTGTCCGGATAAAGCGTGAAGCCTTGCATTCCTTTCGTTCTGAACATCTGTTCTACTTCACTACACCATACTGTCATACTGCCATCTTCGTTTTCTTCAATCATGCTTTCGGTTGGTAAGAATGTGCTTGGACGGTGATGCTGTGGCCAATTAAATTCAATTCCACCGGAGATCCACGGTCCGGTCAGACCAACTAAAGCCGGTTTTATGACTTGATTATAATAGACAAAGTGCCGATTTTTTATTTTATCATAAGCCATTTGGATTCTTCCGCCTAATTCGGGCAGAATCATCACTTTAATGTATTTGTTTTCGAGAAACATTGCTTTATATGGTTTCTCGATTTTCTCATCTTGAATTTTCTCTATGACCGGATATGGATAAACGACTCCCGAACTTCCCTGGTAAACTCTTTTCTCAAGAAACATCGGATTTTTCTCCTCTTTCCCTGTTTCATACGTAGGTAGCAATATCGTTTCTTCCCAGGCTTTAACCACACCAAGTTCATCTACTGTCGAACTTATCAGATATTTCGTCAATTCATTCATAATACTAAGCAACTCTCAATTCTAAAATGGAATCCGGAGTTTTTTTTTATCAACAATTGGATATGTTTGTAAATATATGTTTTTTTTGCTCTCAAAATTGGCTTACAGCGAGAAAGGTATAATCTATTCTCCAACTATCTCTTTCTCAATTTCTTCCAATGTTTTTCTTTTAGTTTCAGGTAAGTATTTTTTTATAAAAATAAATCCTCCTAAACAGATTAATCCATAAAGCCAGAATGTGCCATAAGACCCAAGCCCTTTATTTAACAGGGGGAAAGTAAATGTTAAGACAAAACAGGCTGTCCAAAGCGCGAATGTGGAAACTGCCATTGCTCTTGCTCTGACTCTGTTTGGAAATAACTCGGAAATTACTACCCATGTAATTGGCGCTAAAGTCATTGCATAGCAGGCAATTGCCGAAACTACAAGAATTAACATTAAGACTCCCTCTACCTGCAAGTAATACCCCAAGCCTAAAACCGCATAAATACTCGTCAATCCAATTGTTCCAAACAACATCAGTGTTTTTCTTCCCAACTTATCCACCGTGTATATTCCGACAAAAGTAAAAATCACATTCACAACACCCGTAATGACGATATTAAACAGCATGTCTGAAACATGATATCCCGCAGACGAGAAAATTTCTTGCGCGTAATTGAATATTACGTTAATTCCGGACCATTGCTGTAGCACGGCGATTATGATTCCAATCAAAATTATTTTTGCCATTTTGCCCCGGAAAAGTGATTTCAAACTCGTGTTTTCTTCAGTTTTGACAGGCGTGGAGAGGATTTCCTTAACTTGCTTCCGGGCATAATCCGCGCCTCCAAGCCGATTAAAGGTTTTAAATGCTTTTTCCGATTTTTTATTAATGGTCATCCAACGTGGACTTTCAGGAATAAAAAACACAAATATAAAGTAGAGGAATGCGGGAATCGCGCAAACCCAAAACATCCATCTCCAACCATGTTGGACATTCCAGGAGGCAAGAAAATCTTCAGACGGAATTATCGGTTTTGCAATCAGCCAGTTTACAATCTGAGCTGATAAAATTCCGAGAACAATTGTTAATTGATTTATAGACACAAACTTACCTCTTGCTTTGGCAGGAGAAATTTCAGAAATATACATAGGAGAAACTGTTGAAGCTATGCCAATAGCCACTCCTCCAAAAATCCGATAAGCTATTAAAACAGAAATGGTATGCGAAAAACCAGTCCCAATCGAAGCCACAATGAATATTAGCGCTGCAAGGAGCATCAGAGGTTTTCTGCCAAACCGATCTGCCAACGAACCGGAAATTGCTACCCCGATCAAACAGCCCAAAATTGCGCTACCCATTACCCAACCTTGCAGTGATGGTAAATCACCAATATTAAAGTAGGTCTCGTAAAAAGGTTTTGCACCACCTATCACAACCCAATCATATCCAAAAAGAAATCCACCTAAAGCAGCTATCAATGATATTGAAAGCAGATAATAAATATTTGTTTCTGAATTTTCTGTGTTTTTCATCTGTTTGTATTTTATTTTTAAACGTCAAGGTCAGTTGGAGTCTTCAGCGTGTCGGGTTCATCTGTTTACATGTTGTTTTTCAATGAATTATGCGAATTAACGGTTCAAGTTTCATTGGGCATGATTGTTCATCTTATCTGTTCTAATCTTTATCGCCCCTTAAATCTTCGTCAACTGACGGAGGACTTCTAATGAGAGTAAAAAGTGAAAATTATAAACACCTTTTAGTGTAAAGTCTTCTTCCTTTGAAGGAAGTCCCAACAAGGGTAGGGGGTATTCTTTGACAAAAAGGTTGAGATTACAGTTGAATCCTTAATTCACATGAATTAAATAAAGTAAAAAATATTTGACTTTCGCAAGTTGTTATAGCCGGCTGTAAAGCTGATTTTGAAAAAAGATATGCTGAATATCAAAGGAATTAAGCAAGCTGGGGCTTTGCCCCAAACCCCACTTCATTTTTTGTCTTGACACAAAAAACGAAGCAAAAAAAGTCAAGACTCCGCCCGCCTCACTCAAAAAATTGGCGTTCAAACGGCT
>JAAYIT010000202.1 GCA_012523295.1 Porphyromonadaceae bacterium | reverse complement strand
TCCTTGCTCAGAGCGAAGATAAACTCCCTAAGCGATTTAGTGGCATAAATGTCTATGAAAAATGTATAAAACGACTTTGAAATTTGCTGATCGTTAAAAACATGGCGGATTAAGCCAGTTTTTCCCATTCTACGAGTGGAAATAAGCGCCACATTGTTCCCGTTTATCAGCTCTGCTTTTAGCTTTTTACTCTCTATTTCTCGATCACAAAAATATTTCGGTGAAATGTATCCGCTTGTAATAAAAGGATTTATGGGTTTCATGGTATTTGTATATTTAGCTTGAATTTCAATTATTCAAAAGTAATTATTATTTTTGAATAATGCAAAGATAATAATTACTTTTCAAATCTAATTAGCTATTGCTAATTGATACTTAGTTGGATTTTGAGTTATAATAGTGGATATATCCATAGTTATTTTCTACTTTACATGTTAATAGTGTTATTTTACACTATTAAAAAGATACGAAAAAATGAAAAAAGCGTATCGGGTGAATACGCTTTTTAAGGTGGTTGGAAACATTCTCGTTCTAAAAAATACCTAAAAGATTTTGGAAACCTGTTAGGTTTTAGCATTAATCGAGCATCAGCAATAGTCAAATTTTACTACTGTCGTTCAATTTTGAAATAAAGAACATTATTAGGATCACTCATTTCTTAAAAATACAGATTAATGAAAATAAAGCGACATAAATTTGTCTTATATTATTTAATTCACTCTTCAAACAAACGTTAATCCCTTAACACCTTTATTGTCAAACCTATAAAACTTCGTAAATTTGCAGATTCATTCCTCTTTATTCAAAATTAGAATGAAGCTAAACATATTACATATCAGATTGTTATGTAAATATATTCTTGACTATATCGAAAAACTTACCTCTTCAATAGTTCCTCACTTTTATAAAGTGAAATTATTGAGAGGATGGATTTAAGAACTTATGGATTTCAACTACGACATAATCGTTATCGGCGCCGGACACGCCGGCTGTGAAGCTGCCGTTGCTGCGGCTAATTTGGGCTCAAAAACGCTGCTTATCACCATGGATATGAATAAGATAGCACAAATGAGCTGCAATCCTGCCGTGGGCGGAATTGCAAAAGGTCAGATTGTGCGCGAGATTGATGCGTTGGGCGGGCAAATGGGGATAGTAACAGACAAAACCGCGATTCAATTCCGCATGCTCAATCGATCAAAAGGGCCGGCCATGTGGAGTCCACGTTCGCAAAGCGATCGAACCCGTTTTATTCAAGAATGGACAAAAATTGTATCGAATACTGATAATTTGTATATGTGGCAGGATACGGTTAAGCAGTTTGTTTTTGATAAAAATACTGTAGTAGGAGTACAAACAACGCTTGGAATAGAGATAAGAGCTAAAGCTGTAATACTAACGGCGGGAACATTTTTGACAGGACTTATACATGTAGGAGAAAAACAAGTGACCGGAGGTCGAGTTTCCGAACCTGCTTCTTTTGGAATTACAGAACAGTTAATCGAGAAGGGCTTCACAACAGACAGGATGAAGACCGGAACTCCCATGCGTATTGATGAACGTTCAATTGACTTTTCAAAACTATCTGAACAGCCCGGCGATGATGATTTTCACAAGTTTTCTTACCTGCAAGAAATAAAACGTGAATTACCGCAACGCAGTTGTTGGATTACCTATACAAACGAATATACGCATGAAATTCTAAATCAAGGATTGGAATTTTCTCCTTTGTACAACGGTCAAATTCAAAGTATCGGACCGCGTTATTGTCCGAGTATCGAGACAAAGATTGTCACATTTGCCGATAAAAATTCACATCAACTTTTCTTGGAACCGGAAGGAGTTGATTCTACAGAGTGGTATGTAAACGGGTTTTCTTCCTCCTTGCCAATGGAAACTCAAATTAAAGCCATTAAAACTGTTCCGGGGTTAGAAAATGTTCATCTTTTCCGTCCAGGATACGCTATCGAGTATGATTTCTTTGATCCGACCCAGTTAAAGCATACTCTCGAAACAAAAAAAATTAAAAATTTGTTTTTTGCGGGTCAAGTTAATGGCACAACAGGATATGAAGAAGCAGGAGGTCAAGGTTTAATTGCCGGAATCAACGCTCATGTCAATGTTAATGGAGGTGAAGAGTTTATTCTTCATAGAAATGAAGCTTATATTGGTGTATTAATTGACGATTTGGTAACTAAAGGTGTAGATGAACCTTATCGTATGTTTACTTCACGTGCCGAATATCGTATTTTACTACGCCAAGATGATGCTGACGAAAGATTAACTGAAAAATCTTTCAACATTGGTTTAGCTGATTCAAATCGCTTCCGCCAGTACAAGAATAAGAAAGCTGAAATTGACTCTTTGATTCATTTCTTAAAGAATACAAGCGTAAAACCTAAAGACATAAATTGGTTTTTGTCTTCAAAAAATTCATCTGAATTATTACATGGTTGTAAGTTATCAGATTTGGTTTTGCGACCACAGCTTACAATTAATGATTTGTCAAGTGCAATTCCTTCATTAAAAGAAAAAGTAGAAAATATTGCTCATATTAAGGAAGAGATTGTAGAGGGAGCAGAAATTATTTTAAAATATTCAGGTTATATTGAACGTGAAAAACTTATAGCCGAAAAGCTCCACAGATTAGAAAATATACCAATCAAAGATAAGTTGGATTATGAATCAATTCAATCTTTATCTACTGAGGCAAGACAAAAACTCAAGAAAATTAATCCTGAAACTATCGGTCAAGCCAGTAGAATTCCGGGTATTTCACCAAGCGATGTTAATATTTTGTTGGTGATGATGGGAAGATAGATCCTCTAAATTTTTCGCAAGGGAGACTTTTTAGGTTATGCATAGTAGTTTTTCTGTAAATTCTATGGAGTATTCTTATTTGTTCCACGTGGAACAAAAACAATCGAATATTTTTGATTTTTCATTTTTTATCACTACCGACCGACTAAAGATTGTCTGTAGGACAATTCATTGAAACAACGTTCGGCGTAGCAAATAAGCTTCAGTTTTATCTTGGGGTGAAAGTTTAAAGATATGGTAAGACGCTGTAGAAGTTTCCTCTAAAATTTAGCATCGGAAAAACTTACAGTCTTTGATTACTAACTTACGTCATGCCCCAATTAAAATTGGTGAGCTTGTTCGACTTATGGCAGATTATGAAAAGTAAACTTCTATGAACTTAAAAAAACGAAACTATAAGTTAATTTTAAGTTATAAGTTATATTTCTTAGCATCATGAATTGCGTATGAATACTATTGTCGGTAAGAAATGATTTCTTGCCTAAGATTAAGAAACAATTTTATTAATTAGACAGTCACCATGTTCCACGTGGAACAAAAAAGCGATTTGGACATAAAGCCTGTAAATATAAACGAAAATCCTACTGCGGATGCTACGGGACTATCACTACAATCCCAAATAGATTTACTTCCGGAAAAGCCGGGAGTGTATCAATATTTTAATAAAAAGGATGAAATTATTTATGTGGGGAAAGCGAAGAATTTGAAGAAAAGAGTTTCGTCTTATTTCACCAAAACGCATGAAATCGCGAAGCTTCGGGTATTGGTCAATAATATTTCGTACCTTAGATTTATCGTAGTAGATACTCCGGAAGACGCCCTGCTTTTAGAAAATAATCTAATAAAAGAGTACATGCCAAGGTATAATGCAATGCTCAAAGATGGGAAAACCTATCCGAGTATTTGTATCACCAAAGAAGAATTCCCACGTGTTTTCAAAACCCGAAATATCGACAAAAGATACGGTGAATACTTTGGACCCTTCAGTTCGGTTTGGACAATCAATGCGATTTTGGAAATTATCCATAAGCTTTATAAAATTCGAACATGTAGACTTCCGCTCACGGAAGAAAAAATCGCCGAAGGAAAGTTCAAACTTTGCTTGGAATACCACATTAAAAATTGCAAAGGTCCGTGCGAAGGGTTGCAAACGCGGGAAGATTACAGAAACGACATTGATGAAATTCGGAAAATCATACAGGGTGACGCGGTAGAAATAAGCAAACTTTTGCTCCAAAAAATGAAAAAATTGGCTTCAGAATTTCGTTTTGAAGAAGCTAATGAACTAAAACAAAAGTATGAACTGATAGAAAATTATCGATCAAAATCGATTATCGCAAATTCCGTGGTAAACAATACGGACGTTTTCGGGTACGAAGAAGATGAAAATTCGGCGTATGTGAATATTTTGCGGATTTCCAAAGGGGCTATTATTCAAGGTTACACTATCGAATATCGGAAACAAATAGACGAGACAAAAGAAGATATTTTGGCAACGGCAATTGTAGAATTACGCGAACGATTGGAAAGTAATTCACGTGAAATTATTGTCCCCTTTCCTATTGATTACGAACTTTCGGGCGTAAAATTTATCATCCCACAACGTGGAGACAGAAGAAAATTGCTTGACTTATCCATTCAAAATGTAAAACAATACAAAGTTGAGAAATTAAAACGAGCAGAGAAACTTAATCCGGATCAAAAATCAATCCGATTATTGACTGAGATAAAAGATAAACTACAGCTTGAGAAAATCCCAATGACAATCGAAGCTTTTGATAACTCAAATATCTCAGGATCTGATGCTGTTGCAGCGTGTGTTGTTTTTAAAAAAGGAAAACCTTCCAAAAAAGATTACCGGAAATACAATATTAAAACCGTAGAAGGTCCTGATGATTATGCTTCAATGAAAGAGGTGGTACGAAGAAGATATAATCGGATGATTGATGAAAATTCCACACTACCGGATTTAATCATTGCGGATGGTGGCATGGGACAAATGGAAGTTATTCGAAAAGTGATAGAAGATGAATTGAAATTAACTATCCCGATTGCCGGATTGCCCAAAGACAGTAAACATAAAACCCGTGAATTACTTTTTGGATTTCCGCCAAAAACAATCGGACTAAAACCAAATGAATCATTATTCAGACTACTTGCCAATATTCAAGATGAAGTTCATCGTTTTGCACTGAAATTTCATCGTGATAAACGTAGCAAAAAACAAACTGCTTCCGAGCTTGATAATATTAAAGGAATAGGAGAAAAGTCAAAAAACAACCTCATTAAACATTTTAAGAGTGTAAAACGGATTAGAACAGCTGATTTTTCAGACATAGAAAAAGTTATTGGAACTCACAGAGCCACAATCATTTACGATTATTTTAACCCTTCGTTAACGTCGTCAGAATAAGATATTTGCAATTATTCGTAGGATTGCACACGAATATCCGTTAGAAATCGAGTCAAAATTAACTATTTTGGTTTAACTATTCTGAACTATTTATTTTAGATAAACTAATTTAGTTTATTTGAAATTTATCTATTGACGAAAAAAATTATCAAATTTACGATGTTTTTTTCAAACATTGGCTTAAAGAAAAATTATTAACAAACATCAAACAAATTTTTATTTCATGCTTACAATTCTCACCATCCGAAACCTGCACACTATAAAATTTACGGCGAAGCAATTCGTAACGCACCTAAAAAATAACCCTGAAAAAGTATATTGCTTTTATGGAAAAATGGGAGCAGGAAAAACCACGTTTATTAAAGCGATTTGCGAAGAGTTGGCTGTGAAAGATACGGTCAATAGTCCTACTTTTTCCATTGTGAATGAGTATGAAACCGCTGAAGGTGAAATTATTTACCATTTTGATTGCTACCGGATAAATAAAATTCAAGAAGCACTTGATTTGGGTGCAGAAGAATATATGTACAGTGATAATTATTGTTTTATCGAATGGCCTGAAAATATAGAACAGATATTACCTGAGAATGCTGTTAACGTGGAAATTGAAGAGATGGAAGATGGTGTTAGAATGGTAACCATATTTGGGAGTGACGGCATTCCTGTATCCAAAATTTAAATTCGGTAACATGGCCGCAAGCATGTAACTACACCCGAAAGATATTCCAATGAAGAAACGTAAGCAAAATATTATCAAAGACATTCTCAAACAAGCTCGCAAGGAAAGTCGAGAAGCTGAAATAAAGGCGCATGGCAAGCCAATTAATAGGACTAAAATTCAAAAATCAATCAAAGCCTATAAACGAAATAAGAGGGTGGATTTGGATGAGTAGAATCCCATTATATGTTAAAACCAAGTGAAATCAGCCTGCAGCCGTGAGAAAAACAGCATATATTTAAGTATTATTAACGATTAAGATAAACAATTGGGGTAGAAATAGTGTTTTGAATAGTAGATATTATTTAGAATTAATACAAATAAAGATTTTTTTCGTTAATTAATTATCCAAAACATTATCACCATTTAAATTCTGAAGTTATGAAACAGCCATTTAAGATAAGTCTTAAACCCAAAAGAATGGTTAATGGCGTGTTCCATACGACCTTAATGTAAAAAATAAACTTTAATCGTATGAAAAAGAAATTAGTAATCGTAGCACTTGCATTGAGTACAAGTTTTATGTATTCTCAGAAACATAATGTCTCAATAGGATATGGGGTAGTAAGCAATGATCAAATTATTGTTACCATGTCAATGATTTTTGCGTCTCTTTCAGATCAAATCTTTGGAGATAAATCTTATGACGAATCGTTATATATAGGTCCTCTCATTCTAAGTTATCATCACACATTAGCAAGTAATGAGAGAATTTCCTTAGGTGGATCTTTCGCCTTTGATCATGCAAAATTTAAAAATGACGAAAATGCAGCAGATGTAATTACTTTTAATGCTTTTACGTTAGCTCCGGAATTTAAATTCAAATACCTTAATCCAGAAAACAGTTTTAACTTGTATGGATTACTTGGCGTGGGTGGAACAATGATGGCATATAAATATCATGAAACAAACAATTCAAATATAGCGCCTCATTTCAATTTTCAAATTTCACCTATTGGATTTGAGTACGGCCGGAAAGTAAAAGGGTTTCTGGAATTAGGAGTAGGCTATAAAGGTGTGATTAGCGGCGGAGTTTCATTTGAATTATAATACATATTACCATTTTTAAGTATAAATACCCCTATTTCAGGGGTATTTATATTTTATCCATTATCTCAAACAACTCTTCTTTCGTTTCAGCTCTTAACATTGCAATTCGAGTTTCCTTAAAATTAGGAATCCCTTTGAATGTAGGACTTGCAGCTAAATGACGACGAGAATGAAGAATCCCTCTTCGTTCATCAAGCCATTCAATAGAATCGAGAACTAACTGCTTTAAAATCGATTTTTGTTCATCAAAATTTAGCTGTTTCTTATGTTCTCCTGTATTTAAAAAGTGTCGAATTTCTCCAAAAATCCATGGACAACCAATGCTTCCTCTCCCGATCATAACAGCATCGACCCCATATCGATCAAAACACTCTGCAACTCGTTCTGCAGTTTTCACATCACCATTTCCGATAATCGGAATTTTCATTCTGGGATTATTCTTTACTTCTCCAATCAACGTCCAGTCGGCATCACCTTTATACATTTGAGAACGAGTTCTTCCATGTATTGTCAAAGCCTGAGCACCACAATCTTGAATCTCTTCAGCCAAATCAACTATAATCTTGCTATTTTCATCCCATCCTAATCGAGTTTTTACCGTGACCGGTTTTTTTACGGCATTTACGACGGCTTTGATTATTTCGAGCATTTTTGGGATATCTTGCAGCAAACCTGAACCTGCTCCTTTTCCTGCTACACGCTTCACAGGGCAGCCGAAATTCAAATCTATCATATCGGGATCTGCTTCTTCAGCTATTTTGGCTGCTTCCGCCAAAGCAACGGGATCGCTTCCATATAACTGAATTGCTACGGGGCGTTCTTCATCATACAACGTAAGTTTTTGCTCGGTTCGTTTTACACTTCGAATCAATGCATCGGACGAAACAAATTCTGTATAAACCATATCCGCTCCAAATTTCTTACACATCAATCGGAAAGCTGCATCAGTTACATCTTCCATCGGGGCGAGAAAAAGCGGTTTTTCGGGAAATTCTATGTTGGCTATTTTCATACGATTAAAATTTATTTTTTACATTAAGGTCGTATGGAACACGCCATTAATCATTCTCTTAGGTTTGAGATTTATCTTAAATGGCTGTTTCATACGGTTAAAGTTTATTTTTTACACTAAGGACGTATGGAACACGCCATTAACCATTTCCTTGGGTTTAAGACTTATCTTAAATGGCTGTTTCATTAGAAAAAACTCCCCCTAACCTCTTGAAACAAGTTTCCCAAAATAAACTCGGGATAAACCGTTACAGACATTTAAGGGTGAATAAAAGAGGCTACATCAGGATTTTATTTGATTAAGAAAATTTTAATTATTTACAAAAATAGTGTAAATATACTTTGAGTTAAACAAATAAGAAGTAATTTTGTTGGATATTTCTCTCAATAAGAATAAAGAATTAGAACACAATTGACATAGGATAATTGTATTAAACGAATAAAGTGAATTAGTATTTAACTGTTTAATCCGGATTACCTATGCTCCATTTCTATCTGATTCTGAGCGAGTTGTCGTTGTGTTACAATAACTCATAAAGTTGAAATACCTCTTTAAGACAGGCTATGATTTTAAGAAAAGACATTGAAATAATGGCTCCTGCCGGTTCATGGGAAAGCTTGGCGGCTGCTATTCAGGCGGGAGCGAACTCGGTCTATTTTGGCATTGAGAGGCTGAATATGCGGAGCAAATCGAGCAGTAATTTCACCACCGAAGACCTGAAAAAGATTGTCAAAATCTGCCAAGATAATAACGTAAACAGCTACTTGACCGTAAATACCATTATTTACGACAACGACATGGAGCTGATGCGCGAAATTATCGATACGGCGAAAGAGGCGGGTGTAACTGCGATTATCGCATCGGACGTGGCGGCGATGATGTACGCTTCGAGCGTTGGCGTGGAGGTGCATCTTTCGGTGCAGACGAACATAACGAACGTGGAAGCGCTGAAGTTTTACGCTCAATTTGCCGATGTGGTAGTGCTTGCTCGTGAACTGAATTTGGAACAGGTGGCTGAAATTCACCGAGCCATTGTGGAACAAAATATTCGAGGAAAAAACGGCGAATTAATCCGAATTGAGATGTTTTGCCACGGGGCGCTTTGCATGGCGGTTTCGGGAAAATGCTATTTGAGCCTTCACGAGAAAAATCTTTCGGCAAATCGAGGCGCTTGTAATCAGATTTGTCGCAGAGGGTACATTGTAAAAGACAAAGACAGTGAAATTGAACTCGAAATTGACAATGAATACATCATGTCGCCTAAAGATTTGAAAACCATTGGTTTTTTAGATAGAATGATTAATGCGGGAGTTCGAGTTTTCAAAATTGAGGGACGTGCCCGCGGACCGGAATACGTGAAAACCGTGGTGAAATGCTACAGCGAAGCGGTCGATGCGGTTTTAGCTGATGAATTTACCGACGAAAAGATAGAAGAATGGAATAAGCGTCTTGCACGCGTGTTTAATCGCGGATTTTGGGATGGATATTATCTCGGTCAGCGATTGGGCGAATGGAGCCGAAACTACGGATCGGAAGCCACGCACCGCAAAATGTATGTCGGAAAAGTAACCAATTACTTCGGAAAAATAGGCGTGGCTGAAATCCTTCTCGAAGCCCAAAACTTGAAAGTGGGCGACGAAATCCTGATAACCGGCGAAACTACAGGGGCTTATGAAGATGTGGTGGAGGAAATTCGTTTGGAGCTCGCACCCGTTTCGGAAGTGAAAAAAGGCGATTTATTTTCCATGAAAACCAAGGAATTGGTGCGAAGGAATGATAAGGTGTATAAGATGGTGGCCCCCTAAATCCCCCGCAGGGAGACTTTTTGGGTGAGTGCAACGACATTTTTGGGGGTACAGATATTCTTACCGTCAAAAAGAAAGAATAATATCACTAAAACCGATATAGCTGATTTGCGATAACTTATACTACAAACTATCAATAATATTTTTACTAACTTTATTTAACCCAAAATATTCCCCCTTTAGGGGGACAGGGGGCATATCATGTTCAAAAAATTAGTGGCTATTGAGCCTGTAAGTCTTATTCCGTCGGCAGAGAAGGAATTAAAAAAATATGCCGAAGAAGTAATCATGTACGATAATATACCGGCGGACGATGCTGAAATTGTGCGAAGGGTCGGTGATGCTGACGCGGTTTTACTGAGTTACACTACTCAGTTTAGAGAAAACGCGATAGCTCAATGTCCGAATATCAAGTACATTGGGATGTGTAATTCGCTCTATTCTCCTGAAAGTGCAAATGTTGATATTTTGTACGCAAACACACGCGGTATCACTGTTACAGGTATTCGTGACTATGGAGATGAGGGAGTTGTGGAATACGTAGTGAGTGAATTGGTGCGCTGTCTGCACGGCTTTGGGACTAATCCCGATGGAACACCTGCAAAACCCTGGAATGGAGAAGTGGAAGAAATAACCGGACTAAAATGTGGAATTATCGGACTCGGAAAATCGGGTGGAATGATTGCCGATGCCATGAAATTTTTCGGTGCTGAAGTGAGCTATTTTTCACGTACAAGAAAACCGAAAGAAGAAGCTAAGGGATATAAATATTTGGAATTAAATGAATTACTGGCTGAAAATGATGTTATTTTCTGCTGTTTGAACAGAAATACGGTTCTACTCTACGATGAACAGTTTCAGCATTTCGGAAATAAAAAAATCCTTTTCAACACCGGACTATCTCCAGCATGGGATGAAAAGCCTTTCAGAAAATGGCTTGAAAATGATAATCGTTGCTATTGCGATACTTTAATTGCATTGGGAAGCGAAGATTTACTCAATCATCCCAATGTGCGCTGTATGAATGTGTCAACGGGAAGAACCAGGCAAGCGTTTATCAGGTTAAGTGAGAAAGTGCTGAAAAATATTGAGAAGTACTTAAAACCCCTCTAAAAATCTCCCCGACACTTCAACTAAGCTCAGTAATCGAGGAGAGATTTATGGGTGTAAAAATAATTTTATTTTTAGAACTTAATAGATTTACTCTCTTCCTTCTTGTGGAGGAAGTTGGAGAGGAGGTGGTTACATCACTATCGGCGAAACAATATTTTTTAAAACTCTAACCACGCTCCAACCGGCGATATCAGCTTTGCTGCTGTAAATATCGATAATTCCGTGTACTTGCTCACTTTTAATTTCAATTCGGTGATCGTCACCTGTAAAATTGGGAGTTGAGTGCATTGAAACTGATGTACTTTCTGTTCCAACAGATGCTAACGATGCACATACCGAAACATTGACATGGGTCGGGAAAGTGGCTATTGCTTCTTTTGCATTCCCTTGAAAAACTTGATGTTTTTCGTCCTTTAAATTCTCATCGAATATAGAAAATTTCTTAAGTGCATTCGGTCCTGTTTCTGTCCTGAAAGTTACCGTAGGATTACCTCCCATAAGCGTCACAGTCTGCAATACATCCAATCCGCCGATAGCACCCGATGCGAAATAAACTTTCGCATTATTGTATAAAGCTGTACGTTTAGTTTCCTCGTAGAATTCATCATCGGCAAACGCACCAATCGAAATGGTTACGATTGAAATTCCATTGCTCAAAGCCGGTATGGTTATCTCCTTCATTGCTTGGATAGAAGCTGTTTCTACTATGATATCCGGTTTATGCGATATCAATTCATCAATGCTTTCAAACACAAGGCAACTCTCGTCTGCTTTCGATTTATTCACTTCTTCTGCAAGTTTTTCTGCACTCTCAATCGTTCTTGAATACACTCCAATGAGTTGATATTCAGCTAATAATTGGTTTGAATACGCATTTGCTACAACTTTTCCTAATTTTCCACATCCTACTATGGCAAATTTTTTTTTCATCATGTTATCTTGTTTTTTTAATTAATATTTTTATAATTTCGACATCTGCTCTTCTGAAAGTTCTAATTTGATTGGTTTTCAAAATTCAACCTTTTTACCGAAAAACCGCTCAATCATCTCTCTGTCATTGTTTTTCAGAGCTTGCAAAGGTTCAGAAGTTGACTGCAAGTATTTTTTTATCGGATACCGAAAGATTGTACCGAAAAACTTGATTATCGGAGAAATATCTTTCTTTGTTTTTGTGAAATAGCTCTCGAGATTATCATTTCTAAAATGCAGAATCTCTTCTAACTCATGACCATCAGCAAAATATCCACAGTGAAAATTTTTAGTGGCAAATGCATTGGGAGCAAAATTCAATTTTCCTAAACCAAACAGTTTGAATGAGCGTTGGAGAAAATCTTCGTAGCTCGTGGTGCACTGCTTACCGCCACCAAGGTTAAAGATTTTTCCGGTTAATTCAGCTTGCTTTCCGATTCCATTCACAAATGCGCGGGCTGTATCTTCCGGAGTACAAATTTCCATAGTCGTATTGAGCGGCATATGAAACATCAACTTCGAAATTTCATGATTTTTCATAATGGCTCCTAATCTAAAAATCGTCCATTTCATCGCGGATTTTTGCACTAATTCCTCGCATTTCAGCTTTGTTTTCGCATATTCATCTCCCACGCTTGGAGTTAATGGATCGCCCACTCGAATATTCGGATTTTCTACCCGATCTCCATAAACTGATACGGAAGAGCTATACATAAAAAAAGCATCAGGAGAATGAATTTCAAAGGAATTCAGCAGGTTTTCTGTCCCTTTTACATTGACCCGATACGCTAATTCCGGTTTTTCATCTGCCAAAGGCGGAATTACTGCAGCCAAATGAATCACTACATCCTTGTTTTTTGAAACAGTATCTACATCTTCCCTTTTGGAAATATTACCGTAAACAAATTGAGCTTTACTGAGGTAAGGTTTGAAAATTTTTTCCGATCTTGGTGTTTTCAAATCAAATACGGTAAGCTCTATATCCTCATTATCAATTAATTGTCTAAGCACTTCACTTCCTACTGTTCCCGAGGCTCCTGTCAATAGAATCCTGATTTTTCTATCATTTTCTTGCATTATATTTGACTAAATTATAAAGTAAAATCTACACAGAATACGAATAAAATGAATAAATCTCAATTCGCTTAATTCGTCCCGAAACTTCGAGATAATTCGTGTAATTAGTTTATAGAAGACAAATATACAGCCAAATATTCTTGTTCAGTCTGACCCGGCGTGGGGAAAAATTGTGCTTTATTTAAAACCCGGAGTACTTCCAAATCCATTACAGTGGAATAACCTGCTCTACAGATGATTTCTTTGCATCCTTTCAGAATGGCGGCAAACTTTTTATCGTCCACATGCGATATCAAATCAACTTGTCCGATTTTCTCAATCTGAACTTCAGGAGCCGGAAGTCCGCGTACAATCAGAGTTCGTTGGGGTAAATTTTTGTATTTTTCAAGCATCGTATTTTCAAAAATTGTCCGCTGCGGCTCCACGCCCGATAAAATTACCATGGTCTCGTATTCCGTATCGGGATTTACATCCACTAATTTGTCGAATCGGCTCAGCATGCCAATGAATTTTGCATTCGGAGGGACAGGATATTTATGCGACAAATCGCCCGAAAGCCCTCCATTCTCCTCATAATCAGGAATCCAGCACTCATCGTAACGGTCAATAAACTGACGATGAATTTTATAAATCATCGGCTCAAACCACTTAAACGGCTTGGGCATTTTTATCATAATCTGATGCGATATATAGGTGGAATGTACTTTTTTATTCCAAAGTCCGAACCGATTGTCCGAAATAACCTGGTCAAAGTGTTCTTTTTTCAGCAATTTTTTTAACCAGCGATGTTCCCTTTCTATTCCACTGAAAAATTTCGGAATAAAGGGTAAAAACACCCATATCAACGTGTTACCTTTTGAGTATTTTATCGGGTAAGATTTACTCTCAATGGAACGAAGCTGCGGAAATTGTTTTTGCAGGAATTTCAGCGGATAACCATCGGCGGCAATTACTACTTCGTGACCTTCATTCACAAGTTTTCGGATAATCGGTTCGCAACGAGTTGCATGTCCTAAACCCCAATTGAGTGGGCAGACCAATATCTTACGACTTTCTTTTTTGTTCTGAATGGAGTGTTTTGATTCGATTTCATCCATTTGAAAAGCTGCTTTTAATACTTATTAATACCGGTTAATTCAATTTAGTTCAAACTCCAGATAGATAATCACGCATTTTTGGTAAAGTTACTAAAAACCGTTATCTAATCAATTTTGCATACCTTTAAAAACTTCTTTCCGAGTCTCGATGGTTCAGGATAGCGGGCTTCTTGCTATCTTATCTATATTCAAGCTGCTTGCCATTGCATTGAAAATATTGAAATATTCACCTTTTTGCATTAAAAGTTGTTCGTGCGTACCATCTTCCACCAATTTCCCTTTTTCCAACACAACAATATGCTCTGCATCGATTATCTGCGAAATGCTGTGCGAAATAATAATCACTGTGCGATTCACTTTTATCGCATCCAAGCTTTTCTTTACTTGCTCGGTAGCAATGGCATCGAGGTTTGCAGTTGGTTCATCCAAGAAAATAATCGGCGGATTTTTAATAAACATCCGAGCAATAGCAATTCGCTGTTGCTGACCTCCTGAAAGCTGCGAAGCTTCAGAATCGTATCCATTTGGGAGCTCCAGAATTTGTTCATGAATGTAGGCTTTTTTGGCTGCATCAATCACATCATCCATCGAAGCTTCCGTATTTCCGTATAAAATATTTTCAGCAATCGACCCATTAAAGATATGATTTTTTTGCAAAACCAACCCAATATGCTGTCGTAAATAATCGGTGTCATATTCCTGAATATCCACGCCATCTATAAAGATCTGACCCTGAGTCGGTTCGTAAAACTTATCCAACAGATTGACCACCGTGCTTTTCCCGGCTCCACTCAGTCCGACTAATGCCGTGATTTTATCGGGGTGAACGGTGAAACTGACATTGTGGAGTGCTTGATTGCCATTCGGATAGGTGAAACTCACATTTCGAAGTTCTAATTTTCCCAAAAGATTTTTCGGGATATACGTGCCGCTTTTCTCAACTTCATGCTCCGCTTCGAGTATATTAAAGAAGCTTTCAGAATAGATCAGCGCATCGTTCATATCATCATAAATTCGGTGCAACTGGCGAATTGGAGCTGTCACATTATTAAAAAGCAAAATGTGAAACATAATCGCTCCGATGGTCATCTGGTCGCTTAAAACGAGGTATGCCGTAAGAATAATGATAATAACAACACCGATTTGCTCCACGAAACTCTTCAAACTATCGAACATAAAGCTCGTTTTGCGAGTTTGAAGTTGATTTTCAGTCATATCGTACTGAATCCGGCGTTGTTTTTCGGCTTCAATCGGTTCACGCACAAACGATTTTATAACGTTGATACTCTCAATAATGTTGATAATCTGATTGTTTTTTGTTTCACGATAGGTTCGCATCCTGCGTCGGAAACCGCCTAATTTTTTGGCTTGCCGCTGACTGATAATGAAATATATCGGTACGATACAAAGTCCTACCAATCCGACATAGAAATTGGCTGTAAACATGACTATCAGTGCAATCGCGGCATTGGCAAAAAGCGGCAGCACAGCGATAAAGAAATTCTGTACCATCCGCGTCAATCCGCTGATTCCCCAATCGATTCGTGTCTGAAGCTTGCCGCTTTCATTTTCGGTAGAAGTGAAAAATGCCATTCGATAAGTAAGTATTCTCTCGACTACACTTTGAGAAAGGTCGCGTGCAATTAAAATCCGCAGTTTTTCACCAAAGAATTTCTGTCCGAATTGTACGCCGACATAGACAATTTCTTTTCCAAGCAAAACAGCACTAATTATCAGCAGGAGGTTCATCCCCTCACTTAATGGTTTTTTGGCAACCATCAAATCACTGATGCTGTCCACTGTAAATCGTAGGACAAAAGCATTTATCTGTGCAGCAAACGACCCAACCAACGTCAAAATCAGCGTATAAAAAATCAGGTTTTTATACGGTTTGGCAAAAGGGAGAAGTTTTTTGAACAGTTGGCGTAAAGTCATAAGTTAATTTAAAAAGTAAAGCGCATCCGGAGTTAAATAGAAGGTAATAAGATTAATATCAGCGAGTTGCATTTTCTATTATGGTGTAATTTCTACAAGAAAAAGGTTTTAAAGAAAAAACCTTATTTTTTCAAAACAACCTTAATAGCAAAGGATTTTAATTCCATACAGAAACCTTATTTCTTTATTTATTAGTTAGTTACGTCATTTCTTGAATAGGATTCAACTCCTGATTCGTATAAATAATAAATTTTAATGTACGATTGTGCAAAGCTGCTGCTTTTTATATCTTCTGCTGAATTGCTTTACTCGACTTTTGAAAACCTCATCTGATAGTTGTATAGCGGCTTGCTAACGACTGACCTCGTCCGGTGAGCCGAAAAATCAGAGAGAACGGCGTTAAAAATCGTCCTTGTTTGAGCCTGCATATAGTTCTCAAAAACTAAAAAGTTTGAGGCGAGTTTGGACGATTTAGCCGTTTGAACGCCAATTTTTCGTGTGAGGCGGGCGAAGTCTTGACTTTTTTTGCTTCATTTTTTGTGTCAAGACAAAAAATGAAGTGGGGTTTGGGGCAAAGCCCCAATTAACTTTAATCCATTGATTATCAGAATGTAAAATTACAAAAACATTATTATAAGTAGCTGAAATGACTTGCGAAAGTCAAATTACTTTATCGTCACCATCGTTGCTCCAAAACCATATTCACGAAACGAAGCATCCTGAAAATAGTAGTTTTTGTATTTCTGTTTCAGCTCTTTTTCTATTTCTTTACGAAGAACACCCTCCCCTTTTCCGTGTATAAAGACGATTTTTTGCCCTTTTCGTTTTTTATTTTCAGCTAATGTTTTGTGAAAAACCTCCATCTGATGGTTCAGCATATCGGCATTGCTCATTCCCGCGGTCGTGTCAAGGAGTGAGTTTATATGCAAATCCACTTCAATAATTTCCTGCTTTGCCGGTTTTTTGAAAGAAATTTTTGTTTCTGCTTTCGAGGGCGATTTTTCGAGCATAGCTTCTTTGATTTTCTCAGGTGAGATCTCAGTCAGTTGCTTTTTCTCATTCATTTCCACCAAATCAAATAGCATGCACGGATCATCAAAATAATCAGTTTCAACAAAACTATGCAGTTTGTAAAATTTAACGGGATTGATTTTCAGCATAAAATCAAGTACATTTTGCTCTTGGTACACCTTGTCTTTCTTCAACGGAAGAAG
The DNA here is from genome assembly GCA_012523295.1 of Porphyromonadaceae bacterium. GTDB lineage: Bacteria > Bacteroidota > Bacteroidia > Bacteroidales > Paludibacteraceae > UPXZ01. Next base: position 5,469 of record JAAYIT010000202.1, on the reverse strand, counting down.
TTGAATGCGAACATTTTCCCAGTCGTTTAGCTGTTCTTTTCGAATGTCTGAAATCCATTCTTGAATATTAGGCTCAATCATTCCGTTGGCAACGGATTTTCTGTTTCCATCTTCACCGATTACAAGATTATAAAACAAAAAATAGTTGGAATCATTCACTAAATAACATTCGTATCCGCATTCTTGAAGTCGTTTGATATCATCGGGAAAAAATGCCAGCAATACTTTCAGCGTGTCACCATCGGCGGTTTCTACAATCGGAATTTCTTCCTTTACTTGAATCGGTTCAGGTGCAATTTCCGTTTGTTGCGGTACATTTTCAACCGGTTTGGATGAGAAATCTTTTCTCGGGAAATTAGTCGTTTCGTTCACCGGACCAACTACCACCACCTCGCGAATCAAAGCAGGAACTTCAAAACCATCCTCATCTTCGACGTACACCAAGTTTTGTTTTTCATCAATTCTTTTTATAATTCCACCGCCCACCGAATTGAGAAATCGGACGGTTTCACCTATTTTTAGCATATATTCAGCTCTAAATCTCCCCCGATACTTCGATTAAGCTCGGTAAACGAAGGGCGATTTAATATTTTTTAATATGAATTATTAGAGATAATATCAATTAGAATGTTATCGTGTTAATTGTCAGCGATATAATAAAACATCAACAATTCTCTAAGTGTGAGAGCAATAATAAACGAAGTCATTTAAACTTTATTTATAAATATTTTCCATTACTGAGCATGTCTCAACTTCAGATATCTGACATCCGACACTCGGCTTCCAACAATTTTTCTTATTTTTGTGCAAATTTACTCAAATTATTTATCTTGAACGAACTCATTCATAACGACCCGCTTCGGATTGAAGATTTTAACTATCAACTGCCGGATGAAAAGATAGCGAAATATCCGCTTGCAAAAAGGGATGAGTCTAAACTCCTGATCTATAAAAATGGGAATATCAGCGAATCAAAATTTTCTCACATTTCCGACATTTTACCTGAAAACTGCCTGCTTGTTTGTAATAACACCCGTGTAATTCATGCCAGATTGGTTTTCTTCAAACCGACCGGTGCACGCATAGAAGTGTTTTGTCTGGAGCCGGCTGTTCCATCCGATTATGTTCTTTCACTCACTTCCACTACCGGCTGTGTTTGGAATTGTATGGTGGGAAATTTGAAAAAATGGAAAGAAAAGTCTTTATCTCAAACTATTTCAATTGATAACAAAGATGTTCAATTTACAGCCGAGCGACTCTCTTCCAATGACAATTCTCATCAAATAAAATTTTCTTGGGATAATAATGGAATATCATTTTCTGAAATTTTGGAGAAAATAGGTGAGCTTCCTATTCCACCTTATTTAAACCGAAAAACCGAATCAAGCGATAAAGAAACATACCAAACGGTCTATTCGAAAATTGAGGGTTCGGTAGCTGCTCCGACTGCCGGACTGCACTTTACCGATGAAGTTTTAATGCACTTGGTAAAGAAAAAAATCGAAATAGAGGAGTTGACGCTTCATGTAGGTGCAGGGACATTTCAACCGGTGAAATCGGAAGATATTGCAGATCATGTTATGCATACGGAGGCTATTTCTGTTCCGCTTAAAACATTAAAACATATACAAAATAAGCTTGGAAATATCATTGCAGTGGGTACAACTTCGGTGAGGACTTTAGAGAGTTTGTATTATTTAGGCAGCTCTCTAAATCCCACGCAAGGTGGACTTATAACGAATTCCCAGCCACTTCAAGACTTTTCTTCCCGGATTAAAGAGATACGAGACTCTGAGATTTTGAAGGTGGGTCAATGGGAACCGTATTTGTCGAATGAAATTTCAATCTCTGCGTACGATGCATTGCAAAACATCATAAATTATTTGGAAAAAAGAGGACAAGACACACTGCATGCCGAAACCCAGATATTGATCAAACCGGGTTTTCAATTTCGGATAATTAACGGTATGATAACCAATTTCCATCAACCAAAAAGTACGTTATTACTGTTAGTGTCGGCTTTTGTAGGTGAAAAGTGGAAAGAAATCTACGATTATGCGTTGGAAAATGATTTTCGATTTTTGAGCTACGGGGATAGTTCGGTGATGATGAAGCCTAAACAGTTATTTACACATTAAGAATACGTTAAGAAGTTAAGGATCATTTAGTTGTATCTTAATGAAACCTTAATTTATTCTTAACTCCTTAATGGTTTATTGAAATAATTAAGGGAAACATTAAGGAGTTATGGGATATTGAGTTGTATTTTATTCCAACTTTTCACAGCAAAACGAGTAGTGCTGCTATTAAAGAATTTTGAATGATATAACGCTAACTATCAACACATAAATAGCAAATCAAGTTATATAAAGTCAATTTATTAACCCAATTAGATAATTTTTTTCGTATTTTTGTACTTTGAAATAATTACAATTCAATCCTATAACATACCCTCTCCTTTAGGGGTTGGTGGCAATCTTTAACAATGGAAAAAATACTCATCCTTGATTTTGGTTCTCAAACCACACAACTTATTGGTCGTCGTATTCGTGAATTAAACGAATATTGTGAAATAGTTCCTTACAATAAATTTCCTGAAAATACATCTGAAATAAAAGGGGTGATTCTGTCCGGAAGTCCCTACTCCGTTTATGATCCTACCGCATTTAAGATTGATTTATCCGAAATTCGCGGAAAATTTCCCGTTTTGGGAATATGCTACGGGGCGCAACTGATGGTACATGAGAGTGGAGGTAAAGTGGAGCCTGCCGGGAGTCGCGAGTACGGCAGAGCGAATTTAGCATCGATAGATCATGAAGACAGACTCTTCAAAGGTGTCAAAGAAAACTCACAAATTTGGATGTCGCACGGAGACAGTATTACAGAGCTTCCCGCTAATTTCAAAAAAATTGCCAGCTCCGGTGATTTGGAAATGGCGGCATTTCACATTGAAGGAGAAAAAACCTGGGGAGTACAGTTTCATCCGGAAGTTTATCACTCGTCCGACGGTCTGTTGATTTTGGAGAATTTCTTGGATATTTGCGGCAGTCAAAGGCATTGGTCGCCGGCTTCGTTTATTGAATCGACCATTCAGGAGTTGAAAAGTCAACTTGGAAATGACAAAGTGGTGTTAGGTCTTTCCGGAGGTGTTGATTCATCTGTAACGGCAGTATTATTGCATAAAGCTATTGGAAAAAATCTGACCTGCATTTTTGTTGACCATGGATTATTGAGGAAAAATGAGTTTGAAAATGTGTTGAATGATTACCATCATTTGGGTTTGAATGTAATTGGAGTTGATGCGAAAAAATATTTTTACAATGCATTAGAAGGTGTTACCGATCCCGAACGCAAACGGAAAATTATCGGAGCGGGATTTATCAACGTTTTTGAAGAGGAAGCAAACAAAATTGAAAATGTGAAATGGCTGGCACAAGGTACAATCTATCCCGATGTGATTGAGTCGCTTTCCATTACGGGAACTGTTATCAAATCGCATCACAACGTGGGCGGTCTTCCGGAGAAAATGAGCTTGAAACTGTGTGAACCACTCCGTTTGCTCTTCAAAGATGAAGTTCGTCGGGTCGGTTACGAGTTGGGAATGATGAGCCATCTGCTGAAGCGTCATCCTTTCCCGGGGCCGGGTTTGGCAGTACGTATTTTAGGCGAAATTACACCGGAAAAAGTTCGAATCGCACAAGATGCAGATGATATTTTCATCAACGGACTTCGTGAATGGAATTTGTACGATAAAGTTTGGCAGGCAGGCGTGGTGTTGCTCCCGGTTAAAACTGTAGGTGTAATGGGCGATGTTCGCAGCTATCAGAATGCTGTTGCGCTGCGAGCAGTTACTTCTACCGACGCGATGACTGCCGATTGGGCACAATTGCCATACGATTTTCTTGCAAAAGTTTCCAACGAAATCATCAACAAAGTCCAAGGCGTAAACCGTGTGGTGTATGATGTCAGCTCCAAACCGCCCGCAACGATTGAATGGGAGTAAAGCTCATTTCCTCTGTCGGGAATTTCCTCCATATGGAGAAAAATGGGAAGTCGTCATTTATAGAAATTGATTATCCGCATTCCGTCGTAATAAATTTGCGATATTGACAAACATAACATCTAACGGTTTTAAGACGTTTGATGCATTTTTATCCACAACGGGTTAAACCGCTTGGAGCGGTTAGACCCTATATCAGATTTGAAATTTTGGATTTTAAGATACTTTGCGAATCACTATTGTCCGATAAAAATATAATATTGAGCCACCACGTGGCTCTTTTGAAAGATTTGACATTATCCTACAAAGATTTAGCCACTCTGTGGCTGTTTTTAGCGACAGCGTCGCTTAATATTTGTAGCACTATAATCCCATTTAAACTCAAGCCCCAGCGGGGCTTAACCCAAATATTAGTCTAAATAACAGTGAGTTACATTAAACAGTGAAAATTTTATCGGACAACAATGTTTGCGGATAGACATATTAAATAAACCTTAATAAAACTTTCAAAATCCATTTAACCAAACCTTATTAACCTTATTTTTAAATAAATAACTCTTAAAGCCTCCTTTACGGGGAGGTTTGGAGGTGCTTCTATGATAGATACACACGCACATATTTATTCAGAGGAATTTGATGCAGACCGCAATGAAATGATTCAACGTGCAAAAAATGCCGGCGTTAAAAGTATCATTATGCCTAATGTTGACTCAGAATCTTTACCCCGCATGCTTAAAGTGGAAGAAGAAAATTCAGGGTTTTGTTTTGCTGCCATTGGTTTGCATCCAACAAGTGTGAATGTCGATTATAAGAATGAATTGGCATTGGTAAAAAGTGAATTGGAACGAAGAAAGTACATAGCAATTGGCGAAACCGGCATAGATTTGTACTGGGATAAAACGTTTCTGAATGAACAAATCATATCATTACAAACTCAGGCAGAATGGGCATTAGAGTACAATCTGCCTATTATTATACACGTTCGGAACTCTCATCAAGAAACAATTAACGCTCTAAAACCCTATAAAGGAAAAGGATTGAAAGGAATTTTCCATTGTTTCACAGCAGGTCAAAAAGAAGCCGAAGATATTTTTGAACTTGGGGATTTCTTGCTGGGAATAGGAGGAGTGGTTACCTTTAAAAATTCCGGATTAGCTGAAAATCTTAAAAATATTCCTATTGAAAAAATAGTATTGGAAACTGACTCACCCTATCTTGCTCCTACACCTTTTAGAGGGAAGCGAAATGAACCAACCTACTTAACATTCGTTAGAGAAAAAATGGCTGATATTTACGGACTTACCTATTCTGAAATTGTTACGAAAACTTCAGAAAATGCAGAGAAACTTTTGAAAATTATAAATAACTAATTCAAATAATTGAATAGAGAAATTTTATAATAATAATTATTCTACCTCTCAATACGGTTATATGTTTGTAAAGCGTTTGATAATCAGAAATATATGATC
>JAAYIT010000201.1 GCA_012523295.1 Porphyromonadaceae bacterium | reverse complement strand
TTTGAGTGAGGCGGGCGGAGTCTTGACTTTTTTTGCTTCGTTTTTTGTGTTAAGTGGTACATCCCGATTCTTTATCGGGAACAAAAAATGAAGTGGGGTTTGGGGCAAAGCCCCAGCTTGCTTAATTTCTCTGATAATCAGCATATCTTTTATCAAAAACAGCTTTACAACTGGCTGTAACAACTTGCGAAAGTCAAATAATAAAGAAATAACATTAGAATATTTGAAAATGAATTCTTCGGTTGTGTTTTATTCATTTACCCGAACCTATCATTCAGTTTATCAATACATTACAACAATATTTTAATTTTGGCACGCTAATTGTTTTTAATAGTGTACTCGAGTATAGTACAATACAAAATAACATTCATTCACACTTAATACATACAACTATGAAAACAAGAATTACAAGCATGTTGGCATTCGTAGTTACCGCCATATTTTTTTCATCATGCACAGTTTACGCAAGATCATACGACTACGACAGATATGATAATTCCAATCGCTTCTCCAACCGAAATGTAACGGTAGAGGCAGAGAACTCAGATATCAGCTACAACTTAGATTTGAGGGCTGTAGCCAATGTCTTTGCAGATTCGCGCAATTTGGAAGAGTTTGAAAGAAGAATCAACGATTACGACACCGGAATCAACAACCTTGACTTGAATAATGACGGTCAAGTAGATTACCTGCGTGTAATCGAAACTAAAAAAGGCAATACACACTTAGTTGTATTACAAGCTGTAATCGGATACGATTTATTTCAGGATGTTGCTTCTATTGTAGTAGAAAGAAGAAACAGCAATCGCAATTATGTTCAAATTATCGGTGATCCGTACATTTACGGACCATACTACATTATCGAACCGATATATGTTTACACTCCACCGATTTTCTCTTGGTTTTGGGGACCACGCTACTACAGATGGTATTCTCCCTACTACTGGGGTTATTACCCTTCGTACTGGAGCTACTGGAGACCATATCCTACATACCATTATTGCAATAATATCAATATCTACATAGATAACAGCCGTCATTCTTACCGATATTCAGATAGAATTACCAATAATTACTACAATGAAATGCGTCAGGAAGTTAGCCGCAACGACTATCAGAGAGCAAATCCGAATCGTTCGTTCAGCAGCCGAAATGCAGATAGAAGCAATGTAAGTAACAGACGTGACTTAGGAGAATTAAGATCAAATAACAGAAGCAATGGAAGCAGACTCAGTAGCAACCCGGTTGCGGCTACTCGTGACAGCAGAAATACTGCCAACAGAGTAACAGACAACTCTAGATCAAGAAGTGCAAATGTTAATTCACGCACAGCTACTCAAAGCAGAAATGCTGACGTTAATTCACGTACGAATACTGCTACCAGAAGCTCAGGCGTAAATTCACGCACAGCTACACCAAGCAGAAGCACATCAGCGACTACTTCTCGTGGCGCTGTAAGAAGCGCAGATCAGTGGAACAATGTAAGAAGCAGAAACTCAAGCGGAACTCAAAGTTCAGTTAATTCTCGCTCACAAAGCACCACAAGCAGAAACTCGGATGCACGAAGCAGCTCTTCCAGGAGCTCAACCGTAACTCCTAACTCTAGCTCGAGAAGTTCTTCAACATACGGTACTACTAACAGAAGTTCAAGCTCCACTCGAAGCAGCGGAACCTATTCTACTCCGAGTAGAAGCTCAAGCTCTTCGAGCACAAGAAGCAGTGGAACTTATTCCACTCCAAGTAGAAGCTCAAGCTCTTCAAGCACACCAAGCAGAAGCTCAAGCAGCGGCACATACAGTGCACCAAGCAGGAGTTCAAACTCACGCAGCAGTACATACAGCGCTCCAAGCAGAAGTTCAAGCAGTGGCACATACAGTGCTCCAAGCAGAAGTTCAAGCTCACGTAGCAGCGGTACTTACAGCGCTCCAAGCAGAAGCTCTTCAGCCGGTAGCATGGGTGGTAGCGGAGGCAGAAGCTCAAGCTCAAGTGGAAGCTCAAGAAGATAATAAAATCAAAACGGTATAATTTCTTAAGGTTATAAAATAAACGCTGAGAGTCATTTGATTCTCAGCGTTATTATTTTGGTCAATTCAAATTCTTAGTCATCGAGTGCTTCGGAGAATATAATAATCTTTGTACATTGAATCAGCAAACAGACCAATACGATAGGTTGGTTTCTCAGAATTCAGGATAAGTTGTTAGGCTTTGGGGTCGTTTGGCTTCTAACCAAACATTATAAATATCAATGCCCGGAAGCCATTGCAGCCAATAAATACTCGGAATCTTATCTAATTTAGATAGCAAATTTCATCGGGTGCGTAGGTTAGTTCATTTCACAGCTTCGGAGAATTTAATAATCTTTGCAGATTGAATCAGCAAACAGACCGATACGCCGGGTTGGTTTCTTAGAATTTAGGGTAAGTTGTTATGCTTTGGGGTCGTTTGGCTTCTAACCAAACATTATAAATATCAATGCCTGGAAGCCATTGCACCCAATAAAAGTTCAGCATCCTATCTAATTAAGACAGCAAATTTCACCAAGAGCGTCGGTTATAATATTTCACAGTTTCGGAGGGTATAATAATCTTTGCAGATTGAATCAGCAAACAGACCGATACGATGGGTTGGTTACTCAGAATTTTGGATAAGTTGTTAGGCTATGGGGTCGTTTGGCTTCCAGCCAAAATTATAAATATCAATGTCCGGAATCCATTGCACCCAATAAATACTCGGAATCTTATCTTATTCAGACAGGAATTTCTGAACTCCTGAAATGCTCGAGCACCCTACACCCAACAACTTACATCACGCACACCGCACCCAACAACCCACACTCAACATTATACATCCAACATCCCGCATCCAACAACATACATCCTACATCCCGCATCCAACAACATACATCCAACAACCCGCACCACACCTACTTCCTTTTGTCCAACTCTTCCTGAGTTTTTATACGTAAACCCGGATTTTCTTTAACCATTTCTCGCTTAATTTCTTCCGGATAGCCGGCACGTATGATCGTTTCGGGATGACCATACTGATTTTTCAGAAATTTCCCGTCTTTTTCCTGCTTGATATTTCCATCTAAAAATTTCACGAGCAAAAACTCACCCAATCGTTTCCACGTTGTGTTTGTATATTCTGATGAATAAACAGTATAATCCGTCAAAAATTTTCGAGCCTGGTCTTCAGGCAATGATTTGGCATATTGCTCGATTTTAGGCAGTTCTTTTTGGAAAGAATCCTCTAATTCTTTTTGTTTCTTTTTTATGTCTTCCATCATGGGAGAAAACTTTCCGTAGGCATAATTGGAGACAAAATTGAATGTCCAGAAAGCTGAAGTCGCCGAGTAATCGAGCAGACTGCCGTTTTGCTCATCAAAGCACCGAGGTACTTTGTCTGTACTGCAAAAAACAGGTACATATACCGTACTTACCGCATCGTCCACCCCGAACCAAAGAATACCGCCGATATGATTTGGCAGCCAGTTGCGAAGCTGAGCTACAAAAGAGAATCCCGTTTGCTGAGTTGCAATAGGACGTTCGTGACCGTATTCCACACCATCTACTTTGAAAGTGAGCGGACTGTGACGAAGCTTACTTCCGAATGTGCCGGCTCCGACACCTTTTGTCATATCAAATTCAGTTCCTTCGTACTGATCACGCATAAAAGACTTCAAATCGTCAACACTCAATTTTCTATCCGGTTTTATCCAAAGCGGCATACGCTCTTTTGTTTCACCTTTCACGTACGTGATATATTCGTTCATTTCAGAATTTACATTTTTGAAAAACGACCAGACTCTGGCTTCACAAATTCGTAATCCTAAGTAATCCAGCGGATTATAAACGTCAGAGAAACTAAACTCAGAGTCTTTTCCTTTGAAATAACCTTTTTCACGAGCAAAGCTCACTACATCTTCAGAGTACATGCAGTTTTCTTTGTCATCAAATGGGATGGTAGTAATCCTGGCCTGGTTGGCATGAGCAGAAATACAATCGTCAGGTAGTCTTAGGGCTACCCAAACTGCTCCTTTGTTTCCCGGACCTTTCCCGATTATTTCTAATATCCAGGCTTCATTCGGATCAGCAATGGAAAATGACTCTCCGGAACTGTAATATCCGTATTCAGCAACCAATTCTGTGATAACTTTAATAGCTTCACGAGCGGATTTTGATCGTTGAAGAGCAATATACATCAAGCTGCCGTAGTCCATAATTCCGGTAGTATCCACTAATTCTTCCCGACCTCCAAAGGTAGTTTCTCCGATTGCAACCTGGTGTTCGTTGATATTGCCTATCACATTATAAGTTCGTTCGGCTTGTTTTATTTTCCCCAAATATTTACCTGTATCCCATTCGTAAATATCAAGCATTGCACCTTCCGGATGAACTGCAGCCGGATAATGATACAACGCGCCGAAGAGATAATATGAATCTGCCGAGTAGGAGATAAATGTAGAACCATCTGTTGTCGCTTTTTTACCTACTAAAAAGTTAGTGCAAGCCCACACGAAAGAGGAGGAAAGAAAAAAAAGAACGAAAGTTAAGAGAGTGGATTTTTTGATCATTTTTTTTTAACAAATTAGATTTCGAATGTTGGTTGTTTTATGAAAATACTTGTTATCGGAGATTTGGCATATGAAACAGCCATTTAAGATAAATCTTAAACCTAAGGATATGATTAATGGCGTGTTCCATACGACCTTAGTGTTAAAAAATAAAATATAATCGTATGAAATAGCTTTTTGTTTAATATTTTTCATTTAGCCTTCCCGAATGACTTTTTTAGCCATCTCGGTATCACGATTGCACCAAAAAACAAATATAGATAATAACTGATTATGCGCCAAATAATTGTGATAACTAAAATCGGACCTACTCCAAGCGAAATATCGTTGTAGTATTCCTTGAATGCATACTCACTCAGTCCGCTGCCTCCGGGGGTGGGACTCGCTACCATGACCACCCAAAGCAGAATCTGACGCGCGAAGATTACCAAATGATTTCCGACGTTTGAAAAAGCCATAAAAAGCGCATTGACGACCAAGAAACGTGACGACCATGTCAGAACAGTCGCGCCAAAAGCAATTAGCCAAAATCGAATCGATTTATTACGAAAATCGGCTGAGGCATAAGTTAATTGCGACGAAAATGTACCGATTTGATCTCGCCAGCGGCGAAGAAAGGGAATTTTAAAAAGAAATCCGACAATTCCGGAAATCCAATCAGGCTTAAAAAAAAGAATTACAAAAAGGAAGGTCGCCCAAAGACAAATTATTGAATAAACCACCCAAAAAACTGTTTCTATAGTTGAAGAAATGATTGATGTGGAGTTAAAAACATCTTGAATAGGCAAAACCAGAAAGATAATCGGACAAATAAGTATGAAGAAAAGTTCATCAAGCAGAAGATTGGCAATCATAATCGTAGTACTTTTTGCAGCTGAAATACCTTCTTTGTTTAAGAAAAGCACCACTAATCCGGAGCCTCCGATGGCAGAAGGAGTGACTGCTGAAGTAAATTCACTCAGTACGTGAATATGAAAAGCCTGATGCCAAGAGATCTGATGGTCTGTCATAGCTTTGAAGCGCCAAATCAGCCCGAAATCGCGTCCAAAAATAAAGAAGAAACCCAATAGGATAAACAATATGCTTTGTCCCGTAAAGCTTATCTCTTTGAAACTTTCAACTTCAAACTCGCTGACAAACAGCCAAACAATCACTCCAACTCCGATAAATATCGGCAGGAAGATTTTTTTTGAATTATAACTATTGGAATCCTTATTAGATTTACTTGATCCTGAATTGTTTCTTAACATTTACGCGCAATTAGATTTTTATACCTGTCGAGAACTTCATCCGCTATATTTTCCCATGAACGAGCAATGGTTCTCGAGGCATTTTCTCCGACTGCAAAAATAATATTTTTATCTTGAGTAACAATTCTAATTTTTTCGGCCAAAGCTTCCGGTGAGTTTTTGATAAGAAATCCATTTACATTATCTTTAAAAATCTCTGCTGTTGTAGAATCTTCAACAACAATGGAAGGAGTATGTAAAGCTGCAGCTTCGCGTATTACCAGCGGGGCGTTATCATAAAGCGAAGGAAAAAGAAATAAATCTGCAGCGGCATAGTGATTTTTCAAACTATCTCTGTCGTAAATATTTCCGGTGAAAATCACCTTGTCATCCAATTTTTTTTCAGTAACTAATGCTTTCATCTCATTCTCCGCATATCCGGTTCCGACAAAAAACATTTTAAACGGCAAATCTTTCAACAATTCAAGAGATTCGATGATTGTCCGTGTGTTTTTCTCCCAGATATGTTGCCCGACAAAAAGGAAAATAAATTCATCCTCACCTATATTCATTTTTTTTCTTGCTTCGCTTTTTACTTCGGCTATGGGTGCATCCGGAGTCAAATCCGTACCGTTATTCACAACTTCCACTTTGCCCTTATAGCCATACTCCCGAATGGTTTCTTCTACAGCAGCTTGCGGAATCCATACCTCATCGGCATGGTCAAAAAACGGCATAATGGTTTTCAGGATGGTGTTGGCTGCTTTTCTGGATTTTGTTACACGCTCAAAATCATCCCGATACTTGGAGTGAAACGTTGCAACTATGGGAATTTTCTGTACTTTAGCCGTGTAAAGCGCCATATGTCCGGAAGAAAAGGGACAATGAGCATGTACAATTTTAAATTTAGATTTGATAAAAAGCTTATTTAAAAACACTATGTCAACATAAGGCATTCCGAATCTGTAGGGCTTTCTGTTGATTAGCGGCAGAGAAGCGTAACGGAGAAGTTCAAATTCTGTTTCTTTGATTTCTTCAGGTGTTTTCGGGGTGATTACTTTTACCTTTTCACCTTTTTTACTTAACCAGTAAGCATAGTTTCGCACAGCAACTGCAACTCCATCCATCACCGGTGGGTAGCTATCGTTAAAAAGTCCGATAGACAAATCTGAATCGGTAATTGTTTTTCTCATAGTATTCAAGATGTTATTTCTTTAAAAATAAATGAATGTTCAAAAACAAACAAGAAAATCATTTCAAATGCGTAATGAAATCATAGAATTAACGATTTTGAGCAAAATGAATTATTTAACAAAAATACCAATAATATCAAAAACACCAATAACAATTAAAAACAAATCCAACTAAATGTTTGTTCTTATATTAATTGTCTATTAAAATTAACCATTAAAAAAGTTAGATTATGAATTTTCTTTGGTTTATTATTATCGGTATTTTAGCCGGATTTCTTGCCGGTAAAATTATGAAAGGCGGTGGTTTTGGAGTACTGGTCAATCTGCTTGTAGGTATTGTAGGCGGAATCCTTGGAGGCTGGCTGTTTGGAATTCTTGGAATTGGAACAGGAGACGGTCTCCTCGGAAGCTTAATCACAGCTACTGTCGGGGCAATTGTCCTGTTATGGATTTTATCGCTGTTTAAGAAGTAGAGAAAGTCACTTTATTGATGACGAGCATTGAAAGATAAAATTCGACACATTATGGAAAAGGGAGAAATTTATACTATTTTCTCCCTTTTTTTATTATTTGCTTTCATTGTTGTCCGATAAAAATTTCGGTGTTTAATTTAACTTGCTGTTATTTATTAGACTAATTATTGAGCTTAGCTCCGTCAACTGACGGACTTGCGTTTAGATAGGATTATAGTGCTAAAAATAGTTAGCGACGTCCCGAAAGCTTTCGGGACTAAAAACAGCACAGATGAAACATTCCGATGCATCGGAAGTGGTTTAATATTATATTTTTATCGGACAATACTGATTTTTTTTACAAATATATTTGCTTTTTACAAAATTTTCAATATCTTTGTGATATCAATATAATATTATTATAGACACATTTATGAAACAGCCATTTAAGAGAAATCTTAAACCCAAGAGAATGGTTAATGGTGTGTTCCATACGACCTTAGTGTAAAAAAATAAAATATAACCGTATGAAAACACAAGAAGTTAAATTTGAAGGGATGAGATTGCCAGGCATTCCATCTCTAATTTTGAATTTTGTATTGTCATTATCCGTTATCGGATTATTTGTTTGGACTGCAACCAATGAAGCTCTACCAAGCGGAACCGCAACAGCGCTCATTATATTAACCGTCGCGGTCTTTTTGTGGACAATAATCGCTTTTGCTGGATTCATGAAGATAGAACCCAATGAGGCTCGCGTCATGCTCTTCTTTGGAAAATACGAAGGAACCGTAAAAGAGAACGGTTTTTACTGGGTAAATCCATTTTATAATAAGAAAAAACTGACATTACGCGCGCGAAATTTAGATGCCGAGCCTATCAAAGTAAATGATAAAGCGGGGAATCCTATTATGATTGGAATGGTAGTTGTATGGAAAGTGGTGGATACGTACAAGGCTTCATTTGATGTTGACAACGCTTCGATGGCTTCCGGTGTCGCGGGCACAAATCAGGACAGTGTAAATGTAAAAATGAAAGCCTATGAGAATTTTGTGCAGATTCAAAGCGAAGCGGCTTTACGCAATGTAGCCGGAATGTACTCGTATGACCACTTGAACAGCGATGATTTGAAAAACAGCGATTTGACGCTTCGTTCAGGTGGTGAAGAAATCAATGATATTCTTGAAGATCAAATCAATGAAAGATTAGAAATTGCCGGCATCCAAGTGCTCGAAGCGAGAATTAATTACATTGCATATGCACCTGAAATCGCGGCTGTGATGCTTCGTCGCCAGCAAGCCGGAGCGATTATCTCTGCTCGCGAGAAAATTGTGGAAGGTGCGGTAGGCATGGTAGAATTGGCGTTGCGGAAATTTTCTGATGACGGTATCATCGAATTTGATGAGGAGAAAAAAGCAGCCATGGTCAGCAACCTGATGGTGGTGCTTTGCGGACAGGAAAACGCTCAGCCGATAATAAATTCCGGTACGCTTTATCAGTAAAGCAAGGAACAGGTATATTTAAAACAAATTTAAAACAATCCCAACTATATCCTTTCGGTGGAAATGGAAATCAGTCGGAAGGGTTACGGGTAATTTATTATGAATGCGAATCAGGGTTTGAATTAATAAATCAGATTAATGTAAGCTGCCGCAATTCTGCCAAATACGAATGTAAGTAATCCTTTTGTAGAACGCACTTTGCTTGCTTTTTGAATATTTGTTTTTTCT
>JAAYIT010000200.1 GCA_012523295.1 Porphyromonadaceae bacterium | reverse complement strand
GCAAACCCAAAAAAGAAGTCGAATCCCTCCCTTTCTATTCTTTCTCCTATAAACAATACCCTACTCATCAGGATAAATTAACAGATTTATGGGACAGCCTAAAACTCAACAATTTCATAAGTACAGATACTCCACTTCCCACATTCAAAAAGATTTTTTCAGGAACTGAAATCAACAACCCTGTTAAATGGAAAGGAAAAATAAGTGAGCTTTATTACTTCATTAAATTAATTTACACAGATTTTAAACTTGTTGAAAATCTTAAACAAAAGCAATGGCAGGTTACCTGCATTTGCTTTGTGAATGAAAATGTAGAACCATTTTCTCGCTCTCAATTTAGATCCTTAAAACGTCCAGAACTAACGGGCGATAAAATAGATAAAGCCGTAAACCTACTCAAATAGCTTACTCTACACTTTACACCCCCTATTCTTTTTCAGTTTTTATTTAGCCCTTGTTTTTATCAAACAAGGGTTTTTGCCTTTGTTTGACCACTCTACACTCTACACTCTACACTACACCTTGAGCAAGCACCCTATAACAATCTGTTTCCCGTCATACTTTAGCCCTGTATTCGGAAATCGAATATGACTTTTGGCCAGATGTCTTTTACAAATTTTTAAATCCAAAATAAAATGGAAGAGATTTTAAGAAGACTTGAGATTATCGAGAAACACGTATTGGAAAGAAATCTGATACTAAAGAATGTACTGAACTTCAATGAAGCTTGTCAGTACTTGGAATTGTCCCAATCGCACTTGTACAAGCTCACAAGTACGGGAAACATTCCTCATTACAACCCCAACGGTAAGAAACTTTATTTCAACCGTGCGGAATTGGACGAGTGGCTATTGCGTAACCGCAATACCACACAGGAGGAAATCGACAAACAAGCAGCTAATTATCTAATCAAAAAAGGGAGGGTAAAGCTATGACAGAGATAATCGATTTACTCTTGGCACTCTCCCAAGAGATTAAGGACCTAAAAGCACGTATCGACATAAACAAGGCAACGAGGGTAGAACGCCTAAAAGATACGTGGATTGACAACCAGGACGTAATGCAAATGCTCCACATCAGTCAGCGCACTTTGCAGACACTCCGGTCAAACGGCACCATCCCATATAGCAAAATCAGGGGGAAGTTTTATTACAAGGTGTCCGACATTGAAAAGCTGTTGCAGGACAATTATTACAACCCAAATTTCAAGTGCGATGGAAATAAGTAAAGAAGCAATTCTAAACAAAACGCATTACGGGTTAAATATTTATGCCTTCATCCTACGGCAGTATTATCCCGAATCAGTCCTTTCCCTAAAGGGAAGGGACTGCGGGATAACCCGAAACCCATTCAATGGCGGAAAGGACACATTACAAATTAATATTGTTGATAATGTTGCCCAACACTATGACACAGAACTAACCGATTTTAAAGGAGATATTTTTGAGTTTGCATCGTATCATTTCAAAACCTTGGAAGAAAAGGATTTATTGCTAAAGCTAAATGAAGAACTGCATTTGCGTATCGGACAGAAAAATGGTTTTTACAATCAGGACGAGGAAATATTTACGGAACTTGAACAGGAAATAGCCAAACCGGCTCCGCCAGTTTTCAGCTATTTCAATAAACCTGTTACCAATGTAATCCCAAGTCGGCAAGCCTCCTTGATCGAGGTTTACAACCTCATCAAAGGAAACGAATTTGCTTCGTGTACAAGTACACTTCGCAAAATTCAAGACATAAAGGAAGCCCGAAAATTCAAGGCCTTCAATTTCGATTACGCCACCTTTTCAGGTGTCTTTTCCAAACGTAACGACAAAAACCTCCAAAAGCATTCGGGGCTACTTACCATTGATTTTGACCACCTCAGCGATATTTCCACTTTAAAGGATAGCTTGCTCAGTGATGAATATTTTGAAACCGAGTTGCTCTTTACATCACCTTCCGGTGATGGTTTAAAATGGATTATTCCTATCGATTTAACCAAAGTTAAACATCAAGATTATTTCAAGGCGGTTGCCAATTACATCCAACACACATACAGCTTGGAAGTAGAT
>JAAYIT010000199.1 GCA_012523295.1 Porphyromonadaceae bacterium | reverse complement strand
GGCTTTTATCTCGTCCTGATTGGCTTCGAGGTACTCGTTAAAATCTTTTACAATTTCTTTTGCTTTGTCCACCGAAGTAGTATCCCATTCGGCTTTGGTTACAGTGTCGATATTGTGGCTGTCGATTATTTGCTCGTGTTCAATACGCACTTTCTCAATATAATCGTTCAGCTTCCCATTAAATGAAGTAGCAGCCGTATTTATCAATGCTGTTTGAGCCTCTTTTTTGGCTTGATCTATCAATGCAGGTGTGCGTTCTTCCACAGGAATAGCCTCAATAATTGGTTTCGCTTTTTCTTCAATTTCGTCTTCATCAAAAGCCGATAACAATTCTTTGCTTATTTGTTTCAGATTTTTTCCTTTCGAATGTTCAAGTAATTTATCTTTCTCCTTGTCTGTAATTTCTTTTTCTAAACGAATAAGTCGGTTTGCCAGCGAAAGAAACAAATCTTCTTCGGCTACACCCATTGTCACTGCACCCAATAAGTCTTTTAACGCTACGGTTGGTTTACGCTCCAATGGTCGACTGTCGGTTTTCTTCGATTTTGTTACGCCTACTGCATCAACAATAATAAAATGGGTTTTTACTTTCGCTGTTCTTGAAACCAATTGCAGGCTGTCTTTGCTTATTGTTCGGGTTCCTCGCCCTTTCATTTGTTCAAAGTAGTTGGTGCTTTTTACATCACGCATAAACAGTAACACTTCCAAAGGTTTAACATCCGTTCCTGTTGCAATCATATCAACTGTAACAACAATGCGAGGATAATAGGAATTACGAAAACGGTTTAAGACCGATTTTGGGTCTTCTTTAATTTTATAAGTTAGTTTCTTACAAAACTCATCGCCCTCGTCGAATTCTTTTCTAATGATTTTGATTATATCATCGGCATGGCTGTCTGTTTTAGCAAAAACCAATGTTTTAGGAACTTCATATTCTCCGTTTTCGTCTTTTCTATTTGGAAATATTTCAGTTTCTAAAGCCTTTTTGTATTGACGTATAATATTCCGTATTTGGCTCAGATTAACCACCTTTTTATCCAAATCGTTTTTCAGATATTCAGTATCTTCATCCTCCTGCTGCCAACGTGTTTTTCGTGTTAGTTTATCTCGTCTGTCCACAAACCAACCTGCTTTTATCACACTGCCTTTTTTCGATATTTCAGTTTCAATATTGTAAACATCATACGGAACATTTACACCATCTAAAACCGATTCTTCATAAGTATACTCGCTCACTACATTTTCCTCAAAAAAGCCAAATGTTCTTTTATCAGGTGTGGCTGTTAAACCAATAAGAAAAGCATCGAAATAATCCAACACCTGTTTCCAAAGATTGTAAATAGAGCGGTGACACTCGTCAATTACAATAAAATCAAATTGCTCAATGGGAACCTTAGAAGAATATTCCACAGGCATCGCCTGCTTTTTATTTTGCTGTTGTTCCATCCAGGTCGATTCGTTTGGGTTTGCATCCTCTGCACCTTCGTATAACTCTTCGCCTTTCAAAATGGCATACATTCTTTGAATGGTTGAAATACAAACTTGACTATCTGTTGCAATATAACTTGAAGTAAGCCTTTGAACATTATAAAATTCAGTGAATTTTCGGTTACTTTCATTGGGTACGAAAGCCATAAACTCCTGTTCTGCTTGTTCACCTAAATTTTTAGTGTCAACCAAGAATAAAATCCGTTTGGCCTTAGCGTGTTCTAATAAGCGATAAACAAAAGTAGCAGCCGTAAACGTTTTACCTGCTCCCGTTGCCATTTGTATTAAAGCTTTTGGCTTATTCTTTTTGAAAGATAACTCAAGATTTTTAATAGCCTTAATCTGAGCTGGGCGAAGCCCTTCCTCATTTAAAATAGGAATATCTAGTAATCTTGTCCGTAAACTCTTGTCCTTTTGTAGCCACTCTGCAAGAGTTTCAGGTCTGTAAAACCAAAATATATTTCTTCCTCTTGGCTTTGGGTCTCGTGTATCTCTAAAACGAGTAATCGTTCCGGTGCTTTCAAATACAAAAGGCAAAGGGTCGTTGTTTAAATATTTTAGTTTTGCTTTGGCATATTCAGAAGCTTGGTCTTCGACTACGGTTAGTTTGTGTCCTTCGTCTTCTTTTTTTGCTTCGATAACTCCAACAGGGTTTTTGTCAACAAATAGCACGTAATCAGCAAATTTTGTTTCCGCCTGGTATTCTCTCAACGCAACACCTCTGCCT
>JAAYIT010000198.1 GCA_012523295.1 Porphyromonadaceae bacterium | reverse complement strand
TTTGTTAGACTTGAAAGCAGGTACGAGAGCACCGGCACTTAAAACTAAAGCACTAAGCTCTGTTGAACCAGCCTGAACAGCAGATGTTCTACCGTCATAAAGAACGATATCCTCACCAAACACAATATTGGTATCTGCTTTCATTAACATCTTGAAGAAGTACTTTTCACCGGCGTTTGTAAGCTTATCAATCAAGATAGCATCTTGATCATCAATTAATGATACACCTGCCCAGAAGTTTGAATCAACGTCCATTGAAGTTACAGCAGCAACAATCACATCTTTAGGCCAGTCAGCTAATGGAACTATCTTAACTCCTTTAAATCTTTCAGGATTCATATTGGTATAATCGGCTCCTTTAGTTGGCTTGTCTGTTAGTTCATATTCATAAGCTTCAGCATCTTCCACACTCATAAAATACTTTAGGTTGGGATTGTTCCTTAAGGCTTTTGGAATACGGGCGCGTACAAGCTTCATTTTGGCAATGATGTTTTTTTGTGTCAACCCCTCGGGAGATGCAATTTTAAGAACACTGCTATCGTTTACAATGCGCGTTAGAACACCATCAAAATACTGTCCTTCACCTTCACCGGACACACCATTAATAAATTCACTACCAAGCTCAAAATCAACTACTTTAGCCAATTCAGCTAAAAGTTTTGATTGTACATGAGGTGGTAATTCAGAAAATACAAGATTGCCTGTTGGTTGGAATGGCCTCCAAATACCTTCAAACACCCTAGGGTTAAAAGTGGTAAATGCCATCAAATCCTTTGGCTCTAAATACTTCTCATCTATTGTAAAGTCGCCCTTGCTATCCTCCTCAGTTGGTTGCTCCTTGCGTTTTTGAAGCATCCTGCCTGCTTTTAATCTAGGAATTGCAAACTTCTTGGTTACATTAGGCTGAACCCTTATATGCCCTCCGGCAACAAGTTGATTACCGGTTGTAGCTCTAACGAGTAACTCTTCCAATACCTCACCTGCGTATGCAGATGTTACAGTCACCGCCATGGGTAAAACACCAGCCATAGGGGTGAGAGAACCTAATACAGATAATGACATACCCACAGCTATAACTCCTGTAGGAGCGAATCCAACAGCAGCTGCTATAGCACTACCTGCGACAATGTTAAATAGTAACATTGTAAAAATTGAAACTAAAAATCTAAGTGCCTTCATTCTAATAATTTATTGTTTAATTGTTGTTTAAATACCTGTTAACTTGCTTTTAAAACTACTGTTTGGAGCTTTCTGCAATTTCTTTTTTACGTTTATCCCAAGCATTTTCTTTCTCCTGTCCATCGGAAAGAGTGACCCCAACCGATTTACGAGGTGATAAGGCTTGAATCATTGTATGTGCAGCATCTGGAGATGCTTCATAGAGAGAAAGCATTTTTGTTTTCACGCTTCCATCTTCCTTCTCGGTAAGACGTCCATCTTTGAATGCTTCATTTAATTCTACTTCAAAGGCAGTACGTTTTTCCTGCTTTTCTTTTGCTTCGATAGCATCAAGACGATCTTGTAGGGCTTTCTTTTCCTCTTCTTCCTGTTTTAAATCAGCCTTGAGCTGAATGTTTTCGTCTTCAATTGGCTTAATGGCATCAAGCACATCTTGCGCTGTTGCATCATCAGCCAGTTTTAAATGTTTAAAAACTTCTTTCATATTACTATTATTTTGAGTTGTTAGTTCTTTGAGTGGATTTTTAGAGGCATCTGAGAGTTCAATTAAATTACCCTCTGTATCGTAAAGGGCTAATGAGTTATTATTAGCACCTATATCAACAATGGAAGCCTCACGCATACGCCATTTTGTAACGGTCTCTAGC
>JAAYIT010000197.1 GCA_012523295.1 Porphyromonadaceae bacterium | reverse complement strand
TTTGAGTGAGGCGGGCGGAGTCTTGACTTTTTTTGCTTCGTTTTTTGTGTTAAGTGGTACATCCCGATTCTTTATCGGGAACAAAAAATGAAGTGGGGTTTGGGGCAAAGCCCCAGCTTGCTTAATTATTCTGATAATCAGTATGTTATTTTTCAAAAGCAGCTTTACAACCAGCTGTAGCAACTTGCGAAAGTTATAAATTTTAAAATTTACCATTTTCAAACTCCAAATTTTTTATTCCGAAAAAAGCCGGAGTTTGACTTGACAATATAATTATGAAACAATATCTTATTTCTCTTATTTTTATTATTTCACTCACAAGTTTTTCTTCATCGTCCAGAAAAGTAACACTATTTATAGCCGGAGATTCTACCGCTCAGACCTACGTAGAAGAGCGTGACGGATTGATAAAAGGTTGGGGGCAAATGCTCCCGGACTTCTTCGAGAAGAACGTAGAAGTGAAAAATCATGCCATAGGCGGGCGTAGTACGAAAACTTTTCTGAATGAAGGTCGCTGGGATAAGCTGATTTCAGAAGTTCGGAAAGGCGATTATGTTTTTATCCAGTTTGGACACAATGATGCATCCACGCGTCCGGAAAGACACGCCTCGCTGCCGGAATACAAAGCGAATCTGACTAAAATGATTCAGGATGTCCGCAATAAAAAAGCGACTCCGGTGCTGCTTACTTCGGTGGTAATGAGGACTTTTGTAAATAAACACCTCACTGATGACCGATTGAAAGGCTATCCGGTTGTTACAAGAATTTTAGCAAAAGAGCTGAACGTACCGATGATTGATGTAAACCAAAAAACGAAAGATTTTGTGACGATTTTGGGTGACAACGCTTCGATTCCATACTACAGATGGGTAGAGCCGGGTGTAGATAAAGCAAAACCGGATGGTCTTAAAGATGATACGCATATGATGGAAAAGGGAGCAAAACAGGTCACTTATTTTGTGGCGGAAGGCATTAAGGAGTTGAAGTTGAAAGGATTGAATGAGAATCTGAAGCCGTTAAACCCAAGTTTTGCTACTGCTTCAAAACTACCGGCGCAGAAGCAAGTTTACCTCTTTTCCTATTTTAAAGGAAACGGCGATGGACTCCATTTGGCATACAGCAAAGATGGTCTCAAATGGGAAGCGCTACTGAATGATTCCATTATTTTGAAACCCCTGATAGGGAAGGACAGGTTGATGCGCGATCCAAGCATTGTACAAGACGATAACGGCGTGTTTCACATGGTTTGGACTACCGGATGGTGGGATCAAGGAATCGGCTATGCTTCTTCTAAGGATTTAATCAACTGGTCAAACCAAAAAAATATTCCCGTAATGGAGAAATTTGAAGGAACAAGAAACTCGTGGGCTCCGGAACTTTTCTACGATAAAAAAACCAAGGTTTTTTATATTTTCTGGGCTTCCACTGTTCCGGGAATGTTTCCTGAAATCCCTACTTCGGAAAGTGAAAAAGGACTCAATCACAGGCAGTTCTTTGTCACAACAAAAGATTTTGAATCATTCAGTGAAACAAAGGTATTTTTCAATCCCGGTTTTAGTGTGATAGATGGCGCGATGTTGGAGAAAGGAGGCAAGTACTATCTTTTTGTGAAGAATGAAAACTCCAATCCGCCTGAAAAAAATATCCGCGTCATTGCCAATTCGAAACCATATGGATTCCCAACCAACGTTTCACCTCCTATTACAGGAAATTATTGGGCTGAAGGTCCTACACCGCTTTTAGTTGACGAGTATGTGTATGTCTATTTTGACAAGTACCGCGATAAGAAGTACGGCGCGATTCGCTCTAAGAACATGATTGACTGGGAAGATGTATCCGAGTCGGTATCTTTCCCCGGCGGTATCAGGCATGGGACAGCATTTACGGTTTCGGAGACCGTTTTAAGGGGGATAATCAGGAGATAAAGCCAGGTGTAACATTCTGAAAAACAGCCGTCTTGAAATTAAGACGGCTGTTTTTGTAATGTTTATTTTTCGCGGTGTCAAAAAACAAAGGATAGCTCTAACAAACGTTGTTTTGCTAAGCTTTACTGCACATTAAATGCTATTCTCAAATCTTCAATTTCTTTATCTCCAATAGGTTTTAATGGACCGATAGCCGAAGCCATGACTAATGAATTGGCGGAAAACTCGGCAACTTCTAAGAAGTCAAACGTGTTGAGCAGTTTATCACCGGTTACGAAAACGCTGTCATTCTCAACCAAAATAACCCTGTTTTCTTGGAACATTTTCGCCACATTTTCAATTTCATTGTAAATCAACCCAAACGGGATAGATGGAACATCTTGAAGAAAAATCCAGCTCTCCGGAATCGTACGCACATCAAATTTGCTTCCGCTTACCGCATGTGCCATCAGATTGATTGGCTGCGTACAGATAATAGAATTGATATGCGGATTTAATTGATAGATACGCTGATGCAACGCTACCGAACGGCTTGGAGTCTTACCTGCTTCCGCCATTCCGTTTTTAATCTGCACAATATCACTTGGCATAATATCCCATCGCGCTACATTTCGGGGCGTTATCAAAAAGTCATTTTCATTCCAACGGGCAGAAACAGTTCCATACGTGGAAATCATCATCCCTTGGTCGCACGCCCGCCGAATTATTTTCACCATTTCAGTCCGCAAGACACGCTCATCGGAAGGATAATCCACATCCATGAAATGAGAAATATTTTTTGGAATGTGATTGACATAACTTTGTACTTGTTCGTCGGTCAGGTATTTCACTTCACCCAATTTTCCTGCATTAACTATGGTCCGGCAACAAAATTCAAGCGTTTCAAAACGTTGATAAGCGTCCATCATGTCACTTCCGCCAAGGACAACACCGTGGTTTTCCATGATAACAGCCTTATAGTTTTTGTTCAAAAATTCTTTTGCTATTTTTTTCCCGAGATCTTCGCTTCCGGGTGTGCCATAAGGAGCAAAACCTACATCACCGATTATATTATGTGATTGCGGTACAAGCTTGGTGTCCGGGACAATCCGTGCTATGCTGAAAGCTACTAATGCAGGCGGATGCGCGTGAATTATCGCCGTAATGTCGGGTCTCGAATTGTAAATCGCTTTGTGGAATGGAAATTCTGAAGATGGTTTGTGAGGTCCGACGATTGTTCCATCTTGCTTTACGCACATAATGTCGTTAGTTGTCAGATTTCCCTTATCCACGCCTGAAGGCGTAATCCAAATATCGCCGTTTGTATCTTTAATGGAAATATTTCCACCCGAAGTGGTTGTCATGCCACTTCTGTAGATTCGTCCGATGATGATATTGATTTGCTCCACCGGATGCATTAATTGAATATCTAATTGTTTCATATATAAAATGTGCCCCTGCTCCCGAATCAGGAGCAGGGATTTGTTAGTAATGGACTTTTCTAAAATAACGGAACAAATTTATCAAAGAAATCAAAGGTTAGATTGCTTTTTTCTCCAATAAATAGGTCTCGGCTTCTACGCTCCACAACCCGTTATGCCGATCACAAATTTCTGCTAATTCTTTGAAGAACGGATCTGTTTTTCCTAATTCTGCAAAGTCAGAAATAGGGGTTAGCGGCATTTCAATATGCGTATAAATCAGTTTTTTACCTCCAGGAATATTAGGTAGGTTGTTGGTTGTTTCTGCCACAGCATTCAGTCCGCCGATATGTGTCACCAATCCTGCCGGGTCAAGTCCTTTGCTCATTATATCAAGCGCTTCTATCATGTCGTCATTGTTTCCGCCGCTTGTCCCTACTATGTGGGTATATGCATAGTGGACGTTGTAAAAATTGAGAGTCGCGCTGAAATCTGTATTGTCAGGACCCGCAAAGAAATTCAAACATCCATCAAATCCGAGGATTGCATCACCTTGTTCAACTACAGGGCGAACCGGTGCAAATACAAACACATCGTCATAGCCCGTTCCACCGCTTATTTCGCGAAGCGCTTCAACCGGATTTTCCATTTTTCCGGTGTTGATGTATCGCAAGTCAATTCCGCGCGATTTGGCAAATTCAACTGTATAAATCGAAGCCGCTCTGTCAAGACGTGCCTGGTCAATGTCTGTTACTACAAACAATGATGGCTTCATATCCTCACGACGGAGTACGTAGTTAATCGCTGCTAATCCCATCGGCCCAACACCGGCAAGTAGCGCCATTTTCCCGCCATCCACAATTTCCATTTTATGCTTGTAGCTTCCCGGTGTAGTGTGGTAGTTGGCATGCATCGCGCCTATAACGCATGAAAGCGGTTCAGCTAATGAAGCCGGATAAAAACCTTCACCTCGATACACTAACAAGCAGTCCATTTCCATAACTTCATTCGGAATGATAACGTACGTGGCATCGCCTCCAATGTACTTGTAGCTGTATCCCGGAGCACTTAAAATGCCGACAGGCCCATCCTTGTAGTAGAGCGCGGGCTGAATAGAAAATTTATCCCCTGCTTTGAATTTGTGCGCCCATTTGCTCCCTACTTCCAATAGCTCTCCGGCAAACTCATGACCCACGATAATCGGATTTTCAGCCACATCATCCGGAACTCGCTTGTGGTCAGCTCCTTGTGATGAAGCTTTGTATGATGACATACAAATTGAATCGGAAACTACTTTTGCTAAAATCTCATTGTCTTTGATTGCCGGCAATTCAAATTCTTCCAACCGAAGATCTTTTTTGCCGTAAAGACGTACTGCTCTTGTTTTCATAATAATCAACCCTCTGGTTCCCCGAAAGGGGACTTTCGAGACTCCCTATTTATTAATTTTTGTTGTTAATTTTCTAAATTTTCTCTTGAAACTATTTTATTATCATCTCATTCTCTCAGTTCTTCCCCAAAAATGCCTTTGTGATGGATTTTTTTAGAGGCTTAGCTCAACATCACCTGTCCGCCTGTAATGGGCAGCGCTTGTCCGGTTTCGCCGCATTGTTCCATAAGGTATAATACTCCTTTGGTAACATCTTCGGGTGTGCACCCTTTTTGCATAGGAACTTGCGCTAAATAAAACGCTTTTACCTCCTCAACTGTTTTTGCGCCGGGAACTTTTCCTGCATTTAAATATTGCACAAAAAGTCCGTTCTCCGGGTCGCTCCAAAGCGGACCTTCATAATAATTTCCGGGACATACCGAGTTTACCTTAATCCGAAACGGGGCTAACTCCAACGCGAATGATTGCGTCAAACCGATGCCGCCAAACTTTCCTCCGGCATAAGCAAAATTTGCTTTACTTCCCCGAAGTCCCGATTTGGAATTGATTTGAATAATGTCCGCGAAATAATCCGCTGATGCATGCTCGGTCTGAAATTTCATAATTTTGCTCACCACTTTGGTGCAATAAAAGTAGGCGTTGTAGTTGATTCTTGTAACAAAGTCAAAATTCTCAGGAGTCATATCTTCCAGGCCACCTGCCCTTAGTACACCCGCGTTGCTGATAAAACAGTCGATTCCGCCAAAATTACAAACCGCTTCATGAACCATGTTTTCAAGGCTCGGAATCTCAGCCACATTTGTTTTTACATAAATCGCTTTGTTGCTTTTCGTCAACGTGTTGAATCTTGCCGCTGTTTTTTGTCCAACTTCCTCATTCAAATCGGCTACAACTATATTTGCACCTTCTTTAATCAGACATTCTGCAATTCCTTCACCAAAACCTTGTGCAGCTCCGGTTACAACAATTGTTTTGTTTTCCGCTCGTCCGGAGGCACTACCTGCAGCCACACTCCGGCGGTAATTTTCAACCTCCCAGTTGTCGATAAAATCAATTTGCTCCTGAGTCATTGGATGCGCCCCGCCAAATGATTTTGAAAGGAAAGCAATCTTCATCGCGTCTTCAAATACGTCTAAAATAATGTCGCATTGCTTCGCGTTATCACCTATCGCAACAAGTCCGACTCCCTTAATAAGCAAAACTTTAGGTAAATAACCAAACTTATTTTCAAATTCGGGAATTGATTTCTTGGCTTCTGCAACTACCTGTTCGGGATTTTCATCATTGAAAAAAAGATAGTTTGATTTGCAATAAACAATCGCGTCCGGAGTAAAAGGTTTTGCTATGGTTTTTTGATTTTCTATACTATCGTAAAAGTATTTAATCAGTTCATTTTTACGGACTTTCAGTGTTTTTAATCCATTTTTTGAAACCATCATTCTGACTGCGGGAAGTATCTCTTCAGTGCATCTGCAGGTCGCTCTTTCTCCGTCAGGCAAAGGAATTTTTACCGCTTTTTCAAGCGTTTCGAAAATAGAATTGTAAGTTGATTTTATTTCTTCTATATTGTTCGATGCTACGAAAATTCCGTGATTCTGTAGCCAGATTACTTTCGGTTCTTCGTTATATATTGAACGGTATTCTTTTATTTTTTCGTCAACTTTTTTGAAAAGCACATATCCGGGATCGGTATATTTCACATAGAGCGCTTTTTCTCCGAAAAGATTTTTCAATTCATTTTCAGCATTTTGAGCGCACATCAGTCCGTTGACGATAGTCGGGTGCAGGTGAACTACGAAAGCGTAATCCATTACATTGTGCATCGAAGTTTCAACCGAAGGGCGTTTCCCTTTGGTAAGATTAGCGTTGGCAAGGTCGTTCTTTACTTGTTCTTCTCGCTCATCGGCGTTGCTGCTGTATTGTTTTTCAGACATTGGATTGAGCAGCGCCCGATCTAATACTGCAAAACCTTCCTCGTTAATCGTCGCAAGTGACGAACCACTGGCTTTTACCCAAATTTTATCGGAGTTTTTATAGGATGTATTTCCCCCTCCTGCAATCACAAATCGACTGTCACGACCGTAGAATTGGGAAATGGATATAAGATCTTGTATTGGATTCATTTTTTGTTTTTGCCTCAAAGGCACTAAGGCTAAAATTTTTTTAATTAATTGATTTTTATGATTATCCGCAACTATCCCTATATTCGGGATTGTTGCCTATTTATGTCGCTATAAAACGGGACAAACCGATTTGAAGCGGTTAGTCCCAATCTAAAAAAACATTATTTAAGTTTAGGAACAAAAACGGATAATCATATTGATTTTTTTAGGATTAATTCTCTTTAGTGAGTTATTGTGTTGTTTATCAACTCTTTGCCTAATTTTACAAACTCAGCTCTTTTGCTTCGATCCGCTTTCCCGGTTTCATCCACGTAGCCGCTCAGCCCCTGTGAAACCATATGCTGATGTGCCACCACTACACAGGCTCCTTCGTAATTTATTTGAAGCAGTTTTTCGGTTAGTGGTGTGTTATTCCTTGCGAAAAGCTCAACCGGTTCCATGGTGGGTGAATTGTGCTCGCTTCCGAGAGTCACAACAAAACCTTGATCATGAAGGTGTGTCGCGTATTTTTCCAACAGTTCCAATCCATTTCTTGTCGTGATAAACTCTACGGAATGAAAACCGCGTTCAGTTAATTGCTCGGCCACACGCTCCAAATCTTTCTCAAAGTCGGTGTAGTTTCCGTTCGCGTCATCTGCCAAAAAGGGATAAGTAGGAATTCCGCCACCTGCGACAATTATTTCACATACTGTTTGCATGGGTAGAAATGCGTTTGCAGTTTCAGGTACAAACGCTGAACCTCCGGCTTTAAGCATGTTGCCACGAATTTCATTTTCAACTCCGGCGATATTTTCGGTTTCCGTTTTCAGCTCTTTCCCATCAAAAAGATGTTTGAATTCTTCTTTTATTTTTTCAGAATTACCGTTCCATTTTTCATATACTTTGAGGCGTAAAGCTTTTGCCAAATGGCGTTCACGAATGGAACCTTTTGTCAGGTTTTTCTTAATCCAATCAAGATCCAATGAAAAACCGGTTTTTTTGTTTGTCAGGATTTCATTTAGTTTTTCACACATCGCTTCTACTTGGCTGTTCGCTTCTTTACGCACATTTGCCAATTTTGAGGCGTAGGGTTCTTCCAACTTGAATGGGTGCGATAAACCTTTACCGCTGATGTAAATCCGACCCGGATTTCCGGGATCATTCACACGTAAACCTGCTTTTTGATCATCTTCGTTCAGGCTGATTAACTCGATGTTGAAAAGTGGGTAAAGATTTCGCTTTTTGCACCCATCCGACCATTCTTGATAGCCTTCTGTAGTGTAGAAATCGTTGATTCCCACCACTTTTACACCTTCAGAAACAGCTCTGTCCAACGCATCATCAATATCCTGAAATGCGCTGAATGAGTAGGGTGTGTGAAGGTGAGCGTTTATTTTTGGAATAGACATATGTTTTTTAGTTACAATTTTTTTTAGAATTAAGTTCAAATGTGAACCGGTAAAGTTGCGAAAAAAAATGTTAAGTTTTTCTATTTGTGCAAACTTTGACAGTTGAATTTCTCTCATTCAATCAATCCTTTAACCACTTGTCAGGCACCGGAATCACACAAATGTTCATTGAACGATTGTCTTCTGATAGCATGGCGGACTGTATGACAATTTTTGTTCCTACTTGATTGAAAGTGGGATGAGGATGATCGTAGGCAGTACTTTTATGACCTGCTGAGAGCAAAATCATTTCGCCGGTTTGCCTGTTTATCAGATAAATATTTCTTGTAAAATCATCTCCGACTCCGAATTTTTTGTCTGCAGAGCCACTCACGTGCCAAAACCCGCTACCTGAATCAGTTTGACCGATAATTTTCATTTCGCGCGTATTGATGTTTACAACACCAAAACCGGTCGGTTTTTCTCGCGTTCCGCAATTTCCCCAACCGTCTTCCTGTCCGGGATTAATTCCGTAAGGATCAGTTCCTTTGTGATTTAATGTGTCAGCTTCTGTTTTTATTTTCCGATGTCCCAAAATAGCAATCCCAACTTCATCGGGGCTGATTATGGCTTCATGGGTAACCCAGTCAAATGAAGATTCAGGATAAAGCGGACGCAAGCCTGTACCGTCAGTTTTGACAATCCAGGTGCGCTGAGGAGCTTTACCTCCTGTTTCCCAGCAAAATACAATCTGATCGGCTACCCAAGGATTCGACTGAATATGACCGATTTGGAAAGGAGTGGAAACGACATACTTCAGTTCTCCGGTTTTCAGATTCATTCCGGCTATTCCGCCGGGTCCTTGTCCCATATTTCTTGGTCCGAAATTCGGTTCCAGCTTTGTCCCTTCCGGCAAATATCGCATTGCTTTGTTTTTTCCGACACGAAACCAAGCCCATTCGTCATTTGCATCCAATGTCAAATCTCCTGTGGCTAGATATTCTTCCGGTATAATGCCGCAAATCCGTTCGTATTGATCTGCTTGCTTCATCTTTCCGGACTTGCTGTCCTGGAATACGTCGGCTAAATTTACTTCTACGATTGCTTTTTGATCTCTGTTTCCATCCATGTTCCGAAAAAAATAGAGTTTCATCTCTTTTCTGGAGACATTGAGCATGCCTGTGTATCCGCCTTCTGTCACCTGCACAATTTCACCTGATTCTTCATTTACTGCAAGCGCCTCTCCGCGAACCCGGTTAGAGGAGAAAATAATCCATTTTCCATCCGATGTCCACTGGTTATGAGTCTGGTAAATCTTTCGGTCGCCCATCGGTTTGCTGGTAAGGAAAATCAGTTTCGCACCCGTTTTCGGATCTTTTATTACTTTTCGCTCCGATGGAAAACGCTTCCCAATCTGCGCTTGTGCATCTACTTGAAACAACGCGATAGAGAGGAATAAAGCAAGTATGACTTGAAAAAATTTCATGAGATTTTATTTTTCTGAGAAACCTAATAGGTTCTCATGTATATGTTTCTCTGACCTCACCGTGTCAGCTTTAACGTTAGTCAAGTTCACGTTTTTTACCTGCAATTCTTTTTGTCCGAGAACACGTGAAACGAATCGGACATTTGTAGCGGCGATGTTCGTCAGATTAATATTTCGAATAGGAGTTAGTCGTTTTTCGATTGTAGGAACCAGATTTCTCCACTGGTAGAGCACATCGGTCTCTATGCCCAGCACTCCGAAATCCATTTTACCTCCTTTTACGTTTTCAACAAAAATATTTTTCACATAGCCACCCATTCTTTCATTCGTTTTTATGAAAACTAAGTGAAACATTTTCGCATTTTCCGCTACGGTGCAATTGGAAACATAAATATTCTCAATACCTCCCGAAAGTTCGCTGCCGATTGCTACGAGCTGATGTCCGTTTTTGACGGTACAGTTTCGTACAACTACATTTTTAGTTGGTGTTTTTGATCGCCAGCCTTCCGGACTTCTGCCTGATTTGAGGGCGATAGCATCATCACCCTGATCGAAAGTACAATTTTCAATCAGTATGTTCTGACTCATTTCCGGGTCTATTCCGTCATTGTTGTGACCATGAGCATAAACTTTTATGTTTCTTACTATAATATTTTTAGAAAGATAGAGGTGTACAGTCCAAAACGGGCTGTTTGTTACTTTTACATCTTCAATTAAAATATTTTCACAGCGATTGAATTGAATAAACTGTGGTCGGAGATTTGATGAATCATTTACCATGTTTCGCTCGTATGCCGGTTTATTCTCAAACGCCCAATAATAAAGGTTTTTAAGACTATTCATATGCGCCGCGGGTCTTCCGGCCCACCGCCTCCAGTTGTCCATTTTTGCCTTTACTTCACCTTTTCCGGTAATGGCTACGTTTTTGCATTTATAAGCGTATATCAGAGGCGAATAATTGTAGCATTCTAAGCCTTCCCATGTCGTATGTACTGCCGGAAGATAATCATTTGGATTGTCTGAAAACAATAAAACAGCGCCTTCTGATAGGTGAAGATTTACGTTGCTTTTGAAGTGTAGTTTCTTTGTAAGCCACTCACCTTCAGGGATTATTACAGTTCCGCCTCCTGCTTTATTTGCTTCTGAAATCGCTTTTTCAATTGCCTGTGAAGTTTTTGTCTTATCTCCTTTTACAGCTCCAAAATCTGTGATTAGATATTCCCTGCTTTTCTCAAAATCAGGGGTTTTGATTTTGGACATTGAAAATGGAGCTTCAACTTTTACTTTGTTGATTTTTACAGATGCTTCAACTCCCGGACTACCAATAAGCAACAGGCCGAAAAGCAAGAATGTAATTTTTTTCATTTTCATTGTTTTCTCCAAATTAATCTATGTCTTCCTTTCAGCCAAAGGTCACTGACGCTATCAGCCGCATTGACCATGTTTTATTTAGTAAAGCAAAATGTCGTTGTAAGTGTCATCTCCGATAATTCGGAATTTTCAGTTTGCTATCTCAAAGAAAGCCACGATGACCTCATTATTTTATAATCTCTTTTTCTTTCAACCAATTCAAAGCAATCTCAGGCCACATCGCGGCAGTTCCCGGATTGTTCCTTACATTCAGCTGATGTCCGCCCGAAGGAAATATATGAATAGATGCTGAAACTCCGGCTTTATTCAGAGCTTCATAAAATCTGATGCTGTTTTGCGGAACCACGGCTCGGTCATTGTCCGCGTGAATTAAAAGGGTAGGAGGAGTGTCTTTTGTTACCCGGTTTTCATTGGAATACTGTTTTACCTTTTCTTCGGTTGGGTTTTTCCCGATCAAGTTTTCGCGACTTCCTTTATGAGCAATATCCAAGTCAAATGAGATTACCGGAGAAATTAAAATCATGAAAGCCGGTTTGTATGAAAATTTGTCGTACTTATCTCCAATTTCTGAAACGTTGTTTTTATGAGTTCCTAAGGTAGAAGCTCCGTGACCACCTGCCGAAGTGCCTTGAATGCCAATTCGCGATGGATCGATATTCCATTTTTCAGCATTCGCGTAAATGATGCGCATAGCTCGCTGAATATCCTGTAAGGGGGCAATTTCCGGCTGGATTAAATCGGGCGAAGTGGGTAGGCGGTGACATACAATAAAGGCATTAATGCCTCTATCTCGGTAGAATTTCATCGTCGCATCGTTGTAATAATCGGACGGAAGTCTCACATACCCGCCTCCCGGAACTACCAAAACAGCAGCGCCGGTGTTTTTATCTTTATCCGCCAGAAAAGCATATACACGTGGTTCACCTACCTGATAAAGTCTTTCGTGAGCAATACTGTCCTGCAATTCCAATCCTTTGCTGTTGGGCATTTTGCCTTTTTTCCAAAGGGGAATCATCTCTTGTGCCGAAAGGAATGAAACGAAACAAATCAATGCTGTCAAAAAAATAATTCGTGACTTCATGGATGAAAAAATGTAAGATTAAATGAAAAAATATTGCTTGAAATTTTTAAGAAACAAATCTATGATGAAGTCGCCTTAACTTAAAAAATTTTGTTAGTTAATAGGCCGCTCACGCTTTCAGCGGAATTGACCGTTGTAATTTAAAAACACAAAAAGCCGCTACAAGCGTCAGCTCCGATAAATCGGAATTTTCAATTTGCAGTTACGAGAAAAAGTCAAGACCACCTCAGGGTGAAAAAATATTTCGGGTGATTTTTTTTCAATATTATTTGCTGTTTATCACCTTATAAACTACTGAATAGCCGCGATAAAACACGGCTATTCAGTAAATATTTACACTCCTTTCTTACTTCTTCTCACCAATTCCGCATCCGTCATGTTTTCTGTCGGAATGTAGCCTTTAAGCGGCTGAATGCGTTCGTTGATCATATCTAAGAACCAGTTTGGCTGAGCGAAGAAAGAACTTTCCAATTCGTATGCAGGCGTGATCCAGTTTCGTGAACCGAGTACGCATACCGGCGCATCTAAGTAGTCAAATGTGAGCTGGCTGATGTTGGCTGCCAGGTCATTCAGGAACGAACCGCGTGCCGTAGCATCACTTGCCACAATGATTTTTCCGGTTTTCTTAACTGATTCGATTACTTTCTCGTAGTTAAACGGAACGAGTGAGCGGGCATCAATCACTTCGGCACTCATGCCGTATTTTTCCTCCAACTCTTTGGCTGCTTCAAGTGCAGGATACAACGTGTGTCCCACGGTGAGGAAAGTTATGTCTTTTCCTTCTTTCTTGATATCGGGTTCT
Source organism: Porphyromonadaceae bacterium (assembly GCA_012523295.1). Classification (GTDB taxonomy): domain Bacteria; phylum Bacteroidota; class Bacteroidia; order Bacteroidales; family Paludibacteraceae; genus UPXZ01. Next base: position 53,887 of record JAAYIT010000197.1, on the reverse strand, counting down.
CCGAAAGGAACTTCATAATAACCTTCCGGAACACCGCCTTGGTGGAATTGTTCTCCTATGTCATAAATACGTTGACTTTCAAAGAAAATTACCGGATCCGTCCCTTGTAATGCAGCGTTCATCAACCCTTTAGCATCGTATGGTGTTACGGGGAAGCAAACTTTCAATCCCGGAATATGTGCTACAAGAGAAGTCCAATCTTGTGAGTGCTGCGCGCCGTATTTGGAGCCGACAGAAACCCGAACGACTACCGGCATTTTCAGTACATTTCCACTCATAGCTTGCCATTTGGGAAGCTGGTTGAATACTTCGTCACCGCATCTGCCGAGGAAGTCACAGTACATGATTTCCGGAATCACCCGTCCGCCACACATGGCATATCCGATAGCTGTGCCGATAATGGCGGCTTCCGAAATGGGCGAGTTAAACAATCTATGGTAAGGAAGCGCTTCGGTCAGCCCGTTGTACACGGCAAAGGCTCCACCCCAGTCACGGTTTTCTTCTCCGTAGGCAACTAAGGAAGCATCTTTGTAGAAACGATCGATTATGGCTTCGAAGAGCGCATCGCGAAGCTGCAACTGTTTCATTTTGCTGAAAGGTTTTCCGTCTTTATCGAAAGCGAAACGTTCTTTCTGAGCGATTCTTCTTACTCGCGGATTTTCTTCAATCGGCTGTAATACATCCGGTTTAGCATCGGAGAAACTATCTACCGAACCATCTGAGAACATCATATCGCTGATAACTTCCGGATTTTTCATTCTCGGAGAAAGCTCATCGTCTATAGCTTTAAGAAACATCTCGTTTATCAGCACTTTGATATCTTCCTGCATTTTCTCAAGCTCATCTTTTGTCGCCACTTTCGCGTCAATCAGCTGTTTTCCGTAGGTAATGATACAGTCCTGTGCTTCCCAGGCTTCAATTTCTTCTTTTGTTCTGTATGAGCTGGCATCGGATGGCGAGTGTCCGCTGTAGCGATAGGTTAGAACGTCCAAAAGTACCGGTCCTTTTTTGTCTTCCAGTATTTTCCGTTTCCGTTTGTAGGCATCGATAACTGCCAGCGGATTGTATCCGTCCACCCGCTCGGCATGCATTTGTTCCGGATTCACTCCCGCGCCTATTCGGGCTGCAATTTCGTATCCCATTGTTTCACCGCTGGTTTGACCGCCCATGCCGTACTGATTGTTCATGATGTTGATAATCACAGGCAGTCCGCCTTGCATGTCGCCTTCCCAAAGTTCTTTGAACTGATCCATAGCGGCGAATGAAATTCCTTCCCAAACAGGACCGCACGCCATCGAAGCATCGCCGATATTGGCTACCACGATGCCGGGTTTGCGGTTTACTTTCTTGTAGAGTGCGGCACCTACGGCGATATCGCCTGAACCTCCCACGATCGCGTTGTTCGGATAGACTCCGAACGGTGTGAAAAAGGCGTGCATCGAACCTCCGAGTCCTTTGTTGAAGCCGGTTTCTCGCGCAAATATTTCTGCCAAGGTTCCGTAAATGAGGAATCTTTTGGCCAGCTCTTTAGTGGTTCCTTTAAAATCTTTTTTTACCACGTTCAGCACAGCTCCATCAAAGAATGTTTCCATTATTTCATTCAACTGTTTGTCATCTAACTTGTAAATGGCCGACATTCCTTTCGCGATTATTTCTCCGTGCGAACGATGGCTACCGAAAATAAAATCTTCCACTCCCAGAGTCCATGCCATTCCTACGGCTGCGGATTCTTGTCCGATGGAAAGGTGAGCGGGACCGGGATGGTTGTAAGGTGTTCCGTTATACTCTCCTTTGGTCTTAATCAGGTTGAGCATGGTTTCAAATTCCCGTATCAGCGCCATGTCATGATAAATGGCCTTGAGGTCTTCTTTGGTGAAGTTTTTCAACTCATCTTTTACGGTTTTTTGATACTGATTGACCGGAATGGGTTGAAATTCTACGAAACTTGGTTTGCGGGTCTCGGTTGGATCGAGGAATTGTATCTTTGGCATAATTATAAGTCCCTTAACTCCCTAATGAGGAATATCGTGGGGAAATTTAAGTTTGTTAGTATTCAATAATTGAATTAAAATTAATTGTTATTTAGAGATTAAGTGTCTTTTTTTTGTAACTACTCACCCTCATGGAACAGGCTTTAAATGCAGTTTTTTAATTGTAATCAGTTCTTAGTCAAGCTATAACTTTTTTTTAAAACTCTCTATTTCCCATTTTGGGTAAGAGTTTTCTTTAAAATGCGAACACCACTTCTTTGAATATTTCGCTTACGGTGGGGTGTGGGAACACGACCTCCTTCATCTCGTCTAACGTAAGTTCGTTTTCAATGGCAATGCATGCGCCGTAAATCATCTCGCTGCTTGGATTGCCAAGCATGTGGACACCGAGTACTTCACCGTATTTTTCGCCGATTAGCACTTTGCAGACTCCGCTGCCGCCTTCGTTTTCGGCTACGAAACGTCCGGAATAAGCCATGGGAAGTTTAGCGACTTTATATGCGATTCCTTTTTCTTTGGCTGATTCTTCGGTTTCGCCTACGCCTGCTATTTCGGGATTGGTGTAAACTACACCCGGAATGGCATTGTAACGCATTATATCACTTTTTCCTGTCAGGTTATTTACCACCACTTCGCCTTCGCGGCTGGCTGTGTGCGCTAAGAGCGAAAATCCGGTTACATCGCCTGCTGCATAAACATTCGGAACGTTGGTGCGCATTTTTTCATCAACTTTGATTCCGGCACGGGTTGTTTCAACATTTAGCGTTTCTAACCCGAAGCCTTGTATGTTTGCTCTGCGACCTACGCTCAAAAGGATTTTTTCTCCTTCTGCCGTATGGGTTTGTCCATCTTTTTCATAAATAACTTTATTGCCGTCCACTCGCGTAACTTTGGCATTCAGGTTAAACTCGATTCCACGTTTGGCATACTGAGAGCGAAGCATGGCTGAAAGCTCGCTGTCGGTGGTGCCGAGGATTTCGGGAAGCATTTCTATTACTGTTACTTTTGTTCCCAAAGAGTTGTAAAAACTCGCGAACTCCATCCCTATAACGCCGCCGCCAATGACAATCAGTGATTTGGGTTGTTCTTTGAGTTGGAGGATTTCCCGATTTGTGAGAATAAGCTCTCCTGCTTCTTTCAGTCCGGGAATGGGTGGCACGGAAGCTTCCGAGCCGGTGCAAATCAGCAAATTGGCTCCTAAATAATTCTCTCCGTTAGCAGAAACTTCGATTCCTTTGTCGCTGCGTCCTTTGATCATAGCTTCGCCCTCTACTACGGTTACGTTGTTTTGTTTCATCTTGGATTTCACGCCGGCAACTAATTTCCTGACAATTTTGTCTTTCCGAGACACAATTTTTCCGTAATCAAAGCTTACTTTTCCTGCAAAAACTCCGTAGTTTTCACCGTGAAGCGCGTTTTCATACGTTTTGGCACTGTAAAGCATGGTTTTTGTCGGGATGCAGCCTTCATTCAGACATACACCGCCGAGTGCTTTTTTTTCAATCAAAAGAACCTTCAGTCCTTTGTGTCCGGCTCTTTCAGCTGCAACATAGCCTGCAGGACCACCTCCGATGATGATTAGATCTATCATAGTATTTTCTATTTACGATTTACGTTTTGAAAATTAATTTTTTCGAAATATTGCGAATTTTATCGGGCTTGTAAGACTTGTATTTCGTTTCATGTCTTACGAGAGCTTCTTGTGTTCTATTCTAAACTTCTATAGAGAGATTTTCTATCTCAATGGCAATCTGTTTTAAGAATCTTGTTGCTTCGCCGCCGTCTAATGAGCGGTGGTCATACGTTAAGCTTAGTCCAATGTAGGGCACGAACGCATAGACTCCATCGTCCAGATCTTTGGGTCTGGGAACAATGGTATTGACACCCAAAATAGCTGATTGCGGCAGATTGATTACCGGGGTAAACATCTCTACGCCGTAATTTCCAAGATTTGAAACGGTGAAAGTACCGGCTTCGGCTGCCAGAATTTCGGGATTCACATTTCCTTTCCTGCAGGCAGCTGCTAATTCTTTGAACTGATTGGAGAGGCCTTCAATGGATAAATCATCCGCGTTTTTCACTACAGGTACCATTAAGCCGCGTTCTGTATCTACAGCCAATGCCAAATGGATTTTGTTGAAATAGCGTATCGTGTCGCCCAAGAAATGGGAGTTAACATTCGGGAATTTCTTCAGCGCTTTGATAACGGCGAAACAGACCATGTCATTCAGGGTGATATTCGCGCTTGTTTTTCCGGCTTCGAAATTGGCTTTTGCCTGTTTTCGGAGTTCGAGAATACGACGCGCATCGGCTCCAAGGTGATGTGTGAGTTGTGCTGAGTTTTGCAGAGAAGCATGCATGGATTTAGCAATAAGCTTCCGCATGTTGGTGATTTTCTTATCTTCAAAATCGATACCGTACGTCGTGTTTATCGGTGGCGGAAGCAGATCGCCCGCTTTGGCGGTGCCTGCTAATCCTGTGCCTGCGCTTTGGGGCTGAACGCCTTCTGAAACTGCTATCTTCTTGGCTAACGGTGTCAGCTTAGGACGATTTGCCAAAGCCTCCTGCACATCTTTTTCTATGATACGTCCTTTCGGTCCGGTACCGGTGATCTGAGAAACATCTAACGCTGATTTTTCAGCAAGATTTTTGGCACGCGGTGAAATGAATTTAGTCTCGAGTCCTGAGCTTGGAGTCGCGGGTTTCAGATCTTGGGTTTCACTTAGGGAAGGTGCTTCTGTTTCCGGAGTTTCCTCCACTTTGGCGAGATTTTGAGGAGCTTCTTGCTCTTTGCTGTCTCCAATTAAATCGGAAAAATCTTCTCCCGGATTTCCGATAACCATCATGTTTTCTAAGACGGGAACTTCATCGCCCTCGTTGTAAAATACTTCTAATATAGTGCCGTCAGCAGGAGATTCTTCTTCAAAAGTAGCTTTGTCTGTTTCGTAAGAAAACAGCACATCGCCTTTCTTTACTTCGTCGCCTTTTTGCTTGTTGATTGTTCCAATGATACAACTTTCTACGGATTGTCCCTGCTTGGGCATGATGATTAGTATCGCCATGTGTTATTTAATTTTAATGTTTTGTGATACAAAAATATACTAAATAAACCTATTTATCCGGAGAAAAATGATTTATTTACTATGAATTTTGGCACTTTTATGTTTGTTGATTATCTAATTTGAGTCTGAGCTTATCCGGATTGCACTCCTGTGATTCAGATTTAAAAAAATCTATTTCTAATAATTTCTTTTGTACGCTCTCATTCCATAAACGAATATCACAATAAAACAGATAAACGGTAAAATGAACGAAGCGTTTACAGCCGGCAGCCAGCCTACTTTTCCTAAATCAATGATGCTTCCTTGTAGCGGCGGCATTAAAGCTCCTCCGACGATTGCCATTACAAGTCCGGCTGCTCCAAGTGTCGCGTCGCTCCCGATGCCGTGAAGTGCTATTCCGTAAATCGTAGGGAACATTAACGACATAAACGCGGAAGTAGCTACTAAGCAATACAATCCGGTCATTCCGCCAATAAAAATCACGCCGAGTGTAGTCAGCATTGCTCCGAAAGCGAAAACTGTCAGCATAATGCTCGATTTTACATATTTCATTAAGTAGGTACTGATAAATCTGCTTGAAAGGAAAATCGACATTGCCAGAATATTATACCGTTGTCCGACAGCTTTGGGGATTCCGATATTTTCAGCGTATTGGATTATGAAAGTCCAGCACATAATCTGAGCTGCCACGTAAAACAGTTGAGCAATAACTCCTTCGCGGTATTTTGGTATTCGAATTAATCGTTTCGCTGAATCACGCGCGTTGTCATTATACTTGTCTTCGAGTTGGGTTCTTGGCATTTTCGTGACAGCTATGATAATAAATACCACAATGACAACTACCCCAAGCGTAACATACGGGTTACGGATAACAGCTAAATCGTGTGTGCGAATCGCCGTTTTTTCAGCAACGCTTAACGTGTTGAAAATCAAGTTTCCAGCGCTGTCGCGTGCTTCTGAGTGCAGTGAGGTCAGCACATAATTTGACGCTACGAACATGCCTAAAAGCGAGCCCATCGGGTTGAATGATTGAGCCAGATTCAGTCTTCTGGTGGCGCTTTCGGCATCGCCCATTGACAAGATATAGGGGTTGGCGGTGGTCTCAAGAAAAGCCAATCCGAAAGTCAGGATATAAAGTGAGATTAAAAAGAATGAGAACAGCTCAAATTGTGCTGCCGGCCAAAATAGCAAAGCTCCTAAGGCATATAACAGCAATCCGAGAAGAATCCCGTTTTTGTAACTGTATTTTCTTATGAATAGCGCGGCAGGAATAGCCATGGTGCCATAACCGCCATAAAACGCGAATTGCACTAAAGCCGCTTCTGCAACGGGAATTTCCATAATTGTCTGAAACGCCGCCACCATCGGATTGGTGATGTCATTCGCAAAACCCCATAGAGCGAAAAGGCTCGTTATAAGGATAAACGGGATTAAATATTTTCGCTCAACTACTTTTGGTTTTTTAGTTTCGGCTGTGTTTTCTTTCATTTGGTATTTAAGTGTATATGAGTGATTAATTTACAACACCTTTTTTCAAAATAATATTTGCATACAGAGCCTTTTCTCCTGAAGCTACTACGGCATAAGACGTTTTGGCTCTTTCATAAAAATCGAAACGAGGAAGATATCCGATATTAAATCTTTCATTTGACGCTGTCAAAATATTTTTGTACTCATGCCAAATTACCGGTTTGTAATCATCGCCGGGTACGACTTCCATTAAATAGACCTGATATTCAGCGTACGTATCTAACGGGAAAAGCTCTAAAACAGCTTTCAGAATGTCAGCTCCTGACAGCCCGTCTGCCCGGACTACATTCTTAGAAATGGAGCACGAAGGGAAATTCGCATCGGCTATGACTATCTCATCACCGTGTCCCATTTCCATTAGGGTTTTGACAAGTTCGGGTGATAATATTTTTGGGATTTTTTTTAGCATAGAATTCAGATTTTGAGTGAGAATAAAAGGTTACTATTTTTTTTCATTTTTGACTGACAAAATATTAATACGCAACATATGTTGCACATATACAATTATATATAGTTTCTAAACAACTTTTGGAGCGCTTTTTTTAACTGTGTAGAAGTTTGCTTTGCATAATCCGCCAAAGGTCGGACAAGTTCTCCAATTTTAATTGGAGAGCCATAAGTTAGTAATCAAATACTGTATGTGTTTTCCAATACTTATTTTTTGGGAAACTCCTACAGAGTTTTGCCATCTCTTTGACCTATCACCCCCAGATTAATCTGGGGGTTATTTAAGGAATTGTCCTACAGACAATTTTTAGTCGGTCAGTAGTGTTTTTTTATAAAACAACCACCTGTATATCAGGTTTCAGAGATACAGGTGGAAAGTCAACTACTTATAAAGCGGACCGAAGTTTTGACATGCTCTGTAGTCAGCCCCTTCTTTGTCCATTCCAAATGCATTCCAAGCTGCCGGACGGAAGATTTTTTCATCTTCAACATTGTGCATGTTCACGGGAATTCGCAGCATCGATGCAAGCGTGATCAAATCCTGCCCGATATGACCGTAGCTGATCGCGCCATGGTTTGCTCCCCAGTGATTCATGACGGAATATACATCCTTGAACGGGATTTTAGTCTCGTCGAGTCGCGGTACAAACCAGGTTGTAGGCCAGGTTTTATCGGTTCGTTCATCCAGTGTTTTGTGGATGTCTTCAGGAATTTCCACGGTCCAGCCTTCAGCGATTTGCAAAACCGGACCAAGTCCTTTCACCAAATTCAACCGGCTCATTGTGACGGGCATACCGCCTTTTGAAAGGAAATTAGAAGAATATCCTCCGCCTCGAAAATAATCGCGATTGGCAGGAAACCAGGTTGTAGCCTCCAAGCATTTTTCGACCTCTTCCTCTGTGATTTCCCAGAATGGCTTCATGGCAGGTTTCCCATCACGGGATTGCTGTCCGGTGCCATCGAGGGTAGTTGATCCGGAATTAATCAAATGGATAATGCCATTTTTAGCCACACCCGTAAGTTCCTTCCCCGTTACCCGCTTTACTGCTTCCGGGCTCCAGAAAGTACGAACATCGGAGAATATCTGCGCTGTTTGAGTCAGTAAATGTCCGAACAGCATCACTACGCCATTCAGCGCATCATTTTCAGTGGCGACTACATATGCTTTTCTTATTCCGTTCCAATCGAAAGAACTGTTGAGAATAGCTTCTGAAAAATCTCCGTTTGGTTTGAAGTCGGTCCATTGACGCTGCCCTTGGAAGCCTGCAGCTATGGCATTATGTCCGAGCGACTCTTCTTTGAAACCAAGCTCACGAAGTTTCGGATTTCCGGACATTAAATCACGGATAATCAAAGTCATTTTTACTACAAATTCCCAATCGGCGTCTTTCCCTTCACGAGATTTGATTTTTGCTTCTGAGTTGAAATCTGTTCCTTCGTTTGGTTTGCAATATTTTTCTGTCCAGGCCATTGCTTTGGCATACTCGGCTTTATCGTAGATTTTCTCTTCGATTCGGCGAAGAATTTCGGACATATCTACCGATTCGTTTCGCATGCCGAGGTACTCCTGAAAGAATTCGGGTGAAACTACTGAACCGGCAATTCCCATCGAGACACTTCCGATTGAAAGGTAAGATTTGCCACGCATTGTGGCTACGGATTGAGCTGCACGAGCGAAGCTGAGCAACTTTTCTTTTACATCTTCCGGAATGTTCAAGTCGCCGGCGTCTTGCACATCATGTCCGTAAATGCCGAATGCCGGTAACCCTTTTTGCGCGTGTCCGGCAAGAACCGCGGCCAGATATACTGCTCCCGGTCGTTCAGTTCCGTTAAAACCCCATACCGCTTTCGGATAATACGGGTGCATGTCCATTGTTTCGGCGCCGTAGCACCAGCAGGAAGTCACGGTGATAGAAGATCCGACTCCTTCACGTTCGAATTTTTCGGCGCAAGCTGCAGATTCTGCCACTCGTCCGATTGTTGTGTCTGCAATAACGCACTCAACTGGCGATCCATCGGGATTTCTGAGGTTTTCGGAGATTAATTTAGCAACTTCTTTTGCTAAGTTCATTGTCGTTTCTTCCAAACTCTCCCTTACTCCGCCCTGGCGGCCATCAATGGTAGGTCTAATGCCTATTTTTGGATAATTTTTCATACGATAAATTTTATTTTTTAATATTACTGATCTATAAAAATATCAATTCGCAACATATGTTGCTGATATGCAGCTATATGTAGCTCGTGAACAACTTGTGGAATCGTTTTTTTACTTCGTAGAAGTTTAATTTTCATAATCCGCCTAAGGTCGGACAAGTTTCCCAATTTTAATTGGGGGTGGATTCCATAAGTTAGCAATCAAATACTGTAAGTGTTTCCCGGTGCTGATTTTTTGGGAAAACTCCTACAGAGTTTTGCCATATTTTTGACCTTTCACCCCCAGATAAATCCGGGGGTTATTTAAGGAATTGTCCTACAGACAATTTTTAGCCGATTAATAGTGATTTTTTCACATCAAGGTCTTATGGAAAACGCCATTCATCTTCATGCGGTTTGGGTGAATATTCGCTTTTAATGGCTGTTTCATAGCTTAATGTGTATTGTTTTGTTTTTATTTCAATTTTAAAAAACGAGAATAGAGATTAAATAAGTTAGAATGTTATAGTGTTAATTGTCAGCGATATTAGAAAACATCAACCAACTATATTTGAAAGCAATGTTAAACTAAGTCATATTACTCTATAATGTAAATCAGAACGAATTCCTGATATTGATGTTTGTTGGAATAAAAGTTTGTATTTTGCTTCCGGTAAGTACAAAATCGGCCGCTAAAGATCCCATAACATTAAAATCGATACTGATGGTGGAAATTCCATCTCCGATTATTTCATAAAAAGGGTTGTCATTGTAGGCGATTAATCCGAAATCTTTTCCCATTTTCATCCCTTCAAAACGGCTTCGTTTTACTAAATTGACAACATCACTCTGCTTAATGGCTATGTAAAGGCTTTTTTCTTCGATGTTGTCTACCTCCGAAAAACCATCCATGACTTCGTAAGGAAAAAGGTTGTCTTCACAGAATTTTATGAAATAATCTATGCTGCTTTGCGGATGTTTGTGCGATTTGTTGAATACTAAAATCAATTTTTCGTAATAAGACAATCTGTCTTTTACCGATGACAGTACATTGTAAAAACTATCATCAAAGTCTTGGCAAATATAGGAATATCCTTTTTTGTCAAACTTCCCGAAGTCGAGCAGCAGCAACTTTTTCTTATCAATTTCCGATAGGATATTTGAAAATTTCTCATTGTGGTAATTCATTACAATGTATTTGGAATGCTTCCCTTTTTCTTCCTTAATTATCGTGTTGAACAGGTTTTCATTGTAGTTGTGAAACCAAAGATCAATCTTATAGTTCAGTGGCAGTTTATTCCGCAAGCTTCTATACAACGATTCTTTGAATTGAGAATATTCATCGAGCAGTAAAAAAACTTCAGTTGTGTGAGATGCTACAAAATAACTCTTGCCCTGCATGGAGTCGATCAGGCCTTTTTCTTTCAAAATCAGAAAAGATTTAAACACCGTATCACGCGAGACGTGATACTTTTTGCTCAAGTCATTTATTGAAGGAAGTTTTTCTCCCACCTTCAAGTTGTTTTCAGAAATCGCTTTTTGTAAATAGTCGGCTAATTGCTGAGTTTTTGTGCTGGATTGATTGAATTTTAATGACATACTGTACCGTACTGTGCTGTTCTACTACAAAGGTATTGATTTTGTTAAAAATATTCCAAATTTTGTCATTATTTAACAAATATGTTTATTTTGTGAAATACATAAGTCAAAGACTGATATCCAATATTATTGCTAATCTATAGGTAGTTGTCAATTTCCATTTTTATTGACAGAATAACTCATTGATGTAGGATTCTGCCTGAAACGCGGCGTTTGTGGTTGCTTGATGTGAGTTCGGATAAGTTTGCTTATATACCATAATATTAATAATGGTAAAACTCTCTCTCTGCTCATTAATTTTAAGCTTATGAATTATTGCCGATTGTCATCACTTTGGTCTAACAAGTTTCAGAATGCGGTGGATAATACGACAAATTCGGAATATGTGTTTTTAAATATTATTATTGTGTCCATCAAATTGTTTTGTTCGAAAATAGCTTTATTTTTCGATTCTTTTTCTGTTTTTACACTACTTTTAACCATCAAACAACCTCTTTATTTCGTACTCGATTGTTAACACAATGACAGATATGTATATAAAAATTAACTACCCGGAAGTTTAATCGTTAAATAGGTTAACATTCGGGCCGTAAAATATCAAAAATCTTAATTCATTTATCAAAAATAACAGTTGGCGCTTTTGACTTGTTTCGTAATTTTGAAAAGTGAAAAACGAAATTATTTAAAAACAAAATAAATTTAACCATGAAAAAAATTACTTTATCCGTTATTTTTGTAGGCATATTTATGTGGTCTTTTACTTTTTCAGATGCACAAGAATATGTTTGGAAAGGAAAGCAAGTGGATCAGACTTGGAGTACTGCAGTTGCCAATTGGCAAGAGGGAGCTCTACCCATTCCGAAGGCTTGGGTCGATGATGCCAAAGCTATATTTGATGAAACAGCCGCGGAAGGATCAGATACGATACTAATTGATGGCGTAATACAGACAACAGGTATTGCAGTAAACGCTAAAAGGCCTTATTTGATTAGAAAAACAGCAACAACAGACATGATAAAGGGTGAAGGTACGCTCGTGAAAGACGGTACCGGAGACTTTGTAATGGATGTTGAAAATCAGCTTACCGGCGGCTCTGTAGTAAAAAATGGACGTTTGGCGATGGAAAAACAATCGTCACCGAATATCTTTGGCAGTAAAATTTTGATGGAAGGAGGAACTGTGAATTTTGCAACCTCTTCTAGCAGCAGCTATCCATCGATTGCAGTTCCAATGGAGTTTGCAGCCGGAACTACTTCAACAGTAGAACTCTCCAGGTACAGCTATTGGAATAGTGAAATTACCGGATCAGGAGATATCCTGATTAAAGCCGGTGGTGAAAGAACTTATTTTGGTACAAAGAACAATCCGCCAAATTTGGAAGGTTTTACAGGAAAAATTTCAGTTGAAAAATATGTAATGAGCGGTGTCAATCCGGGTTTTTACGGCTTGATATTGAATACAGGGAAAACTTACAAAGACACAACGGTTCTTTGGGGAGTTGACTCTACATTTTACGACAAAAAGCTTCATTTGGGGCAAGATATAGCCTTAACAGCCGAGTCGGGAAACAGATGCTACGCGATCGGCGAACTTACAGCAACTGATGCCAATAACTTGCTATGCGGATATTACAAAGCATCAACCACTCCGAAAATTTACTATATGGTTGGTGGATTGAATACTGATGTTGTATTCCCCGGAAATTTTGGAGATAAAGGCGGAAAGGGGTATAACTCAGTTGGATTATTCAAAGTTGGAACCGGTACTTATACATTTACAAGTAATACCGATGTTTCGGGAACTTATGGAGTAGAGGTAAGAGAAGGTCGTTTCTATGTAAATGTTGACGAAAACGAACTTAACAAAACCGCCTTAGGTAGAAGTAAAGTGAATGTGCTTAATATCTATGAAGGCGCAGTTGGCGGTGGAAACGGAAGACTTACGGGGACTGTAGAGGTTTCCGGAAAATTAGAAATCGGTTATAATGGCATCGGTACCATCATCGTTTCTGATACAATCGGAGCCGGTGGAGATGTAGGAAATTATAACTATCCGGTAAGATTAAACTCAACCGCAGTTGCAGAATTTGAAATTACATCGGCAACTAAATACGATAAATTGATTGTAAATGATCAGATAAGATTCCTTCCCGATACAATCGAAGGCGTAATCCACAATCCAAAAATCAGAGTAATTCCGACTTCGGATTTTTCCATTGCTGACGGTGATCAGGTTGAGCTGATTTCATTTGTCAAAGCAAAAGGAGCAACAGATACTTACGATGTAGAATTTGTTGGTTTCCCGGCCGGAGTAACATGGACTTACGAAGAAGTAGAATTGAAAGATGAAACCGAAGCTGTAACCGGTTATAAAATCATAGCGACTGCACATGGTGCAACCGGCGTGAAAAACTTAGATCTTGACAGCAAGATATCCATCTATCCAAATCCTTCAAACGGAGTGTTTACTATTTCATCAAAAGAGTATGAAATAGGAAAAGTTGAAATTTTCAACATTCAAGGGCAGCTGATGAATTCAAGAATTGTCAATTCTAATTCAGCGACAATTTCAGATATTAATCCGGGATTATATCCTGTTAAAATCACAACCTCTGAAGGCGGCCATATTACCAAAAAAGTCTTAGTAAAATAATAAGTTTTCAACCATAAACTTAAATTTCAAGATAATACAGAATAGGCAGTAATCGCCTATTCTGTATATCTTCTTGTCATTTACCTTAATCTAAAAAAAACACTAAAATGAAAAGGCTCCTATCCTTTACAGCTATTTTTATATTTCTCTCTTTTCTTTTTCAAATAGATGCTCAGGTTCTTGCATTTCCCGGAGCAGAAGGTTTCGGAAAATATGCGCTTGGCGCTCGCGCAGGTGGTGTGAGGCAAGTTTACCGAGTGACAAATCTAAATGACGCGGGACCCGGTTCTCTCAGGGATGCAATCAGTCAACCCAATAGAATTGTTATCTTTGATGTAGCCGGAGTTATAAAAATCAAATCACGATTAGTATTCAGTTCAAACCTATATGTCGCAGGGCAAACCGCACCCGGTGATGGTATTACAGTATATGGAAATGGTGTTTCATTTTCGGGTGCGAATAATATCATTGTAAGGTATATGCGATTCAGGATGGGAATCGGTGGTGATTCAGGGAAAGATGCTGCCGGTATCGCGAATGGAAAAAATATGATTTTTGACCACGTGTCAGTGACTTGGGGAAGAGATGAGAATTTCTCTATCAGCTGGGATAAAAAAGGAAATGAGCCGGGTGACATCACTATCCAAAACTCGATAATAGGGCAAGGATTGCAAACACATTCAGCCGGAGGATTGGTACAGACAAACGGCGGTGTGACATTATACAGAAACTTGTACATTGACAATAAAACCCGAAATCCAAAAGTAAAAGGTTTGAATCAATATGTGAACAATGTGGTTTACAACTGGGGCTCTGGCGGAGGATATATTCTTGGTGATTCAGAGGGAACTTCCTGGGGCGCGATAGAAGATAATTATTTTATTAAAGGACCCAGTACAGGTGGAACAGACGCGTTTGTAAGAGGAAATTTGAATTTTCAGGTATTTCACAAAGGAAATTATTTAGACTATTCAAGAGATGGAGTGCTGAATGGAATTCCTGCCGAAGATGCTGACTTGGCGCCTGTGACTTTTATTTCAGACAAATCTCAATTTGTTGGTATCCCAAAATTACACCCGGAGATTACCACTAATTTAACCGCGCTTGAAGCATATGATTGGGTGGTTGAAAATGTTGGTGCCAGCCTGCCGAAGCGTGATCAGGTTGATGCTTATTTAATAGATGAACTTACATCGTTAGGTACTACCGGAACGCTGATAAATGGTGAGGTAGATTTAGGACTTCCGGGAATTGTAGGAAATGTTTTCAATGGACCCGGGCATTTGGATACGGATAATGACGGTATCCCCGATTTCTGGGAAGATGCAAACGGACTTGACAAAAATAACAGTGCCGATGCGCTTTTAGTGCATTCTGATGGATATTTGAACATAGAAAGGTATATAAATTCGATTACAGACGGTATTCCTTTTCTAAGATATCCAACTCAGCTTGGAGTGAAAGCGATAGATTCTGACTTCATATTTTTAAAATGGGTAAATAATCAAACTGACATTAAAAACATTGTTATAGAAAGCTCAACAGACAATGTAAACTATGAAGTTATCGCTACTTTGCCTCCCACCGCGGTAGAATTCAAAAATGAAAATCTCCAGCCCACTACAACCTATTATTATCGAATAAAAGTGGTTTCTGAAACAATGGAATCTTTATATTCCGATGTGTTTAATGCGACGACATTTGGAGTGCCATCCCCGCCGGTTGCAGCAAGCAGCCCGGTTCCGGCAGATGGTTCTACCATTGGTGAGTATGTTGAAACAACGCTTTCCTGGACAAATACTACCGGATTCTGGGGAGGTGATTTGTATTACACATTGTATTTTGGAACAGAAGCTGACAATCTGACTCTCATGGTCGAAGAGACGATGGCAAGCTCCCATAAAGTTCAGTTACAACCCGAAACCACTTATTACTGGAGAGTTGACACGAAAAATGCTCTCGGCGCTCAAACTGGAGATCTTTGGTCATTCACATCTGCTAAACAGACTGAGAAAGAGAAAATAGCTTATTTTAAATTTGATGAAACAAGCGGAAACTCGGCTAAAAATGAAATTTTCGGCTCAGCTGAAGCTGCCGATTTAACACCATCCTGGACAAGCGGAGTAGTTAATAACAGCATTGTTTTCGCCGGAACACCCGCGACACAACGAATGGTACAGCCGCATTATGATCTGATGAATCTCAGCACTCAGTCATTCTCATTCGATATTTGGTTTAAGTCCAGCGGAGGGTCAGGAGTTGATTGGTACTTGCTGCATAAAGGAAGCCATGCGAAAAACACCGCTGCAGGAACTACCGGAAGATGGATCGGACTTCAATACAAGAACAACATTCTGGTCTTTGGGATTGATGACGATGTCATAAAATCCACGGTAGATATTTCAGGTTCAAATGTTTATTTCAATAACGAATGGACACATGTTGCATGTGTAAGAGATACCGAAGCGAAAAAAATACGAATGTACATCAATGGAGAATTAAAAGGTGAGTCTAATGATAATACAGGAGATATTTCACAAATAGAAGACCTTGTGATAGGCAACTGCAATATCAATTTCAATACACCTTTCAAAGGAAGTTTAGATGAACTTTCATTCTATTCATCGGCATTAACTGCAGACGATGTGAAAAATATTTATGATTCAGCCCTTCAAACTTCAGTGTTTAGAAATCAAATTGCAGAAAAGCTAACCGTGTATCCCACATTGTTTTCTAATGAACTAATAATCGAATTACCCCATAATTTCACAGGAAAAGAGATGAGACTAAATCTCTATACAACTACCGGACAGCAGATGTACAACTCAGTGATAAAAACTGAAACAAATGAAATTCAAGTAAGCGACTTAAGCAGTCTGCCTTCCGGAACTTACATTTGTACGGTGAAAACGAATGCAGGAATTTTGTCTTCGTTAGTTGTGAAGAAATAAAATAAAAATTCGAAATTATTAAGTGAGAAGACTTCAATAATATAATCCAAAATTAACAGCATTAAATACGATATTCATTACGATGAAAAAACTAAATTATCTTCTGATATTT
Organism: Porphyromonadaceae bacterium; assembly: GCA_012523295.1. Taxonomy (GTDB): domain Bacteria; phylum Bacteroidota; class Bacteroidia; order Bacteroidales; family Paludibacteraceae; genus UPXZ01. The sequence continues at coordinate 37,410 of JAAYIT010000197.1, read as the reverse complement.
TTCATGTTCATATTCACGGCATGTGAAACTGAAATGGATAAATATTACAAACTTCCGGATAATCTGAAAGGTAATGCCTGGGAGGTGTTGGAGGCAAAAGGGAATTTCACCATATTTTTAGATGCGGTTTCAAAGACTCCATTCAATGATTTGGTGCAAGGGAAAGGGCAGATAACGGTAATGGCCCCAACTGACGATGCGTTCAAGGCTTTTTTTGCCGACAGAAATATCAGCTCTATCAATGATTTGTCTGCGGCAGAATTAGAAAAAATAATTGCCTACCACTTAGTTTATTATTCATTCAGCAAAGAACGGTTTGAAAATTATCATCCCGGAGGTATTGAGGCTGAGCTAAATACAAACCAACCGGGGCTTTTTTATAAATTCCGAACCAAGAGCCGGGATGCGATATCGACAGCAATTGACATAGCTGATAACGCCGGTTCAAAAAAAATTATCCACAAAGACAGATTTTTACCGGTATTTTCTCATAATTTGTTCAAAACGAAGAAGATAAACGCCAAACAAAATTACGAATATTTCTATCCAAATTCTGTTTGGCAGGGAGATAATGGTTTTAATGTGTCCAACGCCACAGTAAATGAATACGCTATAGTTACGGATAACGGTTATGTTTACACGTTGAATCAGGTAATAGAGCCGTTGGAAACTATTCATAAACAGCTTTCGAACGAACCGGATTACAACCATTTCAAAGAAATTTACGATAGATTTATTAACTTCCGTTACGATGCCGCGTCAACAACAGCTTACGGAAAAGGAGATTCGTTGTTTTTGCACTACCATTTTGTCCTTCCTGCCATTGCTTCTGAGTGGACAAATGATGTAAACAGTCCTGTGTTGGATTATGCGCAGTTATCTAATCTTTCAAGAAACGCGATGAATGTATTCGCGCCAAATAACAATGCGCTGACAGCATTTTACAATAAATACTGGCAACCGTACTATAATGATGCGGGAATTCAAAATGTAAATTTCACACCCTTGCTTGCTTTCCTTACAAATCATGTGAGTGGCGGAGATTTGTTGTTCCCGGAAACTATTCTTGGAGGAGATATCAAAACTTCTTGGGGAACACCGATTGTGTTTGATCCGTATCAGGCAAAAATGAAAAAAATGTGTGTCAACGGCGCCATTTATGGTTTGGATAACGCGATAATTCCTCCAATGTTTGAAAAGGTTACATCACCTATGTACTGTAATCCGGCGTATAATATGTTTCTCGATATGTCGCAAGAGTATATCAATATTTTGCTCAGTGATGAGAATCAATTCAAAGTTTTCTATCCTTCGGATGAAATGATTAGTTCATTTACAACAATGGGCGGAGCTATGATTCAATATGTGAATATGAATCCATATTTATACGGTGCTCAAGAAATTCAAATCGAAGGAATGGACGGAATGGAACGAATGAAGGTTACGCAGAAGAAAAGTTTCTCAGGAAATCACATAGCCATTAAGAAAATGTCTCAAAAAGGCGATGAAGCCATTTACCGGACGTTAAATCCTTATAATTATATTTACGTAAAAGGCGATGAGATTTATTCTTCTGCTATTTACAACGCCGGAATGATACCTCCGACATTCAGTGAAATCGGAACCTGGTCAAACGGAACAGGATATGCTTTGCAAGGTGAAGCATCTGCTTTGGTGCCTGAGACTTCACAGTTCAAAGACATTGTAGCGAGTCCGGCATCATGTCCGCCGGAATTCACAGCATTCAACTGGTTGATAGAAGCCTCGGCAACTCACAAAACAGTTCCACCTTTTAACTTCTTGCAAGGAAATCGTTTTATCGCTCTGATTCCACTGCAAAGTGTTGTGGAAGCTGACTTTTCGGTCGGTAAAATTCCTTGGTTCCCATCGAGTGCTGTTATGGATTTTTTAAAGTATTACTTCATAGATATAAACGCGAGTAATCTGTTAGATTATCCATTCCCGGGAGCGGGTGTTGACGGAGAATTAATAACATTTAAGAAAAATACTGCCGGAGAAGCAATGAAACTTACATTAATTGATACGGGTACAGGGTTGCAAATAAAAGACGGCAAAGGAAATGTAGCCAATGTGGTAAGCTATTTCCCAAAAATGTATGCCGATGGTGCTGCATATTTGATTGATGGTATTTTAGAAGCAGAATAGTAATTGACACAAAGTGAAAAAAGTTATGACAAAAAAACTGAATTTATTTTTGATAGTATTAGCCCTTTTCTCAACAACATCGATTTTGGGTCAAACTATTCTGACCGGTTCTGTGCGCGATAAGGAAACCAATGAGACGTTGATTGGCGCCAATGTGAACGTGATGAACGTTAATAATCGTTCTTTGGGAGGAGCAATGGTGGATATCAATGGAGAATTTCGCATTACAATTCCACAGGAAAACAATTTGACCATTGTATTTTCTTTTATTGGCTATAAAACTCAGCGAGTACCTTACACCAACCAAAAAACAATCAATATCTTGCTCGAAAGCGATGATTACACCTTGGGTACGGTAGAAGTAACAGCAAGAAAAGTAGATAAAAACAATTTCGGATTATCACCTCGCGAACAGGTGTCGGCATCGCAGTCCGTTTCTATGGAGAGATTGGAGACATCGCCTGTTACCACCATTGCGGAAGCTCTGCAAGGAGCATTATCCAACGTGGATATCCTTACCGGTGCCGATCCGGGATCGAAAAGCACGATCAGAATTCGTGGTACTTCATCGTTAAACGCCTCTTCGGAGCCGCTGTTTGTGATTGATGGAGTGCCGTTGCCGGTTGATGTTTCAAGTGATTTTAACTTCGCAACTGCAACTTCGGATGATTACGGAGAATTGTTGAACATATCTCCTGCAGACATTGAGTCTATTGAAGTGCTGAAAGATGCCGCCGCGACAGCTGTTTGGGGCTCAAAAGGATCGAACGGGGTGTTGATTATTAAAACTAAAAAAGGATCAAAAGGAAAAATCCAGTTTTCTTTTAATTCAAAATATGAATACAGAAAAGAGGGAAGCTCATTGCCGCTACTGAATGCCAACCAGTATGTGTCAATGATACAGGATGCAATCTGGAACACGGTAACTGACTTAGGCGAAACCGGAACAAATGCAAATAATTACTTAGCGCTACTTTACAATACAAAGGAAATTTCATTTGACCCGACCTGGGTGTATTTTAATGAATACAACGTAAACACTAACTGGTTAGAAGAAGTCTCTCAAACGGGCTATTCCTGGGACAATACAATTTCAATGTCGGGTGGGGGAGATAGAGCCAACTATCGTTTGTCCTTAGGGTACTTAAGTGAAGAGGGAACTACCATTGGAACTGCTTTTGATAGGATAAGCGCCATGTTTGACATAAACTACAGGTTTTCGAATAAGCTTGACCTGTCAACCAACTTCAGCTTTACGCAAGGGAAAAGACAATCAAACTTTATTGAAAAAGACTTCCCAAACGCGAGAGCAGCCGCCATTGTGAAAATGCCAAATATGAGTCCGTACGTAATCGGACCGGATGGGCAGAGGACAAGCGATTATTTCACACCTTATACTTATTTTCAGGGACAGTACAGCACAAAAATTTATAATCCTGTAGCCATGGTGCATGAAAGTGTGAATAGGACAAAATCGACGACAAACAGAATGATATTCAACCTTCATTACAATTTCATTCAAGGATTGGATTACTACGGTATTGTCGGCTTTGACGTAAGGACTTCAAAAGGAAATCAATTCTTGCCGCAAAGCGTAACGGGAGTTTCCTGGATTGATCCGAAATTCAATTTGAGTACAGATAGAGGTGATGATAAATTGTATTTAACAACTGAAAACCGGTTGATTTACAATAAGATGTTCAATGAAAATCATAAACTTCTGCTAAGCGGTATTTTCCAAACTTCCGATCAAACTACTTCCAGTTACTCTAGTACCACCAGCGGAAATGCAAGTAGCGGTATCATAGACCCGATTTCGGGTGCGAATATACGCGGAGCAGGATCCGGCAGGGTAATTAATCGTGATGTGGGTGGAATTCTTAATGCGCACTATTCGCTATATAACAAGTATATGTTTAATGTCGGATATCGGATGGAAGCCAGCTCGAGTATGTCTCGAAAGAGCAGATGGGGTGGATTCCCAACACTTGGTGTCGCCTGGCATCTCGGAGAAGAGAATTTCATCAAATCAATTGAGCCGATTTCATTAGCCAAAATAAGGGTAAGCTGGGGACAGAGCGGTAATGCGCCGAGCGGTTCTTCACTCTACTTCGGAACTTTCAAACCAATTGTTCCCGGATACGGTGACATGGTAGCGATAGAGCCGGTAAAGATGCAGCTCAACAACTTGAATTGGGAAATCGTGACACAAACCAACCTCGGGATTGACTTTGGATTTTTCGATGACAGATTGACTTTCTCTTTTGACTTGTATGACAAGCTCACTACCAATATGCTTCAGAAAAACGTATCCATTTCATCTTCAACCGGATATTCACAGGTTGCCTGGTTTAATTCAGGAAAAATGTCAAACCGCGGATGGGAATTTTACCTCAATTATGAATTCTTAAGAAACAAAGACTGGAGTCTGCTTTTCAACTTCAACATTGCACAAAACAGAAACCAGGTACTCGAACTTCCAAGCAATAAAACTGACTTCAACTATGCGTTCAAAAATGGCGCGTATGCCTATAAGCTTGTCGAAGGAGATCCGCTCGGTTCGTTCTACGGGTATAAATATTTAGGAGTATATCAGAATGTAAATGATACGTTTGCCAGAGATGGTGACGGAAACCAAATTTACGATATCAATGGAGATGTAGTATTTATGCGGAATAATGATATGAAGGTATATCCGGGCGATGCCAAATATTTAGATGTAAACTCGGATGGAGTAATCAATCAGTACGATATTGTTTATTTAGGAAACTCAAATCCAACGATGATTGGCGGGTTTGGAATTAATTTCAGTTATAAGACCTTTGGTCTGATTGCCAACTTCCACGGTCGATTAGGACAAAAAGCAATCAATCAGGCTCAGATTGACATGGAGAACATGTATGGCAGAAACAACCAGAGTACACAAGTTATTAAGCGCTGGAGACATGAAGGTGACGACACGCACATTCCAAGAGCTTTGTTTGACAGAGGATACAATTATCTTGGTTCAGACCGATTTGTAGAAGATGCATCATTCTTACGTATGAAAACGATCACGCTGAAATACGCATTGCCAAGAGATTTAATAAGCAAAACTTCATTCCAGCGAGTGGAGGTTTACTTGACAGGATACGATTTATTAACTTTCTCAAAATATACGGGACAGGATCCGGAAGTTCCAATGTCAAGAGTTGACGGAATTTACGAAGTTGCGTTAGACAAAGCTTCAACTCCAAAACCACTAAGAATAGCAATGGGATTAAACCTTAGATTTTAAGCTTACAGATATGAAACGATCAAAAATTTATATTTATATACTTGTTTTCGCGTTGACTTTCGGTTTTACATCGTGCGACAATTACCTTGATGTAATACCTGAAAATGAGCAAAACAGTTCAAGTTATTGGGAAACAAAGGAAGAAGTGCAAGCAGTGCTGGCTGCAGGTTATGTGAGTCTCAGATCTGCGCAGGAGCGGTTGTTTTTGTGGGGAGAAGCCAGAGGCAATGGAATCACTTTCTTGGGATACAGCAACGATTTGCAATATTCGGCTCAGAGAGTACGCTCGTTGGATATTTTGCTGAATAATAATTTGGCAGAATGGGGCGATATTTATAAAATCATAAATATGGCTAATTCTGTGATCAAATATGCACCCGATGTAGTTAATCGTGACGAGTCTTTCAATGTGAATGTGATGAATTCTTTACTTACGGAAGCCTATTTCTTACGCGCGTTGTCCTACTTTTACTTAGTAAGAACTTTTGGTGATGTTCCATACGTGGTAGAGCCCTATGTGGACGATGAAGCGCCGTATATAATCGCTGCATCTGATGCGAATGAAATTCTGAATAGTAGCTTGAAAGACTTATCGGCAAACTTGGAAGCTGCAAAAGTGTTTTTCCCGGAAGCCGATTTCTCGAATCCGATGAACACAAAAGGAAGAGCTACGAAGTGGGCAATACACGCGCTCATGGCAGATATTCATTTGTGGCTTGGAAATTATCGGGAATGTATTGATAATTGTGAAAAAATCATCAACTCAGGAAGAGTCGGGTTGATTCAGGAAATGTTTTGGTTCACCAATTTCTTTCCCGGAAACAGCAATGAAAGCATATTTGAGATTCAATACAGCCGAAATCTGTCACAAACAAACAGTTTTTTAACCTGGTTTAGCGGAAATAAAAACTACCTGATTTCTCCCTATCAAGTTTTGCTTTATGATGATGAAAATGACTCCAGAGGCGTGAATGCATCGTACAAAGAAAGTGATTTGACAATTTGGAAATATATCGGAAAATTGGCTGACGGACAAACCGCGCGTCAATCGGGTACCGATAATGATCAAAATTTTATCATCTACAGATTGGCAGATATTTATCTTATGGCCGCCGAATCATACATTATGCTCGGCACCGAAGAAGACTTCACGACAGCTGCAGAATACATTAATCTTATCAGATTGAGATCCGGAATAGCCGAAATTTCCTCGGTTTCAGACCAGGAACTTATGTTGAAAATGCTGCTTGAAGAGCGTCAGCGTGAATTATTTGCAGAAGGAAAATCATGGTTTGACATTATGCGAATCGGAATCAGAGATAATCAAAAATACAGAGAACTCCTCACGCAGCAAGTTTTGGAAGTAACCGGAGCAAACAATCAGGCAATCATCCGATCAAAACTCGAAGACGTATATTCCTGGTATTTGCCGTATCATGAAAGAGAAACTTCTGTAAATCCATTGTTGAAACAAAATCCTTATTATGAAAAATTAGGTAAATAATTTTGAATCATGAAAAAGACTTTAAGTAAATACCTCTCAATTTTAGCCGTATTATTACTGGCGGCAAGCCTTTACTCCTGCGATGATCCTTTTGCAAATGATTCATACTTGGATGAAGCTTTGGAGTTGCCGGCTGCTACTTTTATGAATAATGATCCCGATAATTATTCGCTTTGGGTAGAACTGTTAAAATACACAAATTTATATAACAGTATTAATCTGAATGCGAATTATACATGCTTTGTGCCTAATAATGAAGCTTTTAATCAATATCTTTCTTCGAAAAACTATACTTCTGTATCGGAAATCGATAAAGAATTTGCGACTATTTTGGTTAAGTATCACACCATAAAGGGCGCCTCGTATATCTCTTCAAATTTTGAAAACGGAGTTTTGCCGGACACAACAGCAACCGGAGATTTTCTTACTATCGAAAATAAAGGATTGAACGCCATTACAATCAATAATGAAGCTACTATTGTAGGGCTTGATAAGCTTGTGACAAACGGTGTAATTCAAACGATTGACAAAGTTTTAACTCCCATTACCGAAACCATTACCGATAAATTGTCCAATCCGTCTTTCTCAATTTTCATGAGCGCCGTTGAAGCAGTAGGATATTCAGAAATGTTGGATAGAATCATAACTTCTGAAACTCAGCAAGATGGTACTGTTATTCAGAAAAAATATAAATACACCCTCTTTGCAGTACCGAATTCTGTATATACAACTAACGGAATAAATGATCTGGCATCATTGGCAGCTTATCTGGGTGCGGATGCTGATTATACAAATCCTGAAAATCTGTTGTACAAATACATCTCTTATCACATTCTTCCTCAGTTGGCTTCTTTCAGCACTTTAGCCACATTTTCCGGAAATGTAAAATCGAAGAATTTGGCTACGTTAGCTAAAAATGAATTGGTAAATTTCTCGGAAGTTGACAATAAATTGTACATAAATTATAATCAAACAGCCAACACCTTTGTGCAACTTGCAGAGATTAACTTGGCTTGTAAAAATGGTGTTATGCATGTTGTTGACGACATTATGCCTATTGAAGCTCCACCTGCGACTCAAGTTAAATGGGAGTTTACAGATTATCCATACATTGCCGCTCGTTTTTCGAATGTATATCGAATCACCACCATGACCAGTTCATTCACAGGATGGCTTCCAAGCGAGGTGAACGGACAGGAGTGTTATACCTGGCTTGCTGTTCCGGAAGACAGGGATGGGGTAGGATACCACATTGGTGATAGAAATGCTCAGGAAATGAAAAAAGGACTTTACACTGACTTTATGATTCTTAAGCTTGGTATGTTTGGATGGATAGAAATGGAAATTCCTGCCATTATAAAAGGAAAATATTCTGTCGTTTTAGGTCATTATAATCGTCTTGCAAGTGCTCCGGGAGCTAAACTTTCGTTCATTTTTGACGGGGAATATGTAGGAAATCCGATTTCAACTTCCGGTGCTTCCAACAAAGCTGATCAATATCGTGAAACTACAATCGGTAATATCGAATTTACCGAAACCAAGACTCACATGTTGCGGATTCTTGCAGGTGATGATGATCAATCTTATTTAGACTGTTTAATTTTTAAACCTATAAATTAAAACATTATGAAAAATATAATATTCATATCGCTGATTTTCAGCTTGGTTCTTTGGGGTTGTAATGAAACCTGGGACGAATATTATGGCGAAGGAGATTTGGAGACAATTGATAAAAGCTCATTGACTTTAATCGAGTTTTTTCAAAAACATCCTGAATATTCCAAGTTTTTTGATCTTTATAAATCTGTGGGTATAGATGAAGAGATGGTTAAAGATCAGCAAGTTACACTTTGGGTCGCTGACAATCAGGCTGTTGATGGCACTTCAGATATTTTGCCGAATGATACGGTTCGTATGCAGTATCACATCAACTACTTGCCATTTATCAATACAGACCTTAAAAACGGCACAAGGATACGCTCGCTTAACGGAGTATATCTTCAAATTACCCGCGAATCGGCAAATGTTTATGTAAACAAGGTGAAAATCCTAAAATCATACGTATTGAAAAACGGAGTGATTCATATCATTGAAAGCATGTTGAAATCCAAAATCAACATGTATGATTATTTGTATAGCCTGAGCGATGAATATTCTATATTCAGAGATTCCGTTTTTGCTCAGAACGTAAAAGTTTTTGATATGGTAAATTCCATACCGATCGGAGTAGATAAAACCGGGAATACACTCTACGACTCCGTTTTCTATGTCTATAACCCGCTGTTTGAGAAGGCTCAGTTCAATTCTGAATTCTCGCAATTCACCGCGCTTGTCCCGAATAACTCGGTTATAGAAAGCTGCTTTAATAAACTCAACACCCAATATGAGCTTATGGGAAAACAAGTTACATTGGCTGATACGTTGCTCGCTATGCAATGGATCAAAGAAGCGGCTTTTTATGATGGTATAATTTCCGATTTTACGGACAAAGATACAAGATCCTCATTTGGAAGAATATGGCGTGATCCGATTCAGAAAATTGATGCCTCAAATCCGGTCGAGCTTAGTAACGGAATTTTGTATTACGTGACAGAAATAAAAATACCAAACAACGTCATTATATCCCGGATAAAATCGTTGATAGAATATTGGCAATATCTTTCACCTGAGCAACAAGATTGGTACGAATTCAAAGGTACAACGTTTCGGGCGGATGGTTCTCCTAATGTTTCGATTTTAGTGGAATCTGCTACACCGAAACCTGAAATTTTACCAAATTACCTTGTGTTAAACGTTACGGGTGATCCGGAGCTCACCTCTGAATTTTCAGTGAGTTTCCCGCCACTTGAAAAATACGATGAAGGTGGAAAAACCGTGGTTCGGAAGCTAAAAGTGCCGCCCGGAGAGTACAACCTCTATATGGGATTCCACAGTAGCGGACACCCGTATGTCGATGTGCATTTTGCAAATGACGATGAGTCAGGAAATTACACTTTCCAAAAAATCAATGAAAATCTGCAAGTAAGTCTTTCTACGCCGTGGAACTTTGACCGTGTGACGGAAACTGAAGCAGACCTAATTCCAGGCGGAATGAGGAGATGGGACGGACTCGGAGGTTTAGTAGGAGTTGTCAATATCGATGGCGATGCAATGGCATCATTTAGAATAAAAGTGGTATTCAATAAACTTGAATCTGCCGGAGGAGCTAAAAGGCTAAGACCTTACCACTGGTCACTAAAACCAACTGCAAATAATTATTAATCAACTAATTATCATGAATATGAATAGGTATAAAGTTCTAATATTATTAATTACCTGTCTTAGCTTTAACTTAACATTTGCTCAGAATACTTCAAAAATTACCGGGGAGGTTGTAGATCCGTACAATAACACTCCGATTGAGGGTGCAGTTGTAAATATCAGTAATCTCGAAAATTCCATTATGACTGATGAAAATGGTCGGTTTGAGGCGGATGTGAGTTCGCTAACCGGTGAAGTTACCGTGTGGAGCCCCGATTATCATACAAACACACAGCCTATTCTAAATAGGAATCATATCAAATTCATTCTGATTCCGATTAATAAATTGAATTACTCAGAGAAGATTATTTTGCCCTTCGAAGAGTCGGCGACTATGGATGAGAAATTTACAAATATTTCTTCTTTATCCAAGAATAGCTTCAGTATTAATAAATCTGACTTAGACGGATCGATAACCAATATACCGGGTCTTCAGATTATCGGAAAGAGCGGAATGAAGGGCGAAGGAAACTATTTCAACATCCGAAATTCCAACTCTTTTATTGCTAATTCCACACCATTAATCATTGTGAATGGAGTGCCTTATATGCCCGATATGAATGAATCTGCAACAATTGGAGGTTGGTCTCGGAATGTCTTAGGAGCGCTGCACGCTCGTGATATCGAAAACATCACAGTGCTGAAAGGCTCTGAAGCTACAAGTTACGGCTCATTAGGATCAAATGGCGTAATTCTGATTGAAACAGATAAAGCGGTGGACTTAGATACCAAAGTCGAATTTATTTCTCAATTTGGGTCAAGCTTCAACCAGAAAAAATTCCCGTTGCTGGGTGTCGCCGATTATAAAAGCTATATCAGCAATGTGGCGCTTACAAAGTACTCGGATATGGCAGATGTGCTTGATCGTTTCCCGTACTTGGTTGACGATCCTAATTTTTACTATAAATTCAAATACAACAACAATACAGACTGGCAGAATGAGATTTACAACACAGGATTTTATACTGACAATGTGCTGAAAATCAAAGGTGGAGATGCTATCGCGAAATACGATATTTCGTTGGGATATATGAATAATAATGGACACTTAGTCGGTAATGGATACTCTAAATTCTACACTCGACTGAATGCTGACGTGAATCTTTCACAGAAAATGTCATTTTATTCATCCGTGTCAATGGCATATATAAACAATAAAATACATGAACAAGGGATGTTAGAAGAGACCAATCCTTTGTTGGCTTCTTTGAAAAAAGCTCCATTGCTGTCTCCCTATGAAAAAGACGCGGATAACAATTTGTTGCCTGACTTAGCTGTTATCAGAAATGAGTTTGGGGATTTGATTGAAAATAACAGCGTCAGTAACCCGCTTTCAGTGGTGAGAAATGTAAAAATGAAAGAGCATTTGTATGATGTATTCATGAATTTTGGACTGAATTACAAATTGTCATCTGAAATTACCCTGAACGGAGTCGTTGGTCTTTACTATTTCAAGAATTTCCAATCGGCTTTCATCCCCGGACTTTCAAACAAAACTATCATGCCGCTCAACGACTTAGTGGCGCAAAACACCATTCGGGCAGGACAGGGTGAAACATTCAATACTTATTTCAACTTGAACGGAGTTTACTCCAAAATCTTCGAAGGAATTCATAGCTTCAAAACATCTGTTGGTTTTCAAAGCGCTATGAATAGCTCTGAATACGATGGAGGTAGGGGGATGAATTCGAGTTCAGACTTCTACAAAACGTTGAACTATGTGAGTAATGTCGGCGGAAGAGCATTTTACGGCTACAATGATATTTGGAACTGGATGAATTTCAACCTCAGCACGCGCTATGTGTACAACAATACAATTGCCGCCGGACTGCGATTGACAGCTGATGCCTCATCTCCGACAGGACCCGATGCCGGTACTTTTCAGCTTTATCCGGCTGTAAACTTAGCCTGGATGGCCAAAAATTCTTTATTCGCCGATAACGATTTTATTAATAAATTGAATATCAGAGCAGAGTACTTTGCTTCCGGAAACAGCAGATTCTCATCCTCGCTGAGCAAATACTATTACAATAGTATAGCTTATCGTCAGCTTTCTGGATTATCACGTGCGGGAATTCCAAATACGAATATTTCCCCTGAATTATCGCAGACAATCAATATCGGAACTGACATATCATTCTTCAACCACAGATTTGATATCACGTTAGATGTTTACCAATCAACCAATAGTAAGCTTATAATGCCAATTCCTATTTCTCCGGTATTCGGAACCGGGTATTTCTATGATAATCTTGGAAAATCTAAAAATACCGGAATTGATTTGGGACTTCAAGCCGCGGCGGTTCAGACAAGGGATTTTAATTGGTATGTAGGAGGTTATATCTCATTCAATAAGAATGAGTTGACCGATTTAGGCGCTGAAAATTCACTCATAATGAATATGGAAGACGGATCGGCTTTAATCTCTGAAATTGGCGCGCCGATATACAGTTTTTACGGGTTCGAAACTAACGGAGTATTTGCCTCGACTAATGAAGCAGAAACCGCGCATAATGGAGAACCACTCAGAAATGTAGCCGGATTGGAATTCAAAGCAGGCGATATCCGATTTGTAGATCAAAACAAAGATGGAATTATAGACGATAGAGATAAAGTGAATCTTGGAAGCGCGTTCCCGGATTTTTATGGAACACTCTTTACGGCGTTTAACTATAAAAACTTTGATTTGTCGGTGAATTTCGCTTACAGCAAAGGAAATAAAATGTACAATGCTGTCCGCAGATCGATGGAGTCAATGAAAGACTTCACAAATCAATTAGTCTCTGTGAACAGAAGATGGATTGAAGAAAATCAGGTTACAGATATGCCTAAAGCCAATTTTGGAGACCCGATGGACAATTCCAGATTTTCTGACAGATGGATAGAAGATGCGTCTTATCTGAAACTCAAAGACTTGGTACTGAGTTATAAATTCGATTTCTTAAATGAAACAACCGTGTTTGTTTCCGGCGAAAACTTATTTACAATCACTAATTATTTAGGATTAGACCCCGAAACCATGTATTCTTACAACTCAGCAATGAGAGGTTTTGACTATGCGAAAATAGCACACGCGCGCACGTTCAAACTTGGATTTAAATTACAATTCTAAAAAAACAGAGCTTAAATATGAAGAAATTAACTAAAATACTCCTCACAGCTTCAATAATTTTCAGCTTAGTTGCTTGTGAAAGCTTTTTCAATCCCGACTCGACCGATATTTTGCTCGAAAAAGATTATGTCGGTGATTATACTGAGCTTTATTCCGGTTTCATGGGACTTGCCGGTGCAGTCAGAAATGTAGCGGATAAAAGTATTTATCTGGAAGGATTGAGAAGCGACTTGTTAGAGCCGACATACAATGCCAAACGTGAGATTTGGGAAATATATAATTACAGTGAAAATTTGGAAGGCAATGAACTGGCAAATCCGAAAGATTATTACGGAATCATTTTGAATTGCAACGATTACATCCAGCACGTTTTCGATTATCGTGAAAAAAATCCAACCGCGTTGACCGAAGATAATTACAATGGTTTGATTGGCGGCGCGTTGAGGTTCAAAGCGTGGGCGTATCTTATGATTGCGAAAATTTACGGTGAAGCCGTGTATCTCGATGATCCGTTGACTGAATACCGGGATTTGTCTAATTTTCCGACAATTGGTTTCGATCAAATAATTGAAAAATGTCGACTCCTGGTGGAAGAAGGAGTGAACGGTGTAAGCGGAAAAGGTGATATCCGTTGGTCTGTTCAGTTGTTCCCGGGACAGGCGGATTCCCCCGAAAATCTACAGTGGAATCGTCTTTGTCCGACTCCTGAAGGACTTTTGGCCGAAATTTACTTATATCAAAATAACTTCCAAAAAGCCTGGGAAAATTGTGTGAGTTTGATTAGAAAAGGTGGAACCGAAGCGAGTTTTCAGCTTAATCTGAGCGAATACAATGGAGAATGGATTCAGTTCGGACGACAATTTGTCAGAAAAGAGCAGATTACAGTAGCGTTTTTCGACTACAATCTGAATCAAACAAACAATGTAATAAACTACTTCTCCAATCAAATGCCAAACTCATACCTAATGCGACCGAGTGAAGCTGCTATGGAAAGATTTAACACGCAAATCACGGCAGGTGGAAATTTAGGTGACAGATACAGAGGAAATAATATTACATTCAGACTTATGAACAATGAATGGGTATTTTACAAGTTTTTGTCGGGGCATACTACTTCTGATAAAATCTTCAGAAATGATGTTCAGATTACGTTGACAAGAGCCGGTGAAATCCATTTGTTCTTAATAGAGGCGTTAGTGGGAATGGGCAGATTCGAAGAGGCTTTGGCATTCTTAAACGACGGTATCGGTTCCTATTACAACAGCAAAGAAGGAAAATTTATAGAACCATTTCAGGATTATCCATCCACGCTTTATGTGACCTCTTCTACCGGTGATAGAGCCAATAGAGGTGTAAGGGGCAGAGTAAACTTAAGCAAAGTCGGCGAATCTGTATTGAAAAATCCTAATCCCGATATCAACAAGGATAAAATGTATCTGGATTCACTGATCGTGGAAGAAACTTGCCTTGAATTGGCGGGAGAATCTGCCGGTTATTATGCTATGATAAGAATGAATAAACGCTGGGGCAATGATATGAAAAAAGTGTGGGCGGGCAGAGTGGCTGCGAAATATCCGGCAGGCGATGCCATCAGACAAAAACTGGAAGGAGATGATAAAAACTGGTTTATTAAATATGATTTGAAATAGTTTACAGAATTAATTGTTTTCTATATCTATCCGCGAAGTATCCTAAAATCAAAAACTTCAAATCTGATATAGGGTCTAACCACTCTAAGCGATTTGACCCGTTGAGGATAAAAATACATCATACGTCTTAAAATCGTTAGATTCTAAGTTTGTCCTTATCGCAAATTTATTAGGACGGAATGCGGATTATCAATTTGTTTTTTTTATTAATTTTTAAATACTAACGCATATGAAAAAGATTACAGTACTTGGAATTTTATTAATTTCAATTTTCAGTTTTAGTACAAAAGCTGAAATAAACTTTGATTTAACTGCTGTTGGTGGAACTCAAGTAGTAGATTATGCTTATGCTTCTACCGAGAACGCAAAACAGCAAGACGAAAGATGGATAACAATGAATGTGAATAGCGGTACCGCGGGTAGATGTGATGTTCCTACAACATTTGACATTAAGGCAGGCAGACCCATCGAATTCCATCTTGCAAAATGTGATGAAATGATAATCACTGCGAATGTTGCAGCTGCAAGATCGCTGGTTATTACAATAAATGGAGGTGAACCGATTAAAATGGCCGGAACCGGTTCTTGTAATGATTTTGTAGTTCCAATCAATCAGGAGTCTCCGGTAGTAATAAAAGTGGAAGGAGAGGGCGGAAGTACTTGGACTTCACTATTTACATTTAAGTATTCTCCTAAAATTCCTCAAATTACTTCGTTTATAATTAACGGAGTTGCAGCTGATATTGACGAAGAAAATCAGACTATTAAGCTTGAACTTCCTTATGGAACAGACATTACTAATGTTACTCCTGAAGTGCAAATAGGCGGAACTGCAGCGAGCTATAATCCTACCGGAGCGCAAGATTTTTCGAGCGGTTCGATTGTTTACAACGCTGTTGGTGCACTTCCTCCGATTCCAAGACCTTATACAGTTACAGTTACAGTAAGGGCTACTCCCGACACAGATAAAGCAATAACTGATTTAACTATCAATGGAAAAACTGCTACGATTGATGAAGCATCCGGTGCAATAACCTATGAATTTCCAAGTTTTGAAGGTCCGCTTGGAAATTGGCCTGTGGAATTTACATTGAATTCGATTACAGCAACAGCTGATTTTGTTTCGGGTACAAATTACGATTTTGGAACAAATAATACGCTCACAATAAAAGTAACAGCGCAGGATGAATCTACGAAAACTTACACGGTTAAACCTACAGTTTCAACCAAGAAAAATGTAGCTATTCTCACTGTCAATGGAAAAGCTGAAAGTTATGATGACCTATTCCTTTCTGCTCTGAGCGATTACTACATTACATTCTTAAAAGCTGAAACTACGGCTCCTGATGATATTCAGGCATTCTATGCAAATTATGATTTGATTGTTCTCCATGCTAATGTGGGTGGAACAAATGCTACAGGTGTTGCTACAAAATCATTGGTAGGTGTAAAACCGATTCTGAATATGAAAGCTTTCTTCTATAATTCAGGTCGCTGGGGCTGGTCATCAGCGAATCCGGGAAATGCTACTGCCGGAACTACAAGTGTAGATGTACCGCTTCAGTACCAAAATCATCCAATTTTCGCTAACGTAACATTTGACGGAACAACATTGACATATTACGACAATCTTCCTGAAACAAACGGAAACTCAGTTCAGTTTGCAAACGATTTAGAAACGTTGACTTCCGCTTCACATACACTTGCTACTTACAATGAGACAGGTATCAATATTCATGAAATTCAAGAAAACAGCGCAGCTAAATTCTTGTTGCTTGGTTTGAGTATGGAGAATAATAATTACACCTATTTCAACAACAATACATTGAATATTATTAAAAATGCCGCTGCTTACTTGCTGAGTCTGACGACAAAATATGATTATACGGCTTCAGGTGTGGTTGAAAATAAACTATCGTCAGTTTACTTTGATGGAAACATAATTTACAATCCGGAACAATTGAATTTGAGAATTTTCAATACGGCCGGTGTTAATTTTATGGTTTCTAAAGATGCCAATATCGATGTTTCAACATTACCAAAGGGCGTTTATATCATTCAGTTTAATAATAGTACTCAAAAAATTATCAAATAAAAAAAATAGTAGATTAATATAAAAAATAACCGTGAGCTGAATTTCAACTCACGGTTATTAAATTTTCAGCCATTCGGTTTAAGATTTTTTTTTATTTATTATATACTTTTTGTTCTATGCCAAAAATCTTCCTCGTTTTCGCGTTTACTTGTCTTGCCTATTCTATTCAATCTCAAACGCTCGCGTTTCCGGGCGCTGAAGGATTTGGGAAAAACACTTCAGGAGGCAGAGGCGGCAAAGTGTTGATTGTTAGTAATCTGCATGATTCCGGCGAAGGTAGTTTGAGACATGCTGTAGAACAGACGGGCGCGCGAACAGTAGTTTTCAATATTGATGGCACGATAGAGCTTAAGTCTCCGCTGCGAATCAATCATGACAGCATAACCATAGCTGGTCAGTCTGCTCCCGGTGACGGGACTTGTTTAAAAGATTATCCCTTGATAATCAATGCCAGTGAAGTGATAGTCCGTTACATTCGGGTTCGGATGGGAGATGAAAGCGGCAGAGAATACGATGCGCTGAGTGGCGGGAGCGCAGGGCAAAAAAATGTAATTCTCGACCATTTGTCTGTCAGCTGGTCAGTAGATGAATGTTTGTCATTTTATCGGGTTGATAATTTGACTATACAGTGGTGCCTTGTCTCTCACAGCCTTACGGCATCTGTTCATAGCAAAGGTAGTCATGGATTTGGTGGAATTTGGGGAGGAAATAAAGCCAGTTTTCACCATAATTTATTGGCAAATCACTCAAGCAGAAATCCGAGATTCGCGTCATATGAAAATACAAAAAATGTAGATTTCAGAAACAATGTCATTTTCAATTGGGGCTACAAAACAGCTTACGGTGGAGGCAGATACGGTGAAATAAATATAGTGAAAAATTACTTCAAACCCGGACCAGCTTCTACTATGCGGAGATTTTTAGATGTAGCCGATGACGGTACGGGAAAATATTTCCTTGAAGGTAATATCATGCAGGGCAATAATTTAATTAATGAGGATAACTGGAAAGGAGTAAGTGGCAAGAATTTTTTGAATTCACGCGTCGATGTTCCCTTCCATTTTGAACCTATCTCCGAACAGTCAGTACAAAACGCCTATTTTTCCGTCTTAAAAAACGTTGGCTGTAGTTTCAAAAGGGATTCATACGACAAGAAAACAATAAAACAGGTGAAATCCGGAAAAATAAATGTTGGCAATAAAGGATTGATTGATCACCCGGATGAGGTGGGCGGATGGCCTAAATTAAGGAGCAGAAAAGCTCGTCTGGACTCCGATAATGACGGTATGCCGGATTACTGGGAAAGAAAAAACGGCTTAAATCCTTACGATCCGAATGATAATAATCAATACGATTTACACACAGAATATACAAATATCGAAATATATCTTAATTCATTAGTCAAGTAAAAAATGAAAAAAATGAAATCTTCAATCTATCTGTTTGTCCTTTTTGTTTTTCTCTCTTGTGGAACAAGCAGCAATTCTAAAATTGATCGAAATGACTTGGTAACACGAAACAATCCGCGTTTGACAGAAATTGACACGCTTGGTTCACTTTCCGTTGGGAATGGAGAATTTGCTTATACGGTGGACATTACGGGTATGCAAACCTTCCCGATTGAATATAGAAAAGGAATGCCGCTCGGCACTCAAAGCCAGTGGGGTTGGCACAGTTTCCCGAATGTGAAAGGATTCAAACATGATGAAACCCTTAGAGATTATGATTTTGGAAGAGGAAAAGCTGAACCCTATGCGGTACAATTCAATGAAAAAGGGCGACAACAAGAAGCGGCCGATTATTTCAGAGTCAATCCGCACAGGCTTCATTTGGGTTCAATCGGACTTGAATTGGATGATATTTCACTGTCTGATATCAAAAATCCGGATCAGACGCTTGATTTGTGGTCGGGAAAAATAAGCAGTAAATTCAATGCCAAAAACACTTCATATCAAGTAGAAACTTCGGCTCATCCAAGTCAGGATATGATCGCCGTTCGGATAAAAACTGAAGGTGAAAAACCGGCAGTAAAAATTCAGTTCGCTTATCCTACAGGTGGACATTCCGATGATGCCTCAAACTGGGACGCGAATGATAAACATAATTCCACGATAGTAAAACAGACAGCATCTTCGGCATTGATAAAACGAGAATTAGACGAAACCATCTATTATGTAAACGTAGAATGGGAAAACGAAGCCCGGCTTACTGAAAAATCAAAAAACTATTTTGTACTTCAGGCTGAAGAGAATGAATTGAATTTTACAGGACATTTTACTGCGGAACAAGCTGAAAGTCAAAATCCAACTACAACAGTTACATTCGCTGAGGCAGAAAAATATTGGAATAATTTCTGGACATCGGGCGCTGCGGTTGATTTTTCTGAATGCACCGACGAGCGAGCCGGTGAGTTAGAAAGACGAGTGGTTTTGAGTCAGTATCTTCTTGCTATTCAGTGTTCAGGAACAACCCCGCCACAGGAAACAGGATTGACTTACAACTCTTGGTACGGAAAATTTCACCTCGAAATGATTTGGTGGCATCAAGTTCAGTTCGCGCTTTGGAACAGGCCTGAAATGCTTGAAAAAACCTTAAATTGGTATTTCAAAGCAGAACCGATAGCTAAAGAAATTGCCCAGAGACAAGGTTTTGATGGAATACGATGGATGAAAATGACCGATCCTTCGGCTCTGGAAGCGCCTTCAAAAGTGGGAAGTTTTCTTATTTGGCAACAACCGCATTTTATCTATATGGCTGAATTAATTTATCGGAGTAATCCATCGCCGGAAGTTTTGGATAAATATGCGCACTTAGTGGAGGAAACAGCAAATTTTATGTATTCATTTGCAACATACGATGAGCTTGAAGGCCGCTTTATTCTCAAAGGAACTATCCCCGCGCAAGAAACACTACGCGCATCGGAAACTATAAATCCGCCCTTTGAGTTGTCCTACTGGCATTATGCAATGTCTGTGGCACAAGAATGGAGAGAGAGAACCGGGCAAAAACGAAATTTGAACTGGGATGAATTAATTGACAAGCTGTCTCCTCTCGCGTACAATTCCGATGGGCTGTATTTAGCTTCAGAAGATGCTGTAGATACCTACAAAGATATCCGTTTTACTTCCGATCATCCGGCAGTTTTGGGGGCGGTTGGAATTTTACCGTTAAGTAAAATAATCCGTGAAGACTATATGCGAAATACGCTCAATTGGATCTGGGATAACTGGAACTGGGGAAAAACCTGGGGTTGGGACTATCCTATGACTGCAATGAGCGCGGCACGCCTGGGTGAACCGGAAAAAGCTGTCGGGGCGCTACTGATGGATAAAAGAACGAACACCTATTTGGTAAACGGACATAACTATCAGGATGGGAGACTACGCGTTTATCTACCCGGAAATGGCGGCTTGTTGACAGCAGTTGCCATGATGTGCGCCGGATGGGATGGCAGCGAAGGTAAAAACCCGGGCTTCCCTAAAGACGGAAAATGGAAAGTAAAATGGGAAGGTTTGCAAAAAATGCCATAAAGTGTGAGGAAATTCTCATAAAACACCTCGCTTTTAAGAGGTTAGGCAGTGACTCATGTTAAGCTTTAAGTCAAACTGATTCTGTTTGTTTTTTTAGTTTTTTTGAAGTCGTCTTGGCTTAAAAATGCAAAATGCCACTGCAAGGTTCAGCTCTGATAAATTGGAATTTTCAATTTGCAATTGCGAGAAAAAGTCAAGGCTACCTCGATGTTATATGTTGGAGAAATCCAAAAATTAAAATTAATCGATGATGTTGGGAAACCGATTTTCAACAAGATAATAAAATGATCCTTAAATATAAAACAGCTGTAATTTTTTTCTTTTTAGCAATCTCATTCACTTCAATTGCTCAGCCTCTTTCTTCCCTCAATGAAGGGAAACACCGTCAGGAAAGGACGTTGAGGTATGCGCCGGATGGAGAGGATTTCGTTATTGTAAACGGTAAAAACAAATTCAACAGGGCATTGTATGGAGGAAATTCGGGTTTCAGGCTCGAAACCGGCGATGTACCCGAATTCGCATTTTATCTCCCGCGAATGGGAGGTAATTTGACTTTCGCGGTTTCAAATAATAATAAGACATTATTGAAACTAAATGATGCACAGCGAATCGAAAGCCGTTATCGTCCCGGGAAGAGAATATATGAGATTACAGATCCTGTGCTGGGAAAAGGCAAAATTATTATTGAAGCGTTGGCATTGTACGATATCGAAGGAGCCATTTGGAAAATTACGTCCGAAAAAACGCCTAAGAATATTCAGCTTAATTGGAGATTTGGAGGCGCTTCAAATACCCGATTTTCAAGGGAAGGCGATATGGGTGTTGACCCGATTGATGCATTTGATCTAAAACCGCAATATTGTAAGGGAAATATATACAGTCTGAATAAAAATAAATTTTCGCTCACTTTCGGTCCTGAAAACAGCTTGAATTTATTTGGAGTTTTTCCTGAAAAATCCTTGTTGTCAATTGATGAGCTTCCTGCACTAAATGGATCGGTGACATTGCGAAAGGAGCAATATGTTTATATTGGGAGAGAAAATAACCTTAATCAAAACGAGCTTAAAGCAAAATTTGAAAACGCGGAAAAATTTCGTAAAGAACTCGCATCCCGCATTACAATTAACACTCCCGATCCTTTTTTCAATACCATTGGGGGAGCTTTGGCAGTCGCAGCTGATGCCATTTGGGATGGAGAAGTATGGCTGCATGGCGCTATAGGATGGAGAATGCAGCTCACAGGCTGGCGAGCCGGATATACAGGCGATTTCTTAGGCTGGCACGATCGTGCGCGAACGCACTTTGACAACTACGCCGGAAGTCAGGTTACCACTGTTCCGCAAATAATTCCTCACCCGGCTCAGGACAAAGAATTAAATCTGGCTCGCTCCGTAAAGACCTGGGGCACACCTCAATACAGTAATGGTTACATTTGTAGAAACCCGAACAGACCAAATCAAATGCACCATTATAATATGAATTTATGCTACATTGACGAGTTGCTCTGGCATTTGAACTGGACAGGCGATTTGGATTACGCTCGAAAAATGTGGCCTGTTATCACAAGTCATTTGAAGTGGGAGAAAATGAATTACGACCCGGATAATGACGGTCTTTATGATGCGTATGCCTGTATTTGGGCGAGCGATGCGCTTTACTACAACAGCGGTGCTGTGACACATTCCACGGCTTATAATTACCGCTCAAATAAAATGGCTGCGTTGATAGCTGAAAAAATAGGTGAAAACCCGGAACCCTATCGAAAAGAAGCAGAAAAAATCGGAAAAGCTATTGAAAATACACTTTGGTTAAAAGAGAGAGGGCATTGGGCTGAATATAAGGATTTTATGGGGTTGAAGAGATTACATAAGAGTGCAGCGGTCTGGTCTGTTTATCATGCCGTTGATAGTGAAGTTGGTGATAATTTCCACTGGTATCAGGCTACACAATATATTGATAATGAGATTCCTCACATTCCGGTTGTAGCCAAAGGGCTGAAAGACGATAATTATCAGACTATTTCCACGACAAACTGGTTTCCATACTCGTGGAGTATCAATAACGTTGCATTTGCAGAAGTAATGCACACCGCGCTATCCTATTTTCAAGCCGGAAGAAATGAAAAAGGATTCAAATTGCTGAAGAGTTCTGTGCTTGATGGAATGTACCTTGGTGGCAGTCCGGGAAATTTCGGACAAGTGAGTTTTTACGATGCCGCTCGGGGTGAGAGCTATCGTGATTTTGCCGATCCAATCGGTGTGGCATCACGTGTGTTCATTCAGGGACTTTACGGAATTACGCCCGATGCGTTGAACAAAACATTGGTTGTAAAGCCCGGATTTCCTCAGAAGTGGGAGTTTGCACAATTGAAAACTCCGGATATTTCTTTTGATTACAGAAGAAGTGAAAATCGTGTAGAAACTTATCTGATTCAAAGCAATTTAGCTAATATCGAGCTGCTTGAATTGCAGATTCCGGCCTTATCAAGCAACATTAAATCCATAGCTTCAAAAGGTCAAAACCTGAAATGGGAAGTAAACGAAAAGTCTGTCGGTAAAGCGATGATTAACGTTAAATTGCCGATTAAGCAAGGTGTCCCGATGGAAATAAAGATTGAATGGGAAGGAGAAAACATTCAAACTAATAGTAATAAAAAACAAGTTTATCGAAATGGAGATAATTTGAACTTCCAAAGCCGATACGAAATTGTTGAGATTTTTGACCCTCAAAATGTGTTGGAAAATGCAACAGTCGTGAGCTCCAATAGCTTGAAGGGCAAAATCAATGGAAAATCACGGTTCCACTCCGTATTTGTGAAAAATAAATCGGGCGCGATGCGTTGGTGGATGCCGGTAAACATTGAAATTGAACAAGATAAAACAGAGCGCTCTCCTCATTTCAAACATGTAATTGCGGCTAACTGTGAGCCTGTAAATATTGATAATTATTTCAATTCTTCTGTTACGGATATATTTAGGAACCAATATCTTACACCCAGATCGCCCTATACCACGCTACAACTTCCGACACAAGGAATAGGTGAGTGGTGCCACCCGACAATGACTGCGGAGATTGATGATACCGGAATGAGAAATGAAGTGCAAGACAACTTGCTGGAGACTCCCTTTGGGTTTGATTTCAGAACACCGAAAAAGGGAAAAAACATCATTTTCACTTCGCTTTGGGACAACTATCCGACTAAAACAGATATTCAGCTTACAGGAAAAGCGTCCAACGCTTACCTCATGATGGCCGGCAGCACGAATCATATGCAATGTCATATCGAAAATGGTTCTGTGACCGTGTTTTATAAGGATGGAAGTTTTAAAAACGTTAATTTGGTAAATCCCGATAACTGGTGTCCGATCGAGCAAGATTATTTTGTCGATGACTTAGCTTTCAAAATCAAAGGAGAAAGACCATACAGAATTCACTTGAATTCAGGTTTGATTTCAAACAACTTAGAAAGAGATCTAAAAATCAAAGGAGTTTATGGACGATCCATTGAAGGCGGCGCGGGAGTTTTGCTTGATATCCCGTTGGATAAATCAAAGGAGCTAAGCCACCTGACATTGGAGACATTATCAAACGATGTGGTAATAGGACTTATGGCGGTTACTTTGCAGAGATAAAACCGGATAGGGTTCTCTGAATCAATTTGTTAGAACGTTTGATGAGTGTTGTATTATAATATTTGAAGCCGGAAAATGAATTTTTCTCAAAGAAATACACTTCTAATCCTATTTTTACAGATTACCATTCTGATTGGATTTTCACAAGAAAATGGGACAAAGTACAGCGATGCTGACATATCTGAGTTTTCCAAAACACTGAAACCGATCGGGCGGATTCTTGAAACGGAAGATTACTATGTCTGGTGTGTCGCTCCGATTTACGGTGACGATGGGAAAGTCCATGTGTTCTACTCCCGTTGGCCATCGAAATACGGAATGGGCGGATGGATTCATAAATGCGAAATTGCTCATGCGGTTGCCGACAAACCTGAAGGACCCTATACTTTTGTAGAAACTGTATTGGCGCCCCGCCCGGGATACTGGGATGCAACAACGTGTCACAACCCGCATATTCAAAAGGTTGGGAAGAAATACTATCTTTTCTATATGGGAAACAGTAACGGCAAAACCAACACGAAACGGATCGGAGTCGCCGTAGCAAAATCGCTCAGCGGCCCCTGGAAACGAGCTGAAAAACCGCTGTTGGATGTTTCTGAAAAAGGGAACTGGGATGACCACTGCACTACAAACCCGGCTTTTTTGAAACATCCGAATGGTCAAAACCGGCTTTACTATAAATCATGGAACGATAGTGCGTACGTCACAGAGAAAGGTTCGATACGTGGAAATAGAAAATATGGCTTAGCCGTTTCAAACAAAATAACCGGGAAATACAAAAAGTATAAAGGCAATCCGATAGTTGATTTTTCAGGTTTTGGAGAAAACAGACAGGTTGAAGATGCGTATGTTTGGTATGAGAATGGCACTTTTAAGATGTTGATGCGTGATATGGGCTTTTTTGATCACAAAGTCGGATTGTATTTTGAATCGAAAGACGGAATCAACTGGGGAAAACCTAAAATCGGTTGGTTCGGAGCAGAGTATTATATTACAGAACCACCGGCGCCAAGTCATTTGAAACGTTACGGCAGGTTCGAAAGACCACAACTTTTGATGAAAGATGGACAGCCTGCATATATGTTTAACGCAATGCAGGGCGGAAAATATCAAACGGCTTCCGGATTTGTATTTAAAATTACGAAATAAACAAAACGTCCTTAATTTTAAAAATAAAATATAATCGTATGAAACAGCCATTTGAGATAATTCTTAAACCCAAGAAAATGGTTAATGGCGTGTTCCATACGTCCTTAATGTAAAAAATAAAAATTAATCGTATGAATAAAATAACCACCATAATAACGGCAATTTTAATCGCGTTTTTATTGCCGGCTAATACTGTGCAAGCAAAGAAGACAGACAAAGAAACTTACCTGAAATACGCCAGGTGGTTTGCGGATTCGGAGATGAAACGATTCCCGGAAGCCTGGCAATTAGATCATGGTAAGCGGTTGTTTTTCGGGTATGCGCAGGGTGTAGGCACGCTCGCTATGCTGAAAATGTGGAAGCATACAGGCGATGAAAAATATTATAACTACGTGGAACAATGGGCAGACACTTTGATTTCAGACGATGGTTCGATTCATTTGTATCATGTTGAAACATACAATATTGACTACATTAATTCCGGAAAAGTTCTTTTTGACGTATATCATCAAACTAAAAACGAAAAGTACAGAAAAGCGATGGATCTGTTAGTTAATCAGATGAAATATCATCCACGGACACTCGAAGGCGGATATTGGCACAAACTGATCTATCAGCATCAAATTTGGCTCGACGGTTTATATATGGCATCGCCTTTTTTGGCGCAGTACGGTCAAACTTTCAACAAGCCGGAATGGATTGACGAAGCTGTGAAGCAGTTTACCATTTGTCAAAAAAACACTTACGACTCAAAAACCGGACTTTATCACCATGCCTGGGATGAAAGCAAATCGCAGCGATGGGCAAATCCTGAAACCGGACATTCACCAAATTTCTGGGGCAGAAGCATTGGCTGGTGGTATATGGCAATGGTCGATGTGCTCGATTTTATTCCGGAAAATCATCCGGGAAGAACTTCAATTATCGGTTGGATTCAAGGATTAGCCGAAACACTGCCAAAATACCAGGACAAAAACGGGCTTTGGTACCAGGTTCTTGATCAGCCAACGCGAGAAGGAAATTATCCTGAAGCATCGGTGACAACGCAGTTTATGTATTCTTACGCGAAAGCTGTAAACAAAGGCTATCTTGACAAGAAATATCGGGAAGTGGCCGAAAAAGCTTTCAACGGATTGAAAAAAGAACTTTTGATAGAAAATCCGGATGGAACTTTGACATTGACCCGTTGTTGTCAGGTGGGCGGATTGGGAGGAAATCCCTATCGTGACGGGAGCTTTGAGTATTATATCAATGAGAAGATACGTGACAACGATGCCAAAGCAACCGGACCGCTTATTATGGGATTATTAGAATTAGGGCAGTAAAATCTAAAGCATTCCGACTTGGAATTTGAATTATAAAATACTTCATAAAAAACACAACAGACAATATTCTCACTTAAACACACACACACACAAATAAAATGAAAACAAGACTCTATTTTCTTATATCCTGTTTTGTAATAGGGATGGCTTTTACAGCAAAATCGCAAGACACCAGAGAAAGATATTATTACTATGAAATTTTAGAGCCGCGGCACGAGCCTAAACCAAAAGTAGAAGGATTTGCCACTGAACGAATCAAAGACAGACTTAATCGCGGATTGTCAGCTGTGCTGTCTGAAGATGGGAAGTCTGTTTATTTAAGTTGGAGATTATTGGAAACAGATAATCCGAACGCTTCATTCAATGTTTTCAGGCAGGTTAACAATAAAATCACCAAATTAAACAGGAAACCGATTGTAAAAACAAACGATTTCATTGATACAAAGCCGGCTGCAAAAGCTGTCTATTGGGTTGAGGCTATTTCGAAAAATAAAGCCGTGATACCCAATTCCGAAAAACTACACGTTGATTTTCAATCGCTTAAGAATTATACATCTTTCAGAGTAAAAGATAAAGAACGAGTTGGCAAAATCGGTATCGGCGACCTAAATGGCGATGGAATCATGGACTATATTGTGCGCACGCCATCATCCAATGTTGATCCGGGAATGCCACCCGATACAACGGGAATTACCTATAAAATTTCCGCCTACCTTCACGATGGAACTTGGCTTTGGACGTATGATTTAGGACTTGGTATAGAGCCCGGAGTTTGGTATTCACCATTTGTTGTGTTCGATTTGAACGGTGATGGAAAAGCCGAAGTCGCCTTGAAAACCGCGGGAGATGACTATGTGAGAAATAACAGAGGACGAATTGCAGGGGGAAGTGAATACTTGACCGTACTTGATGGAATGACAGGAAAAGTGATAAGTCGGGTTGATTGGCCGGAAAGAAATTTCAGATACGGCGATGTGAACAGACAAAATCGAAATCAGATCGGGATTGCTTATCTTGATGGCAAGACACCGAGTCTGCTGGCTCTTCGCGGGACCTATAAACTAATGGTGGTAGACGCGTGGCAACTAAATGGAAATAGACTTGAAAAACTTTGGCGGTGGGATGGTGATGAGGAAAATCCTATCGTGAGAAGCATGGGAGCTCATAATATGGTGGCGACAGATGTGGATGGCGATGGAAGAGACGAGATTCTCTTAGGTTCATGTATGCTCGATGACAACGGCACTTTACTCTGGTCTTCCGGATTGGGGCATAGCGACAAAGCGTATCTGACTAAGATACATCCCGATAATGAAGGAATGCAGGTGTTTTTAGCTATAGAACCGTACAGAACCGATGGACGCGGTGTATGTGTGCTTGATGCAAAAACAGGAAAGCAAATCTGGGCGATAAACCAACCTACATATCACGTCGGTGATGGTATGGTTGCCGATTTTGACCCTGCTCATCCCGGATTGGAATGCTTTGCTTCCGAAGATCGGAAAGGCGGAAGTACTGATAAATATCTTTTCAACTCAAAAGGGGAAAAACTAAATTCGACCAACGATGAAGTTCCGGGAATGAGAAATTGGGTTTGGTGGGATGCTGATTTGCTGAGAGAAACTTTTAAAGGCGACGACAATCGCTGGGGAGCAAGTTCGTTTGGTTATTCGCAGACCATTTGGAAATGGCACACGAAGCAGGATTTGACAAAAAATATCGAAGGCAGTATTCAGATGATCGTTGACCTCGATGGTGATTGGAGAGAAGAGGTAATCACATCGATTGGAGACGAAATTCGAATTTACAGAACAAATATTCCGGCAAAAGACAGACGTGTTACACTGTTGCAAGATCCGCTTTACAGAAGTTATATCACGCATCGTAGCATGGGATATCCGCAGTCACCGGTGCCATCGTTTTACCTGGGACAATAGGAAGACTTGAAGCCCTAAACCACATGATTTTTAAAGAAATATTTTTTAAATAGCGAAAAACATTTTAAAACCAATGAAATATAAATACTACCTGTCGGTCTTAATTACGATTTTGTTATTACAGTCAGCATTGCCCATGTTCTCCGCCAAAAGAAATATGGAGTATTTGGACCGTGGATTAGTTGCCGTGAAAGTAAATAACGGTGTATTCTTAAGCTGGCGATTTCTCGGGACAGATAATATCGACATCGGATTTAATCTCTATCGGGACGACCTGCTTTTAAATCAAACACCAATCACAAACAGTACAAATTTCACAGATGTCGGCGGGTTATTGACAAGTAAATACAAAGTGTTGCCGGTAATAAATGGCGTGGAGGATACTGTTGGTGTCAAAACTGTCAGTACCTGGGCGCAACAATTCAAAACAGTTCCGCTCAACCGACCACCGAGCGGAATTACTCCGCCAAATAAAACCGGAAATGTGGGTAGAGCGGCAAACAGAAGCTACCCGAATGGACAGCCCTATAGCTATAGTCCAAATGACTGCAGTGTGGGTGATGTAGATGGTGACGGCGAGTATGAAATTATTGTGAAA
Source organism: Porphyromonadaceae bacterium (assembly GCA_012523295.1). Lineage (GTDB taxonomy): Bacteria > Bacteroidota > Bacteroidia > Bacteroidales > Paludibacteraceae > UPXZ01. The sequence continues at coordinate 8,136 of JAAYIT010000197.1, read as the reverse complement.
TGGGATCCTACAAACTCACAAGACAACGCTTACTACGGCATCACCGGAAATGTATATTTAGATGCTTACAAATTAGACGGAACACATTTATGGAGAATTGATTTGGGAGAAAATATCCGTGCAGGCGCTCACTACACGCAGTTTCTTGTGTATGATTTTGATGGCGATGGACTGGCAGAAGTTATTTGTAAAACAGCTCCCGGCACCATTGATGGAAATGGAAACTATGTGATTTTACCCGGCGATGATCCTTTAGCAAAATACAGAAGCAACGATACCACTCAGATCTCAGGCTCCGGTATGCTGGGAACAGTTCTAAAAGGGCCCGAATATCTGACACTTTTTGATGGGAAGACCGGTGCGGAACTTCATACAGTTCCATATAATCCGCCGAGAGGCAATTTATCCTCATGGGGTGATGGCTATGGGAACAGAAGTGATCGTTTTTTGGCCTGTGTAGCCTACTTAGATGGAGTAAATGCAAGCGCGGTGATGTGTCGCGGATACTATGCGAAAACTACACTGACAGCATATGATGTCCGGGACAAAAAGCTTGTAGAACGCTGGCATCACAATTCGAGTACGAGTAATAGCGGTGCATTCGGGCAAGGAAATCACAATTTGAGTGTAGCCGATGTTGATGAAGATGGCCGTGATGAAATCATTTATGGCGCTTGCGTTATTGACCATGATGGGAGTTTGCTTTACCGTACCGGGCTTGGGCATGGCGATGCAATGCACGTTTCTGACATGGATTTAGATAATCCCGGATTGGAAGTTTGGGTAGTTCACGAAGAAAAATCAGCCGCGTACGGGTACGAATTGCACGATGCGAGAACGGGCAAAATTCTATGGGGAGGAAAAACAGGAACCGATGTGGGACGCGGAATGGCGGGTGATATTGATGCCCGATATCCCGGATTTGAAATGTGGAGCACAGGTGCATCCGGTGTTTATTCTTCGAAAGGAGTTCAGATTTCTACGAATCGACCTTCGGTCAATTTTCGAGTGTATTGGGATGGAGACTTGCAAGATGAGTTACTGGATAGAACGCGTATCACGAAATGGACTGGCAACGGAACAACCACATTGCTTTCGCCCTCAGGAGTTGCCTCATGTAACGGTACGAAAGCTACACCAAATTTAAGTGCCGATATTTTAGGCGACTGGAGAGAGGAGGTCATTTTTTGGACAACTAATGATTCAAGTAGTCTGAGAATTTACACAACTACAATTCCCACTCAACACAAACTATACACACTGATGCATGATCCCGTTTACCGACTTGGAATCGCTTGGCAAAATACAGCTTATAACCAACCACCTCATCTCGGATTTTATATTGGTGACGGTCTTGAAAATCTGGTTATGCCCGATATTAATCTGATAAGATACAATGAAAACGGCACCGGAGTAAGTCCTGTTTTTGAAAAAAGTATAGCTCAGGTATTTTCTCATAATGGAAATATCCGGGTTATTGCCGAAGAAGATATTAGCTCGATTTCCGTTTATTCTGTTTTAGGAAAATTAATTCATCAGAATAGCCAAATTCATCAGAATGAATACACATATCCGTTGAATTCAAATGAAAAAATATTGATTGTCAATATCCGTACTGCAACCCGGAATGCGACTGTCAAACTGATGAATCATTAGTGTGAGTCGAAAGATACAAGCTGATGTTATCTTGACTTTGGATTTTTAAGGAAAATTCCAGCGGAATTTAATATTTGCAGTTGATTTAAGCATCAAATATCCGACCCCAATTGGAGTCGTACCTAAAAAATCATTCATTTTAATACAAATATTAAGCTTCTCTGAAGCTAAAAACAGCCAAATATAGCAGATTATAAATTAGTTAAGACGACTTCTATCATAAAAATACATTAAATCATTACTGACCGACTAAAAATTGTCTGTAGGACAATTTCTTTTATAACCCCAGGATTTATCTGGGGGGGTGTCAGTCAGTAGTAATAAATTAAAAACACAATTCAAATGAAGAAAATTCTTAGTATTTCATTCCTAATTTTATTCACATTCGCTTTGAGCGGACAAGATCAGAAAACAGCGTGGAAAAAGACTTATCCGAAAATTCTGAAAAATATCAAGGCGCCAAAATTCAAAAACGCAAGCTACAACATCAGAGATTTTGGAGCTATACCGAACGATACTACCGTGCTCAATACAGAAGCAATTAACAGAGCTATAGCCACTTGCAGCAGAGATGGAGGTGGAAAAGTGATTGTCCCCGCCGGAACTTGGTTTACAGCTCCGTTAACCCTGAAGAGCAATGTGAACCTACATCTTGAAGAAGGCTCAGTTGTCCTTTTCACTACCGATCCTAAGTATTTCCCCACTGTTTTGACACGTTGGGAGGGGATGGACTGCTACAATCATCAGCCGTTGGTATATGCTTACGGTGAATCGAATATAGCCATCACCGGAAAAGGAACGCTGGATGGAAATGCGGCCAATGAAAACTGGTGGAAAAAGTGCGGAGCTGTTCGTTTCGGGTGGCAGGAAGGTGATATATCTCAACGCACCGGACGTCCGAAACTGATGCAATGGAACAATGAAAAACTACCTGTTTCGAAACGAATTTTGACGGAAAATGATGGCATGAGACCGCAGATGATAAACTTCTATCTATGTAATAATGTGTTGATTGAAGATGTAAAAATACTTCGTTCGCCATTCTGGGTGATTCATCCTCTGCTTTGCGACAACGTAATCGTTCGTGGTGTATATGTAGAAAATAATGGACCAAACGGAGATGGTTGCGACCCTGAATCTTGTACGAATGTCTTGATTGAAAACTGCTTTTTCAATACCGGAGATGACTGTATCGCCATAAAATCGGGGAGAAATAATGATGGAAGACGTTGGTCGAGACCCAGTGAAAACATAATTGTAAGAAATTGTGAAATGAAAAACGGACACGGCGGAGTTGTGATCGGAAGTGAAATTTCAGGCGGTTACAATAATTTATTCGTCGAAAACTGCAAAATGGACAGTCCGCTGCTTGATAGAGTTATCCGTATCAAAACCAATACTTTACGTGGAGGAACTATCGAGAATGTATTCGTGAGAAATGTGGAAGTTGGTGAATGCAAAGAGGCTGTGCTGCATATTAACCTCCTTTACGAACCGCGTGAAGTGGGTGAAAGAGGATTTATCCCGACAGTGAAAAATATCTATATTGACAAAGTGACTTCACAGAAAAGCCGGTACGGTGTGTTTATCGACGCGCTTCCCGATGAGCTGTCTGTTCAGGATATCTTTGTCAGCAACAGCGCTTTTAACGGAGTGGCAAGAGGAAACCATTTCACAGGGAAAATTGAAAATGTAAAGTTTGATAATCTTCGGATAAATGGAGAGCTGATGAGCAGTAATCCATTGGTGAAGTAGGGTCATCAGATCCGGTTTGTTTTTTCAGGATCTAACTTTTAATCAGACTCGGAGCTTCTCCAAAATGTTTGGTAAAGCATCTTGAAAAATACTTTGGATCGTTGAATCCGCATTCAAAAGCCACTTCGGAGATTGTCATGCTGTCTTTGTTTTTCAAAATCATTTCACGCGCCACGCTGAGGCGATAGTTTCTGATAAACTGTACAGTTGGCTGGCCTGTGAGATGATTCATTTTCTTGTTAAGCAAACTTTTGCTTATTCCCATGCTTTTGATAAAACCGGATACTTCAAATTCGGGGTTTTTGTAGTTTGCCTTTACGATTTCCAATGCTTTACGGATAAATTTTTCATCACTCGTTTCCTCCACAATATTCAATTCATTCACATCCATATTCATGCTGAATCTTCGCTGATAGTTTTGACGGCTTTCAAGAATATTTTTAATTCTTGCGAGCAACAGTTCCGCGTTGAACGGTTTCGATAGGAATTCATCCACTCCAACTCTAAAGCTGCTGATTTGTGTTTCGACATTTGATTTGGCAGTGAGCATAAGAAATGGAATATGTGAAATCGAAAAATCAGACTTTACAAGTTTTGAGAGCTCCAGACCGTCCATTACGGGCATCATTAGATCGCTCACTATAAAATCAACCGATTTGTTCCTGAGTATTTGCAAAGCCTCTTTCCCGTTCTCTGCTTCCAAAACTCTATAATAATCGGCAAGTACCGAGCTGATGTATTTTCGCATATCGGTATTATCTTCCACTACCAAAATCGTTGGTCTTTTTGTTTTATAGCTGTTGGTTTCATGCGTAATTTCATCATTATCAGCTGATTCTGATTCTGTGTTTGTGATTTCTACAGGCTGATTCAATTTTTCGCTTCGCTCCAATGGCAGTATTATCCGAAACGATGCGCCTTCAGCCCGATTGTTTTTAGCGCTGATTTGCCCGCCAAGCAATTCCACGATTTTAGCACAAAGATATAGTCCTATCCCAGTCCCGCTTTGTCCCGAAACAGAAATTTTCTCGTGTCGTTTCGATTGATAGAAGCGATTGAAAATTTGGTCAATATCATCTTCGTCAATTCCATAACCCGTGTCTTTCAGGCTGATGTAGAGCCTGTTGTCTTTTAGTTCGCAGACGTAAAGCGTGATTTGGCCATTATCAGGCGTAAATTTTATTGCGTTGGAGAGCAGGTTAGTGATTAGCTTCCGAATCGCCTCATCATCAAACATGATTTTCGGCTGAATCAGTCTGTAAATTCTTCGGATTTTTATCCCTCTTTCAGCTGTATATGTGTCAAACGGGACAAGGGTATCTTCTAAAAAACTGATTATGTTTCCCGTTTTTAATTGAATATTCAGCTTGTCGCTTTCCACTTTTCTAAAATCCATCAATTGGTTGATTAACGAAAGCAAATTTTTAGAATTTCGGGAAACAAAATTCAACTGTTCGATAACTTTTGGGTTTGTACTTAGCTTCAGAGCACGTTCAATCGGCCCGTTTATCAGTGTTACAGGCGTTCGGAATTCGTGTGTGATATTGGTGAAAAACGAAATCCGATCAGTCATAGCTTCTTGTACTTTAGCAGATAATTCGATTAACTGACGCCGCTGCGTGTCGATTTTTTCATTTTGAGCCGCGAGAATTTCATTTTGCTTGATTAGCTCATCTGCCTGTTGTTCCAGTGTTTTTTTCTGAGTTTGAAGAGCAATGGTGCGTCTTTCCACTTTTTCCTGAAGGAGAATTTGTTGTTTTTTCAACGAGTTTATCCGCCATTTATAGGCTCTGTAAATTGCCCAAAGAATAAGTGTCAGAAGGATCGCGATAAACCATAATGTTTTGTAGAAATAGGGTCGGACTACGATTTCTATTTGTGCCATATCCTCGCTCCAGTCATTTCCACGCGTCATCGAACGAACCTGAAAATTATATTTGCCCGGTTTTAAGTTTGTATAGGTGATAAATCGTCTGTCCGCGCCTGTCGTAATCCACTTATCGTCAAATCCGACAAGACGGTACGAATAGGTGATAGCGGAAGGATTCTCGTAATGCAGCGTGGCAAATTCGATGGAAAATGTTTTGTCTTTTTCATGTATCACAATTTTGTTCGCGTAAGCTATGTCGCTCTTAATAAATCGATTATCACCAAACCAGACCGTCTTGTTCAAAATCTGAAGTTTGGTAAAAGTGATTTTATCGTTTTTGGAAGGAGCGTTTTGCAATGTGCCGGTCAGTTCTACAAGTCCATCATTACTCCCGAAGTAAATATTCTTGTTTGACAGAGATTTGTATGAGGCATTCCAATAAAACTGATTGCTCATAAGACCATCATTGGTAGTATAGTTGGAGAAATAATTGGTCGATTGATTATAGCACGAAAGCCCGTGTCCGGTGCTTATCCAGATCAATCCATTTTCGTCCTCCTGAATTCCATATACCGTATTATGAGCCAATCCATCCTCATTGTCGAAGAAATCTAACTCAAAATTTTCTCCATGTCGAACCATTTTACAAATACCGTATCCATTGCTGCCGAGCCAAATCGATTTATCATTGCCTTTGATAATGCAGGTAATGTTTCGCATAAAAAGCGGTGCGATTTTCTCATTATTCCCTACAAATTTCTGTGCTTTAAATTTTGAACTCGCCTTGTCGAGACTTTCCAAATCCACTATTGCAAGACCTTCTGAAGTGCCTATATAGAGCTGGTTTTTATCTATCAAACTTCCTAAAGTCCCCCAGATTCGAGGAAAAAGCTGTTGGTCTAACGGGTTTGAAATTTGCTGTGAATCAATACTGTAAAAGAATACGTCTCGGTTTGTTCCAATCCACATTCCGTTGTTTAATGAGTCAAATTCCAATACTCCGATATACTGTGTAGGCAGGTTCAAGTAGGTGAAAACCAGACTATTCTGAAGATTCGAGTTGACTATGTTTATACCGCCTCCCCAAGTTCCCGCCCAAATATTATTATTACCATCCATTTCGATAGCGCTCACGGAGTTGTGGCTCAAATTCGTGTTGGAAGCAGTATAATGAATAAACGAATTGCTCCCTTTCGGCTTTCTGTTTAATCCTCCTTCTACCGTCCCTAACCATAAATCACCGTTTTTATCTTCAAAAATGGCATTTACCGGATTCGGCGAAAGTGTATTGGCTATGTCTGCATTGTGCTTGTAGTTTTGAGTCTTCAGCTTTGGAAGCATCATTTTATTTATGCCTCCGGATTCGGTGCCGATCCACAATACATCTTTATCGGACATCAGGCTGTTGATAAAATCATTTGAGAGATAAGTCTTACTGCCTGTTCTGGCCGAAATTCGGGTAAAATTATTTTTCTCGGCATCGTACAGACTCAATCCGCGCAATGTTCCTACTACCAATGTTCCGTTGTCAAATATCGCCAGATTGGTGACCATGTCTTGCGATATCGAATTTTTATCCGATTCGCTGTGGGTGTAATGTTCAAGCAGATTGCTGTTTATCAGGTATTTATAAAGTCCGTTGTCAGCGCCTATCCAGAGCGTGTTGTCTTTTTTCAGAATGGAAGAAATGTAGGTCGTTTGACCAAAATCGAGGTTTTCATTTAGAAGTCTGAAAGTAAAGGATTTGTTTTGAGAGGAGAAAACAGAGTAAACAGCGCCATTATTTCCTACTATCACATTATTGTCTATTTCTGTAATAGTCGAAAAACTGTTAGGTGCATTCGGGTTGTTTTGAGAAGAAATAAGCCGGGTAATGTTTCCTTTTTTATCAAAATCAATCTTATGAATGTTTTCAACCGAAAGAATCCAAATCGATCCGTTCCTGTCTTTGATTACGTTTTGGGCGCCATTGTTTTCGAAATCTTCCAAGTTTAATTTTTCAGTAGTAATCGGTGATTTTTGCATAGTTCGAAGATTTATTACATCGATTCCCATGTTCGAAACCACCCAAAGCCGATTGAAATTATCTTCACAAACCTGACGTACATAGTTGCTTTTTAGATAGATAGGTGAGCTGTTTACATTCAATGTCAAAAATTCATACCCATCGTAACGTACCAAACCGCCGCCACCGGTCGAAATCCAGATAAAGCCATGGCTGTCTTTGTAGATATCATCAATGAAGTTATGAGGCAATTGCTCGGCAACAGAAATAGTATTGAAAATGTATTTTGATTCTATGGAGTTTTGGCCTATCGATGTTGTTGACAGCAACAAAAAACCAAATAAAAGGAACTGCTTCATCATTAATTTTCTTATTGTCAGATGAAACCTTTGATGATACAAATAATCATTTCTAAGAGTGCTTAATGATTGTTTTAATCGTGTCGGTTTCATTTTTTCAGGTATTATTAGAAACAAAAATAGAAATAATTTTCGAAAAAGTGTGAATTATACACTTAAAAAAATATTTGTCCACCATTTATGGAAATATGTCCACCACGAACAGGCTAAAATCTCGTATATTTGCATACGATTACCTTAGAGTAAAAATATTTTTAGCGAAAAATAGCAATAAATACCATTAACCTTGAATTTTTAAAATGTTTATTTTGATACAATCTGTCTAAAGATAGTATTAATTATTAGAAACATCGAAATTATTATAATATGCGAATCAGGGTTTGAATTAATAAATCAGATTAATGTAAGCTGCCGCAATTCTGCCAAATACGAATGTAAGTAATCCTTTTGTAGAACGCACTTTGCTTGCTTTTTGAATATTTGTTTTTTCT